>JAAYVL010000101.1 GCA_012517205.1 Verrucomicrobiota bacterium
TAAGTCGTTGATTTTACAAACAAAAGGCGCTTGGAATCCAGCAGCGATACTGCTGAATTCACTAAATAAGGGGATTCCGGGGCTATGGCTTGGGCGGTCAGGGGAACCCAGGCTCCAGAGGAACGAGGGTGGGCGGTTGAACGACTCAACTGAAGCTTTCCGGTTAAGGGTCAGCGTCGGCGCAGCAGGCTGGCGGGGCCGCCGCCCATCCGGGACAGCATCTTCTGGAATTTGCCCATCTTCTTCATCATCTGCTGCATGCCCGCGAACTTGTTGAGCATGGTGTTCAGTTCGGTCACCGTCACCCCGCTGCCCTTGGCGATACGCTGCCGGCGCCGGGCGTTGAGGATGTGCGGGTTGCGCCGTTCCTGCGGCGTCATGCTGCAGATCATCGCTTCCATGTGGCGAAACTCTTTTTCCTGCTTGCTCAGGTCCTGGCCTTTGAGCGCCTCCGCCCCGCCCGGCAGCAGGCCGACGATGGATTCCAGCGGCCCCAGTTTCTTCATCTGGCGCAGTTGCTCCAGAAAATCCTCCAGGGTGAACTGCCCCTTGCGCATTTTTTCTTCCAGGCGCTGCGCATCCTCCAGGTCCACGGCCGCGGCGGCCTTTTCGACCAGGCTGACGACGTCGCCCATGCCCAGGATGCGCGAGGCCATGCGCTCGGGGTGGAAGGGCTCGAACTCGTCGAGTTTCTCGCCCACGCCCGCGAACTTGATCGGTTTGCCCGTCACCGCGCGCAGGCTCAGCGCCGCGCCGCCGCGGGCGTCGCCGTCCAGCTTGGTCAGGATGGCGCCGGTGATGTTGAGCGCCTGGTCGAAGTGGGTGGCCACGCTGACGGCTTCCTGGCCGGTGGCGGCATCGAGCACCAGCAGGGTTTCCTGGGGTTTGACCAGGTCGCGCAACGCGACCAGTTCCCGCACCAGCGGCTCGTCAATTTGCAGCCGGCCCGCGGTATCGAAGATCAGCGTGTTCCGGTTGTGGGCCCGGGCGAAGGCCAGCGCCTCGCGGGCGATCTGGAGCACATCGGTCGCGCCGGGGTGCGCGTACACGGGCAGCGCCGCCTGTTTGCCGACCGTCTGCAACTGCTCCATCGCCGCCGGGCGATACACATCCGCCGCCACCAGCAGCGGGGTGCGCCCCTGCTTGTGCAGCAATCGGCCCAGCTTGCCGCTGGAGGTCGTCTTGCCCGAGCCGTGCAGGCCGACCATCAGCACGCAACTGGGGTTGCCGCTCAACTGCAGGCCCGCATTCGTCGCGCCGAGCAGTTGCACCAGTTCGTCGTGGATGATCTTGATGACCTGCTGCCCGGGTTGAATGCTCTGGATGACCTCCTGCCCGAGCGACTGGGCCCGGACGCGCTCGATGAAGTCGCGCGCGACCTTGAAGTTGACGTCGGCCTCCAGCAAGGCCTGCCGCACCTCCCGGAGGGCCGCGCTGGCGTTGGCCTCGCTGATCTTGCCCAGGCCCCGCAGATCCCGAAAGACCTTCTCCAGCTTGCTGCTTAATGAATCGAACATTCCGCCAAACTAGGGCACCCGGCCGGGATGTCAAACCCCGGATGGCCGCGCCTGGCGCCGCGGCGGGGGGGCGGCGCGCCGGGGGCGCCGGGGAGACGGGGCCGGGTTAGCGGCGCGGCGCCGGCAGGTGGTGGAGGAGGTTATGCAGGAAGGCCACGTTGTCGCATTGGACGTAGTTCATCCGGCCGCCCATGCGCGCGAAGCTCTTGCAGAAGCGCAGGTAGTAGGCGGGGCTGGAGCGGGGCGGCTCGCCCCGGGACCAGTCCCATTGGCCGCCGTCCTGGAGGTCCACCACGTAGAACTCCAGGTCCCGCACGGCCGGGCGGCCCGCCTGAAGGCGCAGGTTGTTGACGCAACTGAGGCTTTTCTCGAACACCTGCGGCGCCATGACCGCCGAGCCGATGGACAGCACCACGCCGCCGTCCAGCCCCTCCACGGCGCGGCTGAACAGCCGGAAATCCACCGCCGCCGCCCGGCCGATGGCCGCGCCGTTGAACATGGGATGGACCGCGATGATGTCGTAGCCCAAGCCGGGATGCACCGTCAGCGGCACGTTCTGCCGGAACGCCTGTCCCAGAATCGAGGTTTCCTTCCAGCGGTGCGGCACGAGGATTCGCCCGGCCGGCAGTTGGTGCGCCCGCATCGCCTGCAGCAAGTCCGCCCGCGCGGGCGCGAGCGGGTCACCCGGGCGCTCGCGCAGCGATTGCGCCAGCGCCGCGGGGTCGGGCAGGGTCACGCCGTCTTCGCTGATGAAGCGCCCCAGGCTGCGGCCGTAGCCTTCGCCGCGCAGCGCGCCGGCCAGCAGGGCCAGGTGCTGGCAGCGCCCGGTTTCGTCCCAGGCGCCGAACGAGCCGGTGGCCACGTTTTGCCGCACGCTTTCCTCCGTGCGGCCGAGGAAGGACAGTTCCCAGTCGTGGATGGTGCCCGCCCCGTTGGTGGCCAGGTGGGTGATCCAGCCGTCCGTGAGCAGGCGGTTGACGATGGCCAGCGCCCCGTTCTTCACCAGGTGCGCGCCATACATGAGGATGACGCTGGCCTGGCGCTGGCGGGCCGCCGCGAGGCGCTGGGCGGCGGCGTGGACGGCGGCGAGCGCTTCGGGCGCGCATGCGCGCGGCGGCGCGCCGGGGTCCACCAGGATGTGCTCCAGCCGGCTCCGGCTTTCCCGCTCGGCCAGCGGGCGCACTTTCAGGCTGGCCAGGTCCAGCGGGTCTGGAAATGTCTGCATGGCACCCATGCGCCCGCCAGTACAACCGGTCGGGCGCAAAAGTCAATCCTCGCGCCCGGCGCACCGGCCGGGCGCTTCCGGCGGCGCGGCGGCGCGGTTATTTCTGCACGGAGAACCGGTAGAGGATGGTGTTGTGATACACCTGGCCGGGTTTGAGCACCACCGAGGGGAAGTTGGGCTGGTTGGGCGAGTTGGGATAATGCTGCGGCTCCATGCAGAAGCCGTTGCGGAACTTGTAGGCCCAGCCGCCTTTGCCGATGTTTTTGCCGTCGAGGAAATTGCCCGAGTAGAACTGCAGGCCCGGTTCGGTGGACAGCACTTCCATCACCCGCCCGCTGGCCGGGTCATAGACCCGCGCCATGAGGCCCAATTGCCCCAGGGGCTTGTTGATTACCCAGTTATGGTCGTAGCCGCCGCCGAACTTAAGCTGCTCGTCGTCCTGGCCGATCCGCGCGCCGATGGCGGTGGGGGTGCGGAAGTCAAACGGCGTGCCCGCCACCGGCCGCAGCTCGCCGGTCGGGATCAGCGTGCGGTCCACGGGCGTGAACGTGTCGGCCGGCAGCATGACTTGGTGATTCAGGATGTCGCCCTGGCCGGCGAGGTTGAAGTAGGAATGGTGCGTGAGGTTGACCACGGTGTCCTTGTCCGTCGTGGCCCGGTATTGAATCTTGAGCGCGTTGTCGGGGGTCAGGGAGTAGATCGTGGTGACGCGCAAGGTGCCCGGGTAGCCCTCCTCGCCGTCCCGGCTCACGTAGTTCAGCTCCAGCTCCGGGCCTTCGCGGGTGGCCCGGATGGTGGGCTGCCACACCACTTTATCAAAGCCCTTCAACCCGCCGTGCAGCGCGTTCGGGCCGTTGTTGACCGCCAGGGTGTATTCCTGGCCGTTGAGCGTGAACTTGCCTTTCGCAATCCGGTTTCCGTAGCGCCCGATCAGCGCGCCGAAATACGGGCTGTCCTTGAGGTAATCCTCCAGCTTGTCATAGCCGAGCGTGACGTCCCCCAGCCGGCCGTGGCGGTCCGGCACTTTCAGGAAGATCACCAGGCCGCCGTAATTACAGATGCCGGCCTCGACGCCGTTTGCGTTGCGCAGGGTAAAGAGGTCCACCGCGGTGCCGTCCGGGGTCCGGCCGAATGGCCGATGGGAGATTTGTCCTTTGGCGGGGGTGGGGGAGGGCGTGCTCTGGCAGCCTGCCAATAATACGCCGCTTAACGCCGCCGCCAGGATGCCCAGCCATTGATTCGTTTTCATGCTTTGATGCTTTCCAGGTTTATTTCCGCACCCGGTTGCGGATTTCAATTAACGGTTTCATCACGTCATACAGGCGTCCGGGCGCCTGTGGAGTTCCGAACGCATCATGGAGCTTTCGGTGCAGCAGATAAAGCTCTTTATACACAGCCTGGGCGGCCGGGCCAGGGTCTTTTGTTGTCGGCGCGTAAGGTTCAGTAGATGAGAGGGAAACGATCTTTCTACCCCCAAAGCCACTTTTCGGGTTGAGCGAGCCGGGATGAAAGCGTCTATTGATTCAAAACTGGGAAAGACTGGGGTCACGATGTCCACAGTCTTTCCTGGCCCCCGGATGACGGCAGCCCGGATGACGGCGCTTGACCCGCCAGCCCGCGGCGCCTAGATTGGGCGCGCTTTCCGATGAGAACGCTCAGCATCATGTTGGTGGCCGCGGCGGGATTCAGTTTCACGCCCCGCGCCAGCGCCGAAACCCACCTGGTCAACGCCATTCAAGCCGTGGTGCATGATTCGGTCGTGACGTTTGCCGAACTGCAGGACCGGATGACCCCAGCCCGCGAACTGCTGGTGCGGCAGTATCGCGGCCAGCCGGAATTGCTGGAGCAGAAGGTGACCGCGGCCCTCAACGAAAACCTCGAGCAGTTGATCGAGCGGCAGTTGATCCTGCAGGATTTCCGCAGCAAGTTCGCCCAGAAGGAGCGGCTGGAGCATGCCAACAAGATCATTGGCAAAGACATTGACAAGGACATTGAGCGGGAAATCCACACGCGCTATGGCGGGGACCGGGTGGCGTTTATGCGAACGCTGCAAGCCGAGGGCGTCACCCTGGAGCGGTATCGCCAGCAAATTCGCAATCGAATCATTATCTCCTGGCTGCGCCAGGAAAACATCTCCTCTTCCATCATCATCTCGCCGCATAAGGTGGAAGAGCACTACCTCGCCCGCCGCGAGGAGTTCAAAGTCCAGGAGGAAGTCAAACTGCGAATGATTGTGCTGAAGTGTCCCGGGCAAACGGAGGCGGCCTCGACCGCCGCGCTGGCGGAAGACATCCTCACGAAGCTCAAAGAAGGCGCCACGTTTGCGGAAATGGCCAGCATTCATTCCGAGGGCTCGCAGAAAACCGAAGGGGGAGATTTGGGGTGGTGGGAATTGTCGCGCCTGAGCCGCGGCCTGGCCGATACGGCCGCCGCGCTCCAGGTCGGGCAAAACAGCAGCGTGCTGAGCCGGTCCGCCGGGGATGATTACTGGGTTTGCCAATACTCCAACAAGGCGCCGGTCCTGGCGCGTCATTACGTGGTGGACCTGGCGCTGAAAAAGGAAGACCTCGTCGAAGAACGCCGGTTGGAGTCCGCCGCCGCGGCGGCCAATCTGCCGCCGCCGGTCGAGTTCTACCTCATGCAGGTCGAGGACAAGCGCCCGGAACGGTTCAAAACGCTGGCTGAAGTCCGGGAGCAAATCGAACAGGACTTGCTGGTCAAGGAACAAACCCGCCTGGCCAACCTGTGGCTTGACCGGCTCAAAAAGAAGACGTTCGTCCAGGTCTTTTAGACGCCCACCGCGCGGCGGGCCGGGCGGAGGCCCACCCCGGCCGGCGCGGGCTGCGCAGCTTTCATTATGACCGCCCGAATTGGTATTTCCCTGGGCGACATCACGGGCATTGGCCCCGAAGTCACCCTCAAGGCCCTCGCGCTCGAAGCGCCGGCCGATGACACGCGCTACCTGCTGATTGGCGATGCGGAACACACGCGCCGCCTTAATGCGCAGCTTGGATTGAACCTTCCGCTCCAGGCCGACGCCGGCGGGGATGCGCCCGGGCGGTTCTGCCTGTGCCATCCGCTGCCCGATGCGCTGCCGGCGGGCTTGCCGGCGGGAGCGCCCGCCGCGGCGCGCGCGGCCTACGCCTGGGTCCGGGAGGGGGCGGAACGCTGCCAGCGGCGGCAACTCGACGCGCTGGTGACCGCGCCCGTAAGCAAGGAAGCGATTGTCCGCGCCGGGCAGCCTTTCGTCGGCCAAACCGAAATGCTTTCCCAACTCGCCCACGCCCAGCGCACGGCCATGATGCTGCTCGGCCACGACGACCGCGGCCGCTGGCTGCGCGTGGCGCTGGCCACCACCCATCTGCCGATCAAACGCGTATCCGACCACCTCACGCAGGCCAAGATCGAGCAGGTCATCGAGTTGGCCGCCGAAGCCTGCCGCGGCCTCGGCCTGCCACGCGCGCGGGTGGCCGTCTGCGGCCTGAATCCCCATGCGGGCGAAGGCGGCGAAATGGGCACGGAAGAGCAGACGATCATCACCCCCGCCGTGCGCGCGGCCCAAAGCCGGCAGTTGGACGTGGCCGGCCCGCTGGCCGCCGACGCGCTGTTTTACCATGCCTTCAAGGGCGAGTTCGATGCGGTGGTGGCGATGTACCACGACCAGGGATTGGCGCCGCTCAAGATGATCGCCTTCGAAACCGGGGTTAATTGGACGCTCGGCCTGCCTTTCATCCGCACCTCGCCCGACCACGGCACCGCCTACGACATCGCCGGCCAGGGCAAGGCCAATCCTTCCAGCATGGTGGCGGCCCTCCGGCTGGCCCGGCAATTGGCCCGCAACCGATAAGCTCCGCCCCGCCCTCCGAAACCGCGGCCCGCGGGCGCCGCGCCGCCCCCGCCGCCGCGCCGGCTCATCAGCCCGGCCGATTCCGCAGAAGGCGGCGCGGGTTGGGACGGGGCGCGCCTGGGCCCGGGCGCGCTCAGCGCAGCCGGAAGCCGCCCTGAAATATGACCTCGGCGAGGGTGACCACGAGGAAGATGGCGCTGACCACGGCGTTGAGGCGGAAAAAGGCGAGGTTGATCCAGTTAAGGCTGCGCCGGCGGGCGATCCAGTGTTCGAGCACCAGGCAGCCAACGATGAGCACCCAGCCGATGATATACGCAATGCGGAACCGGCAGAGCAGTCCAAAGACAAACAGCAGGCCGCACATCAGCACGTGCGCAAGGAAGGCGGCCCGCAAGGCATTCGCGGGCCCCCAGGCGACGACGAGCGAGTGCAGCCCCTGCGCGCGGTCGAACTCGTAGTCCTGCAAGGCATAGATGATGTCGAAGCCGACGAGCCAAAGAACCACGACGGCGGCCAGCACAAGCATCTGGAGGATTTCCCAGCGCGAGATCTCCAGGCCCTTGACCGCCAGCCACGCGCCGACCGGGGCCAGCGCCAGGGACAACCCCAGAAAGACATGGGTGTAATCCGTGAACCGCTTGGTCAGCGAATAAAAGCAGATGACCACCAACGCGACCGGCGCGAGGTAGAAGCAGATCGGGTTAAGCAGATAGCTCGCCCCCACCAACCCGGCGGCCGACAGGGCGCAGAGAGTCGCGGCGCTGGCCAGGGTGATGTGTCCCGCGGGCAGATGGCGGCGCGCGGTGCGGGGGTTGAGGGCGTCAAATTTGCGATCCACGATGCGGTTGAAGGCCATCGCGCAAGTGCGGGCGCAGACCATGGCGGCGAGGATCAGGCCGAACACCCGCCAGCCGGGCCAGCCGCGATGGTCGCGGGCGGCCACGGCCATGGCGGCAAGGGCAAACGGCAGCGCAAACACCGTATGCGAGAACGTAACGAAGGACGCCCATTTGCGGAGGGTGGCGAACATGGAAATCAAGACGGCGGATTCTGGAGGCCAGGGTTCAACATTCAGCCCTCCCGGCCCGCTATTCCCGTTCCTCCTGCCACCGCGCCACCAGCTTATGCGCCACGCCCAGGTGATCCAGCACCCGCGCGACCACGGTATCCGCGACCTGCGCGACGCTCCGCGGGCGGGAGTAGAAGGAGGGATTGGCGGGAAGAATCGTCGCGCCGGCCTGGAGCAGGAGCTCGAAGTTCCGGACGTGAACCAGGCTCAATGGCGTTTCGCGGGGAACCAGGATCAGCTGCTTTCGTTCCTTCAACACCACATCAGCGGCGCGCAGGAGCAGGTTCTCGCTGTAGCCATGCGCGATGCGGCCCAGGGTGCCCATGCTGCACGGGATGACGACCATCGCGTCCGGCGCATTGGAGCCGCTGGCAAACGGAACCGACAGGCGCTGCAAGTCGTGGGTGATGGCGCCGGGCGGCAGCCGCAAACCGCCGGGCAGTTCCTCCGCAATCACCGCCGGCGCATACTGGCTGAGCACGACGTGCAGCTCGTGCCCGGCGGGCGCGAGGTTTTCCAGCAGGCGCTGAGCGTAAAGCGACCCGCTGGCACCCGTAATGGCGACTAGTATTCTCAAGGGCGTCGAAGAGTTGAACGGCAGCCGGCCCGAATATGGCCGCGCGGCGCGGATTGGGCAAGCGGGTTTCCCCCGGCGAAAGCGTTGCGATTTGCGCCGCTTCGGGGCGCGCCCCTCAGCGGGCCGGCGGCGGCGCGTCGCGGAAAGGCAACCCGGAGCGATAGCGCTCGAGTTGCGCGCGGAGAGCCGCCACCGATTCCGGATTGGCCTGGGCGGAAGCCTGCTCCAGCGCCCGCTGAGCCGTGGCGACGGCGTCCGCAAACCGCCCCGCCTCGGCGTAGGCCGCCGCCAGCGTTCCGAGCAGCATGGGGTCGGCGTCCCCCGCCCGCCGCCGGGCCTGCTCGGCCAGTTCCACCGCCCGGGCGCCTTTGCGGGCTGCGGCTTCGGGGCAGGTCGCCAGCACCCAGGCCAGGTTGTTCAGGAGGTACGGATGATCGGGCCGGGCGGCAACGGCGGCCTGGTAATGCGCCGCCGCTTCCCCGCAGCGGCCCTTTTGCAGCAGGGCGTTGGCGAGGTTGTTGTGGGCTTCGGCCAGGCCGGGCGCGAGTTCCAGCGCGCGCCGGCAATGGAGAATGGCCTCATCCACCCGCCCCCGGGCCAGCAAGGCGCTGGCAAGGTTGTTATGGGCGGCGGGAAGGCCGGGCTGGATTTCCAGCGCCGCGCGGAAATGCGTGATGGCCTCATCAGCCTGCTTTCGCTGGAGCAGCAGGTTGGCGAGGTTGAGATGGGCCTCGGCGAGCCGGGGCTCGATTTGGAGGGCGGCGCGGAGATGGGCGAGCGCCTCATCCGCCCGGCCTTTCTGCAGCAAGGCACTGGCCAGCCCGTTATGAGCGGGGGCAAAGCCCGGCTGCAAGGACAGCGCCTGCTGGAAGCGCGCAATCGCCTCGTCCACCCGCCCCTGCTGGAGCAGGGCGTTGGCGAGATGGTAATGGCCGGCCGCCAGGCGGGGTTGCAGCCGGACGGCCTTTTCCAGACAGGCGATGGCGTCCGCGCCCCGGCCTTTGGCGAGCCAGGCGTTGCCGAGGCTCACTTGCGCGTCGGCCAGATCGGGCTCAAGTTCGAGCGCGCGCTGCAATTCCGCGATGGCCGCATCCGCCTGCCCCGCCTGAAGCAGCGCGCCGCCCAGGTTGCCGCGCGCGCTGGCCAGGCCGGGCCGGAGTTCGACCGCCCGGCGAAAATGCGCCAGCGCCTCGTCCATCCGCCCTTGCCGGATGAGGGCGCTGCCGAGGTTGTTATGCGCTTGCGCCGAATCGGGTTGCAGCTTGATGGCCTGCTGCAAAGGGGGAATGGCCTCCGCGAAACGCCCCTGCGCGAGCAACGCGCCGCCCAGGTTGCTGGACACATCGGCGGCCTTGGGCTGGAGGGCAAGGGCTTGCCGGAAATGCGCCTCCGCTTCCGCGGGGCGCCCCTCTTCAAGCAGCAGCGTGCCCAGGTTGTTATGGGCCAGGCCGGCGGCGGGATTCCGCGCCAGCGTCGTCGTCCAGAGCGTCTTCAGGTTCCTGTAAGTGGCGGCCTCGCGCCCGGTTAAGACGCCCAGCGCCAGGACCAGGCCGAACGCGGAAAGGGAAAACCCGAACGCCGAAACCCGCGGCCAACCCGCGCGCCCGGCCGCGGCGCTCATGCTCCGCCCGGCGCGGGTGAACCCGGCGGCAAACAGCGCGATGGGGCCAATCAGGGCGAAGTATTGCCAATGATTGGCGACCAGCGAGTAGCGCATGAAATAAATGTTCAGGAAGCCCAAAACCGGCAGCAGCATGACCAGAAAATAGCCCAGCCCCAACAGCCCGGGCCTTCCCCATCCACGCCGATAACGCCAGCCAATCCCCAGCAACCCCAGAATCAGCAGCCCCGGCACATACGACGCCACCCGCGCCGGATTAATCTGCCAGCGCGGATAAACAAAGCTCAGGCGCAGCGGCGCCAACGCCTTGTAGAGATAAAACCAGAAGGCCCAGCCCGCCCCCGCCAGCCGCGACCCTAGCGAATCCGCGCGCACATCGAGCTGGCTCGCCCCCATCGCCCGGTGGTATTGGAACCACACGGTGACGACGCCCGCCGCCAGCGCCAGGGCAAAATAAGGCAGGCTCCGCCCGAGGTCGCGCAGCTCCAGCCGCCCGCGCCGCCACCACGCCAGCCCCAGCAACACCACCGGCAGCGGCACCACCGCGGTCTTGCTCAAGAGCGCGCCGAGGAACGCCAGCAGCGACAGGGCGTCGAAGCGCGAAAACCCCGGCGCGGCGGCGGCGGCTTCGCCCGCGGGCGGCCGGAGTTCCCGTTCTTCTTCCGCGCGCAAATAAAACCACAGGCTGGCCAGGTACAGCACCATCGCCAGGGTGTTCTTGCGCTCGGTTATCCAGGCGACGGACGCGACGTTGACCGGATGCACGGCAAAGATCGCCGCGGCCAGAAAGGCTCCGGGGATTTTCAGCCGCGCCAGCACCCGCCACAGCAGCACCGCGCTCGCCGCGTGCAACAGCACATTCACCACGTGGTAGCCCAACGGGTTCGCCCCCCACAGCCGCCATTCCAGCCACAAGGTTGTTGAGGTCAGCGGAAAATAATCCGGCGCCTCCGTCGTGAACCACAGGCGAAACAGCCCGTCGGCCCCCAGGATCAGCGGATTGCGCCACAGGAAAGTATCGTCGTCCCAAATGAACCCCGCCCCCCCGACGGGCAGGTAAGCCGCCAAAGTGGCCGCCACCAAAAACGCGGCCCACCCCCAGAGCCGCCCCGGACGGGAATCCGCCGCCGGCGCCGGCCCGAACGGGAACGGCTCCGGGATGCGGTCGCTGGACTGGCGGTCATTATCGGACACGGCCAAAAGCCTGAAGCAATCCCGCCAGTTGCGCAATCATTAGCCGCCGGCGCCCGCCAGCCACTCCGCCAGCCACGGCTCCGGCTCGGCGCGGAAGACCGTTGCCTGGCCGCGCCAGGCCAGCCGCACTTCGCGCGCGTGCAACGCATGGTGCGGCAGAATCAACCGCCGCCGCTGCTCCGCCGTCAACCGGCCCTCCACCAGCGCCAGGTACAGGCCCTCGTCGCCGCCGTAGATTTTATCGCCCACAATGGGATGCCCCAAATGCGCCAGGTGAATCCGAACCTGGTGCTTGCGCCCCGTGCGCGGCAGCACCCGCAGCAGGGCAAAGGGCGTTTGCTCCCGCGTAAACCGTTGCCGCACCCAGTACTCTGTCTCCGCCGCCGCGCCATCCGCGCGCACGCAATCCTTAATGGCCACCGGGCTGCGCTCATCTTTGCCCAGCGGCGCATCAATAACCCCGTGCGACGCGGACGGATGCCCATGCACGACGGCCAGGTACTCCTTCTCGACCTGCCGCCCCTCCCAAAGCCGCCGCAGCGCGCGCGCCGCCTCCGGCTCCTTGGCCAGCAACGTCACGCCGCTGGTCTCCCGGTCCAGCCGGTTGACCAGGTGCGGTTGCGCGCCTTGCCCCAAATACAACCGCGCGCGGCCGATCAGGCTCGACCATTGGTCCGTCTTGGTCGGATGGCATACCAGCCCGGCGGGCTTATTGACCACCAACAGCCCGGCATCCTCGTAAATGATCTCGAAAAGTTCTGACACAGTGGAATGGCCAGGCGAAATCATGCCGGGCTCCGCTCCCGGAGCAACCCTTCTTTCGCCGGGTCTTTTCAACTCGCACCGGGAAGGCCAAATCGTCGCTTTTACAAGGGGCCGGGCTATGCCGTGTTTTATCAGGCGTTCACGCGCAGGAGCCCCAAAGCCCTCACCGCACAGCAAGACACCCACTCCGAAGCGCTTAACCCCCGCCCAACCCGCAGCCTCAACCGCTCCAGCTCAAGATCTACACAACCAACGCTCCTGAACAGATTCCCGAACCAATCCCGTCCATCACTCACCCTGCGCGCAAAGTCTGGGGATAAATCTCCAACCAAACTCACCCCAATCGGGCGAATACGCCGCCCGCGATGAGGGCAACGCAAGCAGCCGCCTTGCGACAACCTCCGCCCGGGAGGGGGAATGTCCCCGCCAACCGTGGCTCCATCCCGCCCAAAAACCACGGTGCGCGACAACACTCGGCCGTCCGTTCCGGACATACCGAACGTTCTCGTCCACTCCCTCCCGCCTTGGAACGTCGTTTTACATCGTCCGCAAGTCGTCCATTCCTCCCTTCCGGCTCAGGCCCGCGCCCAAACCCGCCCCACCCGCCTCAGCCAGCCCAACGCTCCAATTAGGCCGTGTACAACGGGTGTACAAAGGAGGCTCAAAGGGGTCTCATGCTTATTTTCCGTGTACTCCTGCCGGGCTTCCGATGTACTCCCCTTGTACATGACTCGAAAGGACGGAGAAGGAACGGTCTTGTGGGCGGTGGTGGAGGCTGGGGCGGCGGCGGGCTTCGATTTCTTAACCTTTGCCGTTTCAGCCGCTTGCTGAGATTTCAAGGTCGGCGGCGGCGGAACGATGGCGTTGTGAACCCGGCTTTGGCCTTTCCAGCCGTTCCGGGTCTGAACCACGGCGATAAACACCTTCTGCCCCGGAGCGGGCCGCCCAAA
>JAAYVL010000135.1 GCA_012517205.1 Verrucomicrobiota bacterium
AAAGAAAGCGCCGGCGCTCGCGGTGGCGGCGTAGCGCGCGATTTTGCCCCCTGCGGCGGCGCCGCCGCAGGGGGCAAGCCAAGAAACACCTTGAGTGGAAACCATGATAACCAATTTGCTGAACTTGACGGACACAACTCGTTCCCGGCTAAGGAAAGGCAGCACATCCCGCGTTAGCCGCAATGGGAACGAGCGGGGTTTAGATAGAAGCGGCAGGGTTCTAAAACCGCAGATCAAGGGGAACAGCGGGCTGAAATTATTTTATTTATTATACTTGTATGCGGCGGGGGGATTTGATTAGAATCGTGCCTGGCAGAAAACAAAGGTACGCTATGAAAAAGACTGGGCAATTACCGGCTCGACCGTCTTTTGAGCCGCAGAGGTATAACTTCATTCCTGAACACCGGCTGGCGCGGCTGGCCGTACTGGTGCTGTGGGCCAGCGTGCTGCTGGTGACAGCAGATAGCCCGGGGGCGACATATAGCTGGTCGGGAGGCGGCACTACGGGCAATTGGAGCGAGAGTGCCAACTGGGGCTATGCGGGAGTTCCCGGCAGTGCCGATATATTGATCTTTCCCGCGGGCGCTTTGAAACTAACCAACACGAATAACCTGCCGGGTCTTTCGGTAAGCCAGATACGGTTTGCCGGCGCCGGGGGCGGCTATTCGATTTGGGGCAATCCCCTGACGCTGAATGGCAGCATTCTGGCAACGAACTCGGCGGGAAGCAACGTGATCAATAACGCCCTCACCCTGGGCGCGCCCGCGGTTTCGGTGGAAGTGAATATCGGAGCTCGCCTGACGCTGGGAGGCACGGTGAGCGGGAGCGGCGGCTTGACCAAGACGGGCCGGGGCACCCTGGTGCTCGCGGGGTCGGGCAACAATTCATATATCGGCGCGACCCGGGTCAGCGAGGGAATGCTGGAATTGAACAAAAGCGGGGCCAGCATCAACGCGGGTTCGCTGACGATTTCCAACGCCACCGTGAAGGAGATGTCCATGACGCAAATAGGCGAGATTCCCGTGACGGTGGACGCGGGCGGCATCCTGGATCTGAACGGGTTTGGGGATACGATTGGCAACAGCCTGACGCTGAACGATGGGAAGGTCATGACGGGAACGGGCGCGCTGTGGATGTTGAGCGATTCCACCATCACGCTAAGCGGGGTGTCCTCGATTTCCGGGAATCTGCACCTGCTGGGCGGCACCTGTACTTTCACGGGCTCCGGTGTGACGACTCTCTATGCGAACATCAGCGGGGGGGTCAGCCTGCTAAAAACCGGCAGCGTAAACCTGGAGCTCCAGGGCACGAACACGTTCAGCGGCGCGCTAACGGTCAATGGGAGCGGATATGTTTACGCGTTGCATCCGCAAGCGTTTGGCACCTCCACCAACGGGGTTTTCATCAATGATGCGACTTACCTGGGGTTGTCCTTCGCGGCCATCACCAACAAGGCGTTGACGCTGAACTCGACCTACAACTCTCCAATGATCGCGACGGGGGGGGGCAACAACATTTGGGCCGGGCCGATAAGCCTGAGCCGCGACGCGCAGATTTATGTGGCGACCAACAGCTTGCTGGAAATCCACGGCGCGATCACCGGCGCGGGAGGGCTCCGCAAAGGGGGCTCGGGCACGCTGGTCCTGGCCGGCGCCACCGCCAACACCTACGCCGGGGTCACCACGGTCAATGAAGGGCAGCTTGAACTCGACAAGACCATTTCAGCGGGGGCGATTCCCTGGGCCGGTTTGGTCATCGGAGACGGCATTGGCACGGACACCGTCCGCTGCCGGAGGAACTATCAACTTTGGGCCTTCGGGAAGCCGGTCACCATCAACCGCTCGGGAGTGCTGAACCTGAATGGTTTTCAGGATACCGCCATCCCGCTCACGCTGGAAGGGGGATCGCTGACGACCGGGACGGGCACCGTTCACCTGGGCGACACGTTGACCGTGCGGCCCGATACCCAAATAGCCACCATCCAGGGGAACGCATCGTTGATGAAGGCACTGGTCATCACCAATACCGGGCATTCTGCGCCTTACGATCTGATCATTAGCGCCGCGATTAGCGGCGTTCACGGTTTGACCAAGACGGGAGCCGGCGCGGTGCGCTTGAGCGCCTCCAACAGCTTCGCCGGCCCGGTCACGATCAACCAGGGCTTGCTTTCCAGTTGGAATGCCGACGCGTTGGGCAACACCAATACTCCGGTCACCGTCAACAGTGGCGGCACGCTGCATGTCGGGGGCAACGTGACCTTCGCCCCCAAACCGCTGGTCCTGAATGGCCCGGGTTGGAGCGGAGGCGGTTTCAACGGGGCCCTGGCCGCCAGCGACGGGAACTGCGTCTGGACGGGTGTGATTACCAACGCCAGCGACAGCGTTATCTACGTCCATGCAGTCCGCTCCCTTGAGATTAACGGCCCCATCCGCGGCCCCGGAGGTCTGACCAAGAGCGGCGCGGGCACCAACATCTTCTCCGGCCCGCTCCCCAACACCTACGCCGGCGTCACGCGCGTGAATGACGGCATCCTGATCCTGAATAAGCCCGACGGCGTGAAATCCGTGCCGGGGGATTTGGAGATTGGCGGCGGCATCGTCGGCGGACCGTCCGTGCGGCTGGGAAGCGTCCTCCAGATCGCGTCCACGGCGGAGGTCTTCATTGATGCCGGCGGTTTGCTCGCGTGCGGCACGAATTACGCGTGTATGGGCGCCTTGCGCGGCTCCGGAACCGTGAACTTTGGGGCGGGAGGCTACCTGTTGCTCATGCAGGGCGGCGGCACCTGCATCTTTAACGGAACGATGACGGGCATCGGGTATGCCCCCGGCTATACGCTGGGCAAGACGGGAGGGGGCACATTCATCATGAACGGCGACGCCAATTTCTCCGCCGGGAACATCCAGGTGTTTGGCGGCAAGCTGGTGGTTAACGGCGTCACCGCCCGGCCGGCCATCGTGGAGACGATCGCCACGCTCGGCGGCCACGGCACGGTGGGGGCGATTACGAACTACGGCGCCATCGCTCCGGGATCCAGCGCCGGCAAACTTAATTCGGGCAATCTCAGCTTTGGTGTCAATGGCAGCCTGGCCATCGAGTTGAACGGCAACGCCGCGGGCAGCGGCTACGACCAACTGAACGTGGCGGGCGGCGTAAATTTGACGGGAGCAGTCTTGGCGCCGCTGACGGTGGGCTTCCTGCCCCGGCAGGGCGACCGGTTCGTTATCATCAATAACGACGGCTCCGACCCGGTGGCGGGCACCTTTACCGGCCTGGCGG
>JAAYVL010000087.1 GCA_012517205.1 Verrucomicrobiota bacterium
GAGAGAATGGGAGAATAATTGCTAAGCTCGGTAAAAGCAGATAGTTAAGAATCCAGGGCTGATAAAAGGCGGCTTTTTGAGGGTGGGAGGACGTCTGGATGGCTCTTGAATGTCTTCTCTGAAACGTTGACGTTGCGTAGTTCAGCCGTATGCCTTCGTTCCGTTGGAGCCGAGACGGGCCTGATAAGCTCGTGGCTGAGTATGCGGCGCAGTGCAAGAAGGTGCTGGGGCGGTTCGTGAACTTCGTCCAGGCGCAGAATCCGAAGGCGGTCGAGATTGCGCTGGTGACGCGCAAGCTCGCCCAGGCTTTTATGGACGCGGAGGCGGAGCGAGGGGTTGGCGCGAAGACCTGGAATGACACGCTCAAGCTGCTCCGCGCCACGTTCAAATATCTGCTGCCCGCCGGCGCGGGGAATCCGTTTTACAACATGGTGACGAAGGATGCCGAGACGGTCTTCCGCAAGCCGTTCACGCCGGAGGAACTGAAGGCCATTCTGGACGCGGCCCAGGATGATGATTTCATCCGGCCCATTATCATCACCGGGATGTGCACCGCGATGCGCCGGGGGGACTGCTGCCGGCTCAAGTGGAAGGATGTGGATCTGGCGCGGCGGTTTATCACGGTGAAGACGGCCAAGACCGGCCAGACGGTGAGCATCCCCATTTTTCCGCTGTTGCTGGGCGAGTTGGCCAGCCTGCCGACGCAAGGCGGGGAACTGGTGTTCCCGGAGCAGGCGGAGATGTATAAGACTGATAGGAAATTGCTTTTTACGCGCCCGCATGTACTCAGCGCTGCGCGGGTGAGCTCATCGCGGCGCGCGAATTCCAGCGGCAGCCGCGGCTGCTGATCGCGGCCCAGCCCACGCGCGGTGTGGGCGTTGGCGCCATTGAGTCCATTCACACACGCATTGTGCGCGCCCGCAACGAAGGCGCTGGCGTTCTGCTCGTGTCCTCCGAACTGGACGAAGTCCTGACCCTGTCCGACCGCATCCTCGTAATGTTCGAAGGTCGCATGGTGGGTAAATTCCGCCGTGGCGAAGTCACCGAGCGCGAACTGGGCCTCAAGATGGGAGGGGCGTGAATTGGAGGGATAGTGGAGCCGATGGGCGCCGAATGCCTGCCCGCCTGAATGCCATCGGGTTGCGAGTGCAAGCAGGCGTGCTGTTTATCATGGCAAAGGTGCAGCCGTCAGATGGCGTCTAATGCCCTTACTGGCTTTCTCCAAGGCGTATTCGCCTTGTATGCCTGGAAGGCGGAGGCAGCCACAACTCCGGAGGGTGATCCGGTGTCACGTGCCGCTGTGGCATTCTTGCCTTCATCAACCTTTCGGGGTCGGGAGGCCTCGCGCAGCATCAAACCTGGCCTGTTCACTCCGGAGGATGTTAGTCGCTTAACGAAAAAATGTCGCGCAAAATGCGCAACATTTTCCGTGCAATCGTGAGTCGGGTTATGCATGATGACGACGCTCAGATTGAGCAATGTTTACGCGCCTCTGGCGCTCGTTCACCTGCAAGCGCAGGAACATCGGATGGCAATGTGAGAAGGCAAACATTGCCGTCACTCTTGACAGGCCGATGGCTATGCATACCTGGATTTTCAGATTTTAACTCTTGGTTCCGGCTACGCCGGGTTAGGTATCAATATAGTATAAAGATTAAATATTTACTAAATGCGCCGAGTTTATCACAGGCCAAAACCTGAGTCAGACATGAAAAAATTTAGGGTTAATCAGCAGATCCGCGTGCCGGAGGTTTTTTTAATTGATGAAAACGGCCAGAGCATTGGCGTCATGCCGACAGCCAAAGCTTTAAGCTTGGCGCTAGAAGCCGGTTTAGATGTCGTCGAGGTTAACCCTAAAGTTCAACCGCCCGTAGTTAAAATTATAGATTACGGGCAATGCAGATATAAAAAAGAGAAAGAAGCCCAGAAACAGAAAGTCACCCGCGCAGCGCTGAGTACAGGTGGGCGCAAAAAGCAAATCAGTTCCGGGCGCTCCGAGTCCAAGACGGCGGTACAAAAGGCTCTGTCGTGTCCGTTCCGCTGCCGTCTTAAACTGAGCCGCGCACTGATGATTGCTGCGGCTTTCAGCCCGGTCACATCCTTGGCTGGTTGGCGCAGGATTCTTTCGCGGCGTTGGTTGAAGAAACAGTGGCGGATTCTTCAATGCCGCATCCGCCGACGCCTGTTTTGCAGTGCAACAGTCATTGCCGTCACGGGAAGTTGCGGCAAGACCAGCACAACGCACTTTTTGGGCAAGATTCTCTCCGCCGAACACTCATGCCGCATCGGCATCTCAGATAATGGTCAGGAAGCAATGCTGGAAAACTTGCGCCGGTTAAACCGTTCACATCGGTTTGTGCTCCAGGAAACAGGGGTCAATGGCCCGGGGTCTTTGAACGAGATAGTGCCGATCCTCCGTCCGCATATCGGAATTGTGACGAGCATCGGCCAGGATCATTACCGGAACTTCCGAACATTGGAAGCGACTGCCGCCGAAAAGGGGATTTTGATCGAATCTCTTCCTGATTCGGGGGTTGCCGTACTCAATGCGGATGATCCATATGTGATTGCAATGGCCTCTAGAACCAAGGCGCGCATACTGACCTACGGTCTGTCCGACAGGGCAGATGTTCGCGCCACCGATATACGCAGTACATGGCCGGAGCGCCTTTCACTGACTGTGACCTATCAGGGTACATCTATCCGTATTGAGACTGGGCTGTTCGGAACACTGCTGTCCAACTCTGTTCTGGCAGCGGTTTCAGGAGCCCTTGCAGCAGGCATCGGCCTGAAGCAGTGCGCCGCTGCGTTGAAATCCGTCGAGACATTCTCACGAAGGATGGCGATCCACTCCACATCCCGGCGTGTCTGGTATATCTTGGACACGGTAAAAGCCCCCTATTGGAGTATCGGTAAAGTTCTTGCGCTTATGGCCGATGTTGATGCCCCCAGAAAAACAGTCGTGATCGGTTCTTTTTCCGACGCTCCGGGATCGGATTCAGACAAGTACCGCTGCCTAGCTAGAGACGCCTTGAACATTGCGGATCGGGTACTTTTTGTCGGTCGCAAGGCTATCCACATCAATAAGATGCTGACTGCTGAGACGCATGGCCGCCTTTTTGCCATGGAATCCCTCCAGGAAGCCGCCAAACTGTTGGCTGACGATGTTGTGGCCGACGAGGTCGTTTTGATAAAATCCGGAAACCTGGAGCATGCTGAACGTCTGTATTTCAGCCAGGACAACCTCTTGAGGTGCTGGAAGCCAAGCTGCCGCTTCCGCTCCAGCTGCGAGTACTGCACGGAAAGTGGGCTGTCAGGATAAACTAACTACTGATAGGAAATTGCTTTTTACGCGCCCGCATGTACTCAGCGCTGCGCGGGTGAGGGAGAATTGGTTTTTGAGCTCACCAAGCATGTGGCGGCCTTATCAGGAGCCGGCTGGGACGTCAACGCATTTATTTGCCTTTTCTTGCGGCAATTTTTGCCCACCTGGAAGCTCCCAACGGCCCATCTTGGGCGCGGAGGGTGTCGCGGGGTGTGAATGGAGCCCAAAGGGCCCGGTGCATGGGCGCACCTCACCCCGAGCCGTCTGAGGCGGCGGCAGTTGTTTCAGTCGGTCAGCACGTTCTCGTAGTCGGGCATGGGGTCCACGTCGTCACAGGGTTCGTAGGTGTAGGGCCCCGGCACCCGCTGCGGAGGCGGCCTGGGGGGAGGGTCATGCCAGGCGCCGAGGTGGCGGAGAATCTTCTCCGCCACCCGTCGGTCATCAATGACGGCGATGACGCGCATGGGGTTCTGGCAGACGGGGCAGCGGAGCGGGTTCATGTGCCAGACGTGCAGAATAAGGGCGCGCCAGCGTTTGGTGGGAAGCTTGACCGACGGCGGCGAATGTGGTGGCGCTGCCGGCAGAGGCGGCGGTATGAGGGGCAGGCGCCCGCACCCGTCGCGTGTGTTTCAACCGCGTCGCGTGCGGTTACGCAACCAGAAAAGGATGCCGCCAACGGTTAGCGGGGCTGAAGCGGATGGCTCGGGGATGGCGCCGCCAGGATGGAGGCATCGGGGCGCGTATCCCACGCCCACGCTTCAATGCTTCCTGCCGGATAATCGGAAGCGACATTCAGCAGCACCCACCATAATGCGTAGCGCCGCCGCATCCGCCAGTTCCGCCGCCGGGGCGACGGGTGGATGCTGCGTTTCCTCCGCGTGCGCTGCAACCGCTGGGACGAGCTCCAGCGCCTGCGCCGCTTCGGCGTGCCCCAAGTCACCCCCCGCTGAACGGGTGCCGGGCAAAAATCTCCGGCGGCGCGGCCGTCCGGGGCGCCCGCGGCTAGGACGTGGGCGGCGGGTCGGCGGCGGGAGGTTCGCCCATCGCTTCCAGCCGCTTCTCCAGTTCCTTGACCCGGCGCAGCAGCTCGGGCAGTTGCTGCAAGGCGATCATCTGCCGCTTGGCCTGGCGGTCGGGTTGGGCGGGCGTCCAGAGCCACTTTTCGCCGTCGGGGATATTGTGCATTACGCCGGACTGGGCGGCGACCGCGACGCGGTTGCCGATGCGCAAGTGCCCGGCCAGGCCGACCTGGCCGCCGAGCACCACGTAGTTCCCCAGCCGGGTGCTGCCCGAGATGCCCACTTGCGAAACGATGATGCAATGCTCGCCGAGCGTCACGTTATGCGCGATTTGCACCAGGTTATCCACCTTGGTGCCCCGCCCGATAAAGGTCGGCCCCAGCGCCCCGCGGTCCACCGTCACATTCGCCCCCAATTCCACGTCGTCGCAAATAATGACATTCCCAATCTGCGGCACCTTGCGGTGGACGCCGTTGTCCAGCACGTAGCCAAAGCCGTCCGCGCCCACCACGGTGCCGGCGTGAATCCGCACGCGGTGGCCGACCTCGGTGCGCGGGTAAAGGGTGACGTTGGGGAACAGGTTGACTTCCTCGCCCAGCACGCAGTTCGCCCCGATATGATTCAGCCCCTGCAGCACGGAGCGCGCCCCGATCCGCACCTGCTCGCCCAGCACGCAGTAAGGCCCGATGTGGGCCGTGGGATCCACCTGGGCGCTCGCCGGCACCAGGGCCGTGGGGTGGATGCCCGGCGCGAAGGGCGTTTCCGGGAAAAACAAGGGGAGCACTTTGGCAAACGCCACGCGGGCGTTGGGCACCCGGATGAGCGTCTTGCCGCGCGAGGTATAGGCGCTGTCCACCAGGATGGCCGACGCCGCGCTTTGCTCGGCGCGGGCAAAGTAATTCGCGTTTTCGGCAAACGTCAGGTCGCCCGGCTGGGAACGATCCGCCGGCGCAAACCCGTTCAGCACCAGCGACGCGTCTCCCGTGATTTCACCCCCGGTTAATCGGGCAATGTCAGCTACAGTATAAGGCATAAGCGGTTGACTGGGACAACGCGGGCCATTATAAAAACCACGGCCGCGCATTCAACCTTTAACTGCGGGTTGAAGCAGCCGGGGCGTTCGGGCCGTGAGCCCGGGCCGCCCGCCCGGCAGGCTGCGGATCCATTCGGGCGGCAAAAACAAACAGTAACAAAGACACAATCCAGGAGCATCAATATGTCGAACAGACCTCTGAATGTCGGTTTAGTCGGCGGCGGCAAAGGCGCCTTCATCGTTCACCCCCACCAGCGAGCCATTCACTTTGACGGCACGCGGCGCGTCGTCGCCGGCGCGCTCTTCCCCGATCCCCGGATCGCGCGCGCCGAAGCCGCCCAGTGGCCCTATCCCCTCAAGGGCTACGGTTCCTACGATGAAATGATCGCCGCCAACGCCCAACTCCCCGAAGCCGAGAAGCTGGACTACATCCTGATCGTCACCCCCAACTTCGTCCACTTCGACCCGGCGATGAAAGCCATGAAAGCCGGCATCGCCGTGTTCTGCGAAAAGCCCCTGTGCCTGAACCTCAAGGAGGCCGCCGCCCTGGTGAAAACCGCGCGCCAGCTCAACATCCCCTTCTGCGTCGCCCATACCTACGTCGGCCACTGGACCAGCCGCCTGAGCCGCTATATCGTCCGCAGCGGCCTGCTGGGCGAGGTGCGCTGGGTGGATAGTTCCTACCTCCAGGGCTGGCTGGCGACCCGGCTCGAAGCCACCGGCCAGCAACAGGCCTCCTGGCGCGTGGACCCCAAACGCGCCGGCGGCTCCGGCTGCGGCGGCGACATCGGCACCCACGCCCTCATGCAACTCCGCTACGTCACCGGCCTTGAGGTCACCGCGCTGAGCGCCCAGCTCGAGACCTTCGTCCAGGGCCGCCAGTTGGACGACCACTTCACGATCTATTGCCAGCTCAGCAACGGCGGCAAAGCCCTCGTCCGCGCCTCCCAAATCTGCATCGGCTACAAGAACGACCTCGGCATCGTCGTCGCCGGCACCAAAGGCACGCTTTGCTGGCGCCAGGAAGAACCCGAGTCCGTCACCATCAAGCTCCCCGGCCAGCCCGACCGCGTCTATTGGCGCGGCGCGGTCACGCCCGGCGACGGCTTCCTGCCCAAAAACGTCCCGGCGGATCTCATGGCCGAGCCGACCATCCCCTCGGGCCATCCCGAAGCCTTCCACGACGCCTTCGCGCGCCTGCATCGCTGCTTCGAGGCCGACGTGCGGAAGTGGAAAGCCGGCAAAGCCTTCAAGTGCGACGGCGCCAAATACGCCAACGTCGAAGACGGCTGGACCGGCATTGCCTTCATCGAAACCTGCGTCAAGAGCAGCAAAAAGAAGGGCGCCTGGACGCCCATGCCCAAAGCGATCTAACCGTCGCCTGGCACAAATCTCTGGGCCAGCCCGGGCCGGGAGCGCGGCCGCTCCGGAGAACCCGGGTTGCCCGGCTTTAAGAAATGAGGGAGCCGGCGCGGCCTCGCCCAATGGCGCACCCCGCAACCGGCCACCCCGCCCGCCTCGCGCCGCCGCTGCCATTTACACCTGCCGGGTGAATCGGAGGCGCTCCCCGGCGCCATAGCCGGCCACGCCCCTCGTCTTCCCTCCCATTCCCGCGGGCCGGGATCATTGCGCGGACAGGTTCATCCGCCGCCCGCCCGCTTCGCCGTTTATCGGCGGCAAATCCTCCTGCCAATTATTTTATCCGTACTTATACGGAACTGACGGTAATTGTCCTACCCATGGTTCTAAGCTGGGCGAAAACAAATTGAACCTATGACGATAACAAACACGCAACTGGAACTGAGCTTGGGAAACCGTCAAACCCATCGGCTGCCGTCCGCCACGTCCAATTCGTCCGGCCACCGCGCCCAGTGGTGGTTCCGGCGGATGCGGCAGATCGTGGACTGTGCGCTGGACTGGCAGCCCGCCCCTCCGCCCCGGCCGCAGCAGACTTCCTTCGCAAGCATGGATTTCAGCGCCTGGACGGCCTGAGTTCATTCCACCGCCACACGCCTGGGTTAGCGTGACCGCGAGTCAATAACCCTCCGGCAGCTTTCTTCGCTGCCATCCTTCCCTCACGTCCGGGCCTGGCCCGGACTGTCCATTTATTGGACACTCTCCCATTCCCAGCTTCCGGCAACCCCTTTTCTCCCTTCGCCCGCCAGAAAGCCCTTTCACCGCCTACCGCAGCTTCTGGCCGCCTTCGGGCTGCTTTCAAGCCGTGTACAAGGGGTGTACAACGGGTGTACCAGGGGTGCCCACCGGAAAAACAAGGGAAAATCCGTAGTACATCCGGGGTGCATCCGTTGTACACCCCTTGTACACGGCGCATTGGGATGGGGAGAATGGCGGGATTGCGGGACGGGATGGGCTGGCTTTTGGGCTTTTGGGGGGAGCGGAAAGGGGCGGCGGCGGGGCGGCGGGAAGTTCGTCCTTGACGGAAGGGGGTTATCCGGGTGCGATAGAGGCAGACTGAGAACAATCGCAATCGCAGATACACCTTACTATGAGCAATCAACTGGCAATTAACGGCGGCCCCAAGGCCGTGACCAATAAACTGCAGAGCTGGCCCCAGTTCGACGAAAACGCCATTAAAGCGGTCGAGACGGTTTTACGGTCCGGCAAGGTGAATTACTGGACCGGCAAGCAGGGCATGGAGTTCGAGAAGCAGTTTGCCGCGTGGCAGGGCAGCAAATATGCCGTCAGCGTGGCCACGGGCACGGCGGCGCTGCATGTCGCGCTTAATTCGCTGGGCATCGGCCCCGGGGACGAGGTGATCGTGCCGAGCTATACGTTTATCGCCAGCAGCTTTTCGATCGTGCAGGCGGGCGCGATTCCGCGGTTCGCGGATGTGAACCTGGAGGATCACTGCCTCAGCGTGGCGTCGGCGGAGAAGCTGGTGACGAAGCGGACGCGGGCCATCATGCCGGTGCATCTCTATGGCAACGTTTGCGATATGGACCAGATTCAGGCGTTTGCCCGGCGGCATAACCTGTATGTGATCGAGGATAACGCCGAGGCGTTCGGCGGCGTGTATAAGGGCCGCAAGACCGGCACGCTGAGCCACCTGGCCGGCTGCAGTTTTTGCCAGAACAAGACGTTCACCACCGGCGGCGAGGGGGGGATGGTGACGACGGACGACGAGGACCTGGCCTGGAAGGCGCGCAGTTTCCGCGATCATGGCTACGATGTGAAGCAGCGGTTGAGCCTGCTCGAACTGGAGCAGAAGCTGCCCTACATCCATAACATGGTGGGCTGGAACTACCGGATGACGGAGATGCAATCGGCGATCGGACTGGCCGAGTTGGCGCGCATGGATACCTGGAACCTGCCGCGGCGGCGGCGCAACGCGCAGATCTTAATCAATGCGCTCAAGACGTCGGAGCATATCAAGTATTTTCCCATTGATACGCCGGAACGGCAAAACGGGTGGTATGTGCTGGCCTTCTCGCTGGAGGTGGAACGGATGAAGTGCGACATCAAGCAGTTTGTCGCCGCCGTCGCCGCCGAGGGCGCGCCGGTCTGGAAAGTTTTCTGGCCCCAGTGCCACACCGAGCGGGCGTTTCAGGAGCACCATGCCTTTGGCCGCACCGGGTTTCCGTTCAAGTCCCGGGAATATGCGGACCCGGCGAGTGTGGACTACCGGGAGGTGGAGGTGCCCAATGCCCGCTGGCATGAGGCCCACACGTTCACGTGCTTTGCCTATCCCACCTTTACCGAGTCCGACATGGAGCAGATCGCCGAGGCGATCCTGAAGGTGATCAAGGCGTACGCGGCGTAGCGGCGCCGGCGAGCCGGTGCTGGCAGGCTTCCTGGAAGACCTTGCCGGGGTCGTACCCGAGCTGGTCGGGCGCGTCGGCGCGCCCCGACCAGGCGTATTCGGCGGCGAGCACGAACGCGGCGAACTGCTGGGGCTGGCTTTCCAGGGCGCGTTCGTCGGGGAAGAATCCCATCCAGGTGGTCTGCAGGAGGCCTTCGACGCCGGCCTGGAGGGCGGCCTGGGAGAGGCGGCGGATGTTTTCCGGCGTGTACCAACTGGCGGCGATGACGCGGAAGCCCGCTTCGTGCAGGAGCTTGAAGCTGCGGTCATCGGCGGCGGCCGCGTAATGCCAGTCCACAATGGTGATCCGCTTGTTGATTTGCGCGCGCCGCTGTTGGGCTTCGGCCCGGGTTTTGGCGTGCGTGGCGTCGCTGGCCTCGCCGGGCCCGAGCAGCATGTCGCCCCAGATCATGCTTTGCACGCCCCGCCGCTCCAGCCACCGGGCGAGGCGGTTGGCGTGCTCGACCACCAGGGTGGTGACCGTTTCATCCCGGCAGCGCGGACATTCCGGGTTGGGGAAGCGCCCGCGCATGGTGACTTCGTCATGGCCGATGTGGCAGGATTGGGACTGGAAGATCGGCAGGCATTCTTTGAGCACGTCGCGGATGAAGCGGAAGCTGTGGGGATGGCGGACGCAATAGGCGTAGGGGGTCTGCGGGTCTTCGGCGAAGTCCAGGTTGCTGTGGTTGCGGAATATCCATTCGGCGTGGCCGGGGACGTTGATGAGCGGGACGGGCTCCTGGTAATGGGCGCGGCACAGCTCGACCAGGTGGCGCAGGTCCGGCTTGGAGATGGCGTTGGGGGCCGTAATTTCCGGGTGCTTGTCCCAGCGGGCCGCCTCGCATTGGATGAGGCTGTGGTTGAATTTCAACGCGCTGAAGACGTTGGTGATGAGCCGCTGGTGCATCGGCGCGCCGGAGGCGCTGGGAAACCAGTGCGCCCCGCGAAAGCGCAGGGCCGGCCAGTCGTCCACTTCGAGCGCCGGGCAGGTGCGCGCGCGGCCGGCGGGCGCCCAAAGCTGCGCCAGCGTTTGCAGGCCGTAGAAGGCCCCCTGCGCCGTTGAGGCGAGAATGGCCAGCCCGCCGGGTTCCACCACCAGCCGGTAGCCCTCGGGGTCCTGCGCCCAGCGGGCTTGCCCGGCGGGGAAAACGGTCTGGCGGGGCGAGCCGATTTGCAGGACGACGCCCGGCGAGCGGCTGCGGGTGAAGGCGCCCGGGGCGCCGGGGAACGCGGCTTCCGCCGCCTGCCAGAGCCGCGGGTCGCGCGCCGCCGCCCGGAGGGTCCATTTCATTCCCGGTTCCAGCCGGAAGGTTCCCGCGCCCAGGCGCAGCGATTTGGGCTGGGGGATGATGAGCGGTTTGCCGGGCGCGGAGACGGGAGCCGCCGCCGGGGCCGGCGGGGCCGCCAGCAACAGCGGGACGCAGAGACCGATGGACAGCAGGGAGACGCAGTATTTCATGATGCGGCCGTTTATACGCCAACGGCGCGGCAGGCGCACGCCCGAATCACCGGGCCCGCAGCATGAGGACGGGCACGCTGAGGCTGTGCTGGACGCGGATGGCGGTCGTGCCGAGCACCAGGTCGGCCATGAACTGGTGGCCGTGCGTGCTCATGGCGACCAGGTCGCAGCCCTTGCGCTTGACCCACTTGACGATTTCCCTGGCCGGTTCGCCGTAGGCGAGTTCGGCGCTGGCCGGGATGCCGGCCGCGTTGAGCTCGGCCCGGACTTGCTCCAACCAGGCCTTGCTCTCTTCGATTTCTTTGCCCGCGGCGTCGGTCCGGTGGTATTTGGCCGGCACGCCGCTGGCGACATGGAGCAGGACGACCCGGCTGCGCATGGTTTTAGCCAGGGGCTTGATGTGCTCGATGATCGCCCGGTCGGTGGGAGTACCTTCCATGGGGACGAGGATGGTCTTGTAGAGGCTCATAGGTTGACAGGAGTTAAGGGATGGGATGCATGGGAGATTATCGGCCCAGGAGGATGCGCCAGGCGGTCTGGAGCGACTCGGGCAGGCTATAGAGGTCCAGGGTGGTAATCAGCAGAACGCTGCCCCAGCCCAGGAGCCCCAGGAACCAGCCGTTGGCCCATGGGCCCATGCGCCGGCGCGAGGAGGTAAAGATCAGCAGGGGAAACAAGGCCAGGGGCAGGACGAGGCAGAGGCTCACCTGGCTGAGGTTGACGAGGTCGGTCACGCTGCGGGTGCCGCGGATGCTGACGATCCAGATGGCCGGGATGACGGCCAGGAGCCGGGACAGCATGCGCCGGATCCAGGGGCGCAGGCGCCAGCGCATGAAGCCCTCCATGACGACTTGCCCGGCCAGCGTGCCGGTGATGGTGCTGCTTTGGCCGCTGGCCAGGAGCGCCACGGCAAAGAGGGTGCTGGCCAGGCTGGTGCCCAGCAGCGGGGCCAGCGTCAGGTGCGCGAGGCGGATCCAGTCGCTGTCCGCGGTGAACCGCACCATTTCGCCACCGGGGAGGGTCACGCTGTCCTTGCCGTAGAAGACCAGGGCGGCCAGCACGAGGATGCCGGCGTTGATGAGGAAGGCCAGCGACAGGGCCACGGCGGAATCCAGCGTGTTGAACCGGATGGCGCTGCGGATGGAGGGTTCGTCGCGCTGCAGTTTGCGGGACTGCACCAGCGCCGAATGCAGGAAGAGATTGTGCGGCATGACGGTGGCGCCGATGATGCCGATGGCGATGACGAGCATGCCGCGCTCGCGCAGGCCGGGTTGGAGCAGGGCCTGGCCCATCTCCGCGAAATCGGGCTGGGTTTGCGGCAGCGCGAAGATCTCGATGGCATAGCAGATGCCGATGGTCGCGACGAAGACCGCCACCACCGCTTCGAGCATGCGCATCCCCAGCCCTTGCAGGGCCAGCAGCAGCAGCACGTCCAGGGCGGTGATGAGGATGCCCCATTGCAGCGGGATGTGGAACAACAGGTTCAGCGCCACCGCACTGCCGAGCAGTTCGGCGAGGTCCGTGGCGGCGACGGCCAGTTCCATCGCCAGCCAATTGGGCCAGCGAGTCCAGGCTGGAAACCAATCGCGGCAGCATTGGGCGAGGTCTTTGCCGGTGGCGATGCCCAGCCGCGCGGCGATGACCTGGAGGATGACGGCCATGAAGCTGGCCAGCCCCACCACCCACAGCAGGCCGTATTTGAACTGCGCCCCGGCCGCCAAATCGGTGCCCCAGTTGCCCGGGTCCATATAACCCACGCTGACGAGTATGGCCGGGCCGACAAAGGCGCGCCACTGCCGCCAGAAACCGGCGTGGGGCGGGGGCACGGTGACCGTGCTGTGGATGCCCTCCAGCGAGACGTGGGAGCCGGACGCGCCCGGCGCCGGGGCGGCAGGCGGCGCGGGCGCGGGCGAATCAGGGGGCGGCGGGGGTTGGCTCATGGCGCGCCGTTATCGCCCGGTTTCCCCGCGCGGCGCCGGCCCTTGCCGAGCGTTGCTTCCCAGCTTTTCCATGATTCGCTTCTTAGCGTGCCGTGGGGGTGAAGTCAACCACCGCTTGCACGGCGCGGGGAGGGCGAGGTTTCGCCGGCCGCATTCCGCGCTGGCGGCCGGGGCGCAAATTGCGGTAGCCTGACCGCCGGTCTGGTCGTTTCCGTGGCGAAAACGCCGCGGCGGGCCGAAGCTATGTCAAACGATGGCAAACATTGCGGGATAAAGCGGGAAGAACCGCGGGAAGCGGGCTGGGAAAACCCCGCGCCCGCGCGCCCGCGCCCGGTGGGCGGTTCGCGGCGGTTCCGGTAGCAGGCCATGCCGCGCGACGACCAGAACGCCGCCCCTGGTTTGGCAGCGGTGCCCGAGGAAACCGGGGCGACGGGGTTGTTCCCCTGGCGGCAGACGTTTGCGGCGCTGCGGCATCGCAACTACCGGCTGTTCTTTTTCGGGCAGATGATTTCGCTGGTGGGCACCTGGATGGAAAACACGGCGCAAAGCTGGCTGGTGTATCAGCTCACCGGTTCCAAGCTGATGCTGGGCACCGTCGCCGCGGTGGGCTCCGCGCCGTTGCTGCTGTTCTCGACCTGGGGCGGTTCGGTGGCGGATCGGCATTCCAAGCGGACGGTGCTGTTATGGACGCAGAGCGGGATGATGCTGCTGGCGTTTGTGTTTGCCGGCCTGATTTGGAGCGGGCAGGTGCGGCCCTGGCACGTGCTGGTGCTGGCGGCGCTCGGGGGCGTGGCGATGGCGTTCGACATCCCGGCGCGGCAGGCGTTCGTGGTCGAGATCGCCGGCCGGGAGGACCTGTTGAACGCGGTTTCGCTCAACAGCTCGCTCTTCAACGGCGCGCGGGTGGTCGGGCCGGCGGTGGCGGGGTATCTGATTGCGCAGGTGGGGATGGCGATGTGCTTCTTTCTGAACGGGATCAGCTTTCTGGCGGTGCTGGCCGGGCTGATGCTGATGCGCCTGCCGGCCTTTGTGCCGCCCGCCGCGCCTGAATCCACCTGGCAGCACGCGCTGGAGGGGTTTGCCTACGTGGCCAAACACCGCCAGGTGCGCACGCTGCTGCTGCTGGTGGCCATTGTCGGGGTGTTCGGGTGGTCCTACTCGGTGCTGCTGCCGGCGTTTGCGACGGACGTGCTGCGCGTCGGCAGCCGCGAATACGGGATGCTGCTCAGCAGCAACGGGGTGGGCGCGTTTTGCGGGGCGCTGGTGGTGGCCACTTACGGCCGGCGGCTGCCCCTGCCGCGGATGATTTTCGGCGGCCTGGGGTTCTTTGCGCTGATGCTGTTGCTGCTGGCGGCGACGCAGAATTACTACGTGGCGCTGGTGTTCATGGGCGGCGCCGGCTGGGGCATGCTGCTTTACCTGTCCACCAGCAATACCGTGGTGCAGACGAGCGTAGCCGATGGCATGCGCGGGCGCGTCATGGGCATTTGGACGCTGATGTTCGGCGGCATGATGCCGGTGGGTGGATTGGAGGCGGGCCTTCTTTCCCACTGGATCGGCGTGCCGTGGGCGGTGGCCATTGGCGCGATGATTTGCGGCCTGGCGGCGCTGGCGGGATGGTGGCAGTTTCACCACCGCCCGCCCAAACCGGCATGAACGCCGCCCGCCCCCGGCCGCTGGCTTCCGGCAGGGCCAGTGGATCGCCCGCGCCGAGGATACGAACTCCGGGCTTTGGCGGATGCTTGTCCGAGGCTGGCCGGGCCGTTAACGCTTGCCGCCGGGCCTGAAGAAGCGGCGCCCCGTACGTATTAAAAGCCGGCACCGCGAAGGTGCCGGCTTGTTTTCAACAACTGCCTTCAGCCCCGCGCCGCCGCGGGCGGCGCCATTCCCCACGCGCGTCCGCGCGTTAGAAAGTGAACATTACCTCGGCCCGCAGGAAGGAAATCATCTTCTGGTGTTCGTAGTAGTCGCCGGGGAAGAGCAGTTCGCCCCAGAGATGACCCTTCATGTGCTTGCCGAAGGTGTATTCGACCATCGCCGCCGCGAGGTGGCCCCGGAAATGGTCGTCATTGCTGAAGAGGCCGGGTGCGCCGCGGGTTGCCGCCTTTTCCATGGCGAACAAGGCGTAGTAGCTGGAGACGAAGCGCATCCGATTCTTGATCGGGTCAATGGACCAGGTGGGGCCCAGGCGCAGCAGGTTGGCCTGCTGGCCAATGCGCGCTTCGGCGGCGACGCCGTAAAGGCCAATTTCGCACCAGCGCGGCCAGCGGCCCCACAGCGAGTCGAACATCTCATCCTGCCTGGTCTTCGGGTCGTCGCCGGAGAGCAGCTCGCCGGAGAGCGTGAGCTGATTATTCAGTTTGTCATTGAACTGGTAGGTCAGCCGGGCGTTGACGCCGTATGCCGACAGGTCGCGCGAGGCGGTGCTGGATCCGGCCGGGAACTGGACCCGGGGATCGGCTTTGCGGCCGAACTGGTAGGCGCCTTCGATCCAGTATTTCCAGTGATCATCGAGCAAACCGTTGATCCGCGCGCCGATCGTATAAATATCCGCGTCATCCCCCACCGTCGGGTAGTGGATCGAAACCCGGTCGTCGTTCTTGTAAATAAAGTAAGCGGCCATATTCGCGGACTTGTGGGAGGTGTTGGCGAGTTGCACCACCACGCCCTTTTCGCGCTGGTCGCCCTGCGGCAGGTTCTGGTTGTTGAGGGTCGGCAGCCAGCCGTCATCACGCGGGTCCTGGGCAATGCCCATCGCTTCAAAGGTGGTATTCTGTTCTTTGAACTCGTATTTGAGCCGCACCGCATCGAAGTAATAGGTCCAGGAACCATCCCCCGGCGTGCCATCCGCCAGCAACCAGCCGTCGCCGGCCAGTGAGTCCCGGCCCGGGATCAAGTCCTGCCGCCCCACCTTGATGGTCAACGGCAGTTCCGCGATGTTCTTATATTCCACCCACAGATTGTCAATGATGCCCTCCCGCATATCCAACCCCTTCCGGCCGGTCGTGGGCGAAGTTCGCATCGGCGTATAGCCGGCATCTTTCATCCACTCGCGGGGCTCCGCCGCCAGCCGCACCGAGAAGCTCAGGTCCTCCACCGGGGTGATGGTGGCCCAGAGACGCGCCCGGAACCGGAAATAGTCCTGTTCGTGCAATGGGTTATCCCGGTTCAACGTCAACAGGTTGTTGAAGTACTCATTGCGGATTCGCAGGTCGGCTCCCCAATTCAGCCAGGAGGTTGGATTTTTAATATCCTTAATCATCTGCTCCGTGGCGGAGAGCTTTGCGGGCGTGGCCCCCGTTTGCGCGGTTTGCGCCTGGGCGGACATGAGGGTAACCGCCAGTATGACGGCGGATATGATTACTGCGCGAGCCTTACTCATTTTTGGTCGTTCCTTTCAAGTCTTGCTGCTTTTAGTGGAAGCGAGCATTGATCAGTTGTTTAAGTTTCAGGTTCTTGCCTGCATTGCGGGGTTGGTTTGCATTGCTTTCCGCACCCACAATACAACGGCCCGGATTTTATGGTTTTAGGCCTGAATGTCCAGCTTTTTGCAAAGATTTTTTTCGGCCACGCCATTGGGCTACCAGCCCGTCTAATTCCATGATAGGGCAAAGTTATCTCCTTTCTGACAGTAAAATTAATTATACTTTTCGCCAGTCAGGCCCGAATCCGAGACCATGAACCCATTAAAACCGGGGAAGAATACTGGGCGCCCCAGTCTTGAACCCAATTCAACCCGCCAGCCTGGGAACCGGCGGCCGTTTCAGACTCCAACAATCACCCGATAAACATCCAGGGAATCCACATGGAGAAGGCGGGCATCATTGATATCCCCGATTTCAGTGCCCAAAAAAGACAGGCCGCATAGAGCCTCGCGCCGCTCCCAAACCGTCCTGCCAGGGCCATGCCCGATTCCCAACGCCGTTTTCCGTTTAACCCCCGTCATTCCAGCCACATATAACCCTACCATCAAGCTATGTACAAGGGGTGTACAAGGGATGCCCACCGGATGTTCATCAGATTTTCCGATGTTCATCCGGCGAGCATCCCTTGTACACCCCTTGTACACGACTATTTGGGAGGGGGAAAGGAGGGGGATGGGAGGCGGAAGTGAAGATTGGGCTGGGAAAAGGGTTGGGGGGCCGGGGAGGCAGGCTGCCAATGGGTTGGGGAGTCTTTATCCCGGGAGGCTCCGGGGTGGCGGGCGGGGGGCGGTTGTCGGGGCCGAGGGTGTTGGCGTTCGTTTTGGGTGGGGTAGACTGGACGCGGTGGGCGGGTGGGGGAATTATTTTTCGCGATTGGCATCCGGGGCGGGAATTGGCATACATGGGCGCGAAATCAATCAACCGATGTTTGCCGCCGTTCCAAGCAAGAGAGTTTGCGTGATGGCCTTGAGCCTGGCGATGCTGGGCGCGGGCTGTTCGCTCAAGCGCCTGGCCGTCAACCGGGTGGGCGATGCCCTGGCGGGCGGGGGCACGACGTTTGCCGCCGATGACGACCCGGAGCTGGTGCGGGCGGCGGTGCCGTTCAGCCTCAAGCTGATGGAGAGCCTGCTGGCCGAAAGCCCGCGCCATCAGGGACTGCTGCTGGCGGCGTGCAGCGGGTTCACCGAATATGCCTATGCCTTCGTCCAGCAGGATGCGGATGAGCTGGAGGACCAGGACTTTACCGCCGCCGAGGAGATGCGGGCGCGCGCCCGGCGCCTGTATTTGCGGGCGCGGAACTACGGCCTGCGCGGGCTGGAAGCGCGGCACCGGGGTTTGGCGCAGGCGCTGCGCGCCGATGCCCGGGGCGCCGTGGGCGGGGCGACGGTGAAAGACGTGCCGTTCCTTTACTGGACGGCGCTTTCGTGGGCGGCGGCGATTTCGCTGTCGAAGGATAATCCGGATTTGATCGCGGAGCTGCCGCAGGTCGAGGCGATGATGGACCGCGCCCTGGCGCTGGACGAGACCTTCGAGCACGGCGCGCTTCACACTTATTTCATTACCTACGAGATGGGCCGTTCGGGGGCGGCGGGCGATCCGGCCGCCCGGGCGCGGGCGCATTTCGAGCGGGCGCTGGCGCTCAGCGGCGGCCAACTGGCCGGCCCGCTGGTTTCCTACGCGGAGGCGGTATGCGTGCAGCAGCAGGACCTGAAGGAATTTACCGCCCGGCTGCGCCAGGCCCTGGCGATTGATCCCGGGGCGAAGCCGGAGTGGCGCCTGGCCAATCTCGTCATGCAACGCCGCGCCCGGTGGCTGCTGGGGCGCGCGGATCAGCTCTTCCTGCGCGCCGACCCGCCGCCGGGCAACTAACGTTTTTACCTGGAGTTTAATTACTGATGAATACCCCTTGCCTGTCTGTTTTATTCCGAATGCCGCGGGGGGCCGCGCGATCGGCCCGCGCCCGCTCCCTTCCCGGCCGGGCGCGCCGGGGCGGCCCGGCGCGGCGCCGGGCGGTGCTGCTGCTGGGCCTGGCCGCCGCGTGGGTGCTGGCGGCGCCCCGGCTCGCCGCCGCGGACAAGGTTGTCCGGCTGAAGCTGGGCACGCTCGCCCCGGCCGGCACCTCCTATCATAAGAGCGTTCAGATGATGGGCGAGAAGTGGCGCAAGGAGTCGGGCGGGGTGGTGCAATTGGTGGTGTTTCCGGGGGGCACGCAGGGCAGCGAGGCCGACATGGTCGGCCTGATGCAGACCGGCAACCTGGATGCGGCGATGATCACGACGGAGGGGCTGTCGCAAATTGACAAGGACGCGCTGGCGCTGCAGATCATGCCGCTGGCGTTTCGCAGCCTTGACGAGGTGGATTACCTGAGCGAGAAGCTGCGGCCGAAGCTCGAGGCGAAGCTGGCGGCCAAGGGATACCGGGTGCTGTTCTGGTGCGACTCGGGCTGGGTGCGGTTCTTTTCCAAGTCGCCCGTGGTGCATCCGGACGACTTGCGCAAGCTCAAGGTTTTTTCGTGGGCCGGCAACGCCACTCAATATGACTTGTGGAAGGCCAGCGGGTTCCACCCGGTAGCCCTCGAAACCTCCGGCATCGCGCAGGGCTTTCTGTCGGGCACCATCAGCGCGGTGCCCACGGTGCCGATCTTCGCCCTGGCGGCGCAACTGGACACCCAGGCCCGGCACATGCTGGAAATCAACTGGGGTCCGCTGGTGGGGGCGGCGGTGGTGACCCAGCGGAGCTGGGAGCGCGTGCCCGAGGCCGCCCGCGAGGCCATGCTCAAGATCGCCGATGAGGCCGGGCGCCAGATCCGGGCCGCCGGCCGCGCGGAGAACGACGCGGCGGTGGCGGCGATGGTGAAGCGCGGCCTGGTTGTGCATCCCATGACGCCCGCGGCCGAGGCCGAGTGGCTGGCCGTGGTTGACGGGGTGAAGGACCAGATTCGCGGCAAGGTGGTTCCGGCGGACGTGTTTGACGAGGCGCAGCGGCTGCTGCGGGAGCACCGTGCCGGGGGCGCCGGGAAATGAAAGGGGCGGGTTCAGGAGGCGGCGGGGGCCGCTCACTTGCCGGCCGGGGAAAGGGCGGCGCTCCGGGCCTGGCCGGCGTGGCGCCGTTGCCGGCGGAGCCGCGATGAGTCTTGAATCTCCAGCAAGCGCCGAGGCGCATCCGGGCGGCGGCCTGACGCCGCGCACGGGTTTCCGGCGGGTGGCGAGCCAGGCGGAGGATTTGCTGCTGGTGGTGGCGCTGGCGGCGATGCTGTTGCTGCCGGTGGTGGAGATTCTCCTGCGCCATGTCTTCCACACCGGCATTTCGGGTTCGAGCGCCATCGTGCAGCACCTGACGTTGATTGTGGGGATGCTCGGCGGGGCGGTGGCGGCGCGGGAGCGGCGGTTGCTGGCCTTGTCGCCCATCCAGACGCTGCTCCAGGGCCGGGCGCGGGCGGCGGCGCAGGTTTTCAGCAGCGGTTTTGCGGCGGCGGTTTGCCTGTTCCTGTGCGTTGCCAGCCTCGAGTATGTGCTGGCGGTCAAGCCGCTGGGGAAGATTCTGGTTTATGGCCTGCCGGTGTGGGTCGTGCAGCTCATTCTGCCGGTGGGCTTTGGGCTGGTCACGCTGCGGCTCATCTGGCATGCGACCGGCACCTGGCGGGGCCGCGGCCTGGCGCTGGCGCTGGCGGCGGCGCTGGCGGGGCTGGCGGCGTGGGGGCCGGTGCCGCCGGCGCGCCTGGAGATTCCGGGGCTGGTGGCGCTGGCGGTGGCGACGCTGCTGGGGGCGCCGGTGTTCACCGCGCTGGGCGGCGCGGCGCTGCTGCTGTTTTGGGGCAACGATCTGCCGATCCAGGCGGTGCCGCTCAAGCATTACAGCCTCACTACCAATGACCTGCTGCCCAGCATCCCGATCTTTACGCTGGCCGGTTATTTCCTCGCCGAGAGCGGCGCCTCCCGGCGGCTGGTGCGGGTGTTTCAGGCGCTGGTCGGCCAGTTCCGCGGCGGCCCGGCCATTGTCACCGCGCTGGTGTGCGCGTTTTTCACCTCGTTCACCGGCGCGTCGGGGGTGACGATTCTGGCGCTGGGCGGCGTGTTGATGCCGGTGCTGCTGGCCGCGCGCTATTCCGAGCGCCACGCCCTGGGGCTGCTGACGGGGGCGGGGTCGCTGGGCATGTTGTTTCCGCCCTGCCTGCCCCTGATTTTGTATGCCATCGTTGCCAACACCAGCGCGCAGGCGAACTTGAGCCTCAAGGAAATCTTTCTGGGCGGCATTGGCCCCGGCTTGCTGCTGGTGGCCATCACCGCCTGGTGGGGCATCCGCAAGGGTTCCCGGGAAGCGGCCGACCGGCCCGCCTTCCGGTGGGCCGAGGCCCGCGCGGCGCTCTGGGACGCCAAGTGGGAGCTGAGCATTCCGGTGGTGGCCGTCGGCTCGCTGTTCACCGTGCCGACCATCGTGGAGGCCGCGGCCGTGACCGCCACCACGGCGCTGGTGATTGCCATGGTCATCCACCGCGAGGTGCATCCGATTCGGGATTTGCCGCGCGTGATCACCCAATGCGGCCTGCTGGTCGGCGGCGTGCTGCTGATCCTGGGCGTCGCGCTGGGGTTCACCCACTACCTCGTGGATGCGCAACTGCCGGATAAACTGGTCGCCTGGGCGACCACGGCGGTGAAGTCGAAGTGGCTGTTTTTGCTCGGGCTGAACCTGGTGCTGCTGTTCGTCGGCGGGCTGGTGGAGATTTACGCGGCGATTATTGTGGTGGTCCCGCTGCTGGTGCCGCTGGGGGTGGCCTTCGGCATAGACCCGATTCACCTGGGGATTATCTTCCTGGCCAATATGGAACTGGGGTTCCTCTGCCCGCCCGTCGGCCTGAACCTGTTGCTTTCGTCCTACCGTTTCAACCGGCCGATGGCCGAGGTGATTCGCGCCGCCTTCCCGATGCTGCTGGTGTTGCTTCTCGGCGTGCTGCTCATCACTTACTTCCCGCCGCTGACGACCTTCCTGCCGCGGCTGTTCCGGTGACCGCCGGGCGGCCGGGCCCGGCCGGCGCCGGCGGGTATTTGCGGTTTTGGCCGCCGCCGCGCCTGTGCTACCTTGTTCTCCGTGAGCCGGTTGAAGCTGTTGGTTTGCCTGGGGGCCGCGTCCATAGGGGCGGCGGCCGCCGCCGGGGGCTGCTCGCGCGCTGCCGCGCCGGCCGCAGCCTCCCCGCCCGGCGCTGCTTCGCCGTCCGCCACCAATACTGTCATGCAAAACTTCCAGAAACCGTCCCGCGCCGAACTGCGGCAGAAACTGACGCCGCGGCAATTCGACGTCACCCAGCAGGCGGCGACCGAGCCGCCCTTTCGCAATGAGTATTGGGATCACCGGGCGCCGGGTCTTTACGTGGACGTGGTTTCCGGCGAGCCGCTGTTCAGCTCGCTGGACAAGTTTGATTCGGGCTGCGGTTGGCCCAGCTTCACGCGCCCGGTGGCGGCCGCGAGCGTGCGCGAGCGCCCGGACGATTCGCATGGCATGCGGCGCACCGAAATCCGCTCCGCGGCAGCCGATTCGCACCTGGGCCATGTTTTCGACGACGGCCCCGCCCCCGCCGGCCGGCGCTATTGCATCAATTCCGCCGCGCTGCGCTTCGTCCCCGTGGCGCAAATGGAAGCGGCGGGCTACGGCGCGTACCTGGAGCCGTTTATCCGGGCCGGGCTTCACCCGCCCGCGCCCGCGCGGCGCGATCCGCCGGCGGCGCGTTAACAGGATTGCCACCGGAAGGCCGTTGCCCCATGCTGCCCGTTGAACCGATAAAACCGTGCAAGCCTTGACCCGTTAATGCCATGCTTATTGTTCACGTTCATGTTCATGTAAAGCCGGAGTGCGTGGAGGCCTTCAAGCAGGCGAGCCTCGCCAATGCGCGGGAGAGCCTGAAGGAGGCCGGCATCGCGCGCTTTGATTGTGTGCAGCAGCAGGATGACCCGACGCGCTTCGTGCTGGTGGAAGCCTATCGCACCCCGCAGGCGCCCGCCGCCCACAAGGAAACCCGCCACTACCAGGCCTGGCGGGATGCCGTCGCGCCCATGATGGCCGAGCCGCGCTCGAGTGTGAAATATACGAACCTGTTCCCGGAAGACGCGGCCTGGTGACGGGCGGGCGGGGCGGTTTTTCCGCGCATGCGCTTTGAATTTGCCAGCGCCACGCGCATCCTCTTCGGGGCCGGCACCCTGCGCGAGGTTGGAGCGTTGGCGCGGGAGCTGGGGCAGCGCGCCCTGGTGGTGACGGGCGCCAGCTTGATCCGGGCGGAGCGCCTGCTTCACCTGTTGCGCGGGCACGGTTTGATCAGCACGATATTCTCGGTGACCCGCGAGCCGGAGATGGGGGTCATCACGCAGGGCGTGGCGCTCGCGCGGCAGCAGGGCTGCGAGATGGTCATCGCGTTCGGGGGCGGCAGCGTGCTGGATGCGGGCAAAGCCATCGCCGCCATGCTGACCAACCCGGGCGAGTTGCTCGATTACCTGGAAGTCATTGGCCGCGGCCAGGCGCTGACCCTGCCCGCGGCGCCGTTTGTGGCCATCCCGACCACCGCGGGCACCGGTTCAGAAGTCACCCGCAACGCCGTGCTGGCCTCGCCGGCGCATGGGGTGAAGGTCAGCCTGCGCAGCCCGCTGATGCTGCCGCGAATCGCCCTTGTGGATCCGGAACTGACCCGTGACGCGCCGCCCGCCGTCACCGCCAGCACCGGCCTGGACGCCCTCACGCAGCTTATCGAGCCTTATGTTTGCACCCGCGCCCAGCCAATGACGGATGCGCTGTGCGAGGAGGGGATTCGCCGCGCCGCCCGCTCTTTGCGAACCGCCTTCGCGCGCGGGCATGACTTGGCCGCGCGAACGGATATGGCCCTGGCCAGCCTGTTCGGCGGGCTGGCCCTGGCGAATGCCGGGCTGGGCGCGGCGCACGGGTTCGCCGGGCCGATCGGCGGCCAGTTTCCCGCGCCGCATGGCGCGCTTTGCGCCGCCCTGCTGCCCCACGTCATGGCCGCCAACCTGGACGCGCTCCGCCAGCGCCAGCCCGAGGCCGCCGCGTTGCGCCGCTATGATGAGGTCGCGCGTCTGCTGACCGGCCAGGCGGCGGCGACGGCCGAAACCGGCATCGCGTGGGTCCGCGAACTGGTTGCCGATTTGCGAATCCCGGGCCTGCGCCAATATGGCCTGAAGCCAGAACACATCGCCGACCTCGTCCGGAAAGCCTCCCAGGCCAGCAGCATGAAGGCGAACCCGATTGCGCTGACGCACGAGGAATTGGCCCACATACTGGAACAGGCGCTCTGATTCCAGCCCCGGCCCGCCGCGGCAGGCTTAACGCCGTTTGGAGGACCCGTACCCGGGGAGAGGATGCGCGGGCCTTGATTTTTCAGCATTTTCACTTTCCGCACCGCGCTCAAAACTATCCGCTGTAAACTTGCTCTTCTGCCAGGGGGAAAATGCTGGCTTTCTTTACACCACCCTTAATTAGAGCTAAGTGGTGTTGAATCAGTGAGATAAGGAGGCAATAAACCAGGGCTGCGCAATAGTTGTCGGCATCTTTAACACTTATGCGATGTCAGGAGAAGTACGGATTCAAAAATTGATAAGTTGTAAGTTGTTGTAAAGTATAAAGATATAAATCAATACAAGTTATTCAATGTGTTTGGCATGAGTAGTGCTAAGCCTATTTGTATAGTTAGTAACAATAAAAATAGTAAAATATGAAAAAGAGTATCATCATTGCAGCGATTTTGGGCGTAGCTAATATGGCCCTCGCGATAACTTCCATCACGACGACTTACGGCCCGATTGCTGGTCCCAAAGGGGTCAATTGGGACGGGTATTATGCCTATACCTGGGCGGTAGGAGCTCCGGCTTTGGCTGCGGATGAGGTCGTTATTGCGGCGACGCTATCCTTCAACAAGATTAATCTGACCTCGGGTTCTGGCAAGCTGTGGGTTGACTTTGGCACGGCTACCGCAAGCAAGTCGTACGTGGACTTTGATATTGCGGGTGATTATTTCGATGGGCGTGCCGGGTTTAATGCCGTGGATGTCGGCGTGCAGACGTGGACCAAAGCCGGCAGCAAGACCTGGAGTTGGGATATTACGGAACTGGCGGACCTGAACGTCCGCCTGCATGCGGGTGACCTGGGATTCCTGTTTGATCCGGACTGCACCTTCAAGGTTGGCAGCATCAGCTTTACATACACCACCGAGAAACGCGGCGGTGGCGGTGGCGGCGGGGTGCCTGATGGTGGAATGACCGCGATGCTCCTGGGCGCGACCCTGATGGGGTTGGGCTGGGCGAAGCGGAAAATCAGTGCCTGATCGCTAGCTCAGGCTGCATTTCCCAATCGAACTGGCGGGCTTTGGCCCGCCAGTTTTTTTGTACGAGAATCGGGTTTGGCAAGGGCGGGAACCGTGGGGACAGATTTGCTTTCACCTGCCCGGCGAACGATGCCGGCCAGAGGGCAAGCGGTAGTGGCCCGGGAGAATCCCGTAGATACAGGTCGCTGCTGCCGCATGTGGAAATCAGAGCCGACACCGCCCTCCGGCCGCCTGCTTTGCCTGAAAGCACGGCCATCTGCCGACTACGGCCGCAGCCATCGCCGCAGGCTTAATCGTCGTCGTCGGGCGCGGGGGGAACCAGTTTAAGCCCGAATTGTTTCAGTCCCCTGCCGTGGCCGCCGACGAACCGGGCGGGGTAGGGTTGGTCGCCCTTAATCGTCCACCAGATGTAGCGGTTGAAGAGGTCATCATTAATCCGGTCGGGCTTGCTGAAATCCATTTGGGCGAGTTGTTTGGCCCAGTATTGCTGTTTGCGCGAGGGGCGGGCCGTAGCGGCCACGCCTTCGTCCAGCGGGACGTTGTTGGGCCGGGCGGTGTAGGGCGTGAAGTTGGGCACGTTCGTGAAGCATTCGAACATCAACGGCGCCATGGCGTCGTGCTGGTTCATGGGCGGCAGGCCTAAAATGCGCTCCATGGTATGCAGCACGCCCGCCTGGTTGTAGAACGTGCTGATTACCTCGCCCCGCCTGGTGTAGGGGCTGATTACGAGGCAAATCGAGCGATGCGCGTCCACATGGTCATAGCCGCTTTGAGGGTCATCCTCGATGACGAAGATGACGGTATTGCTGCCGAAGACGCTGCGGGTGATGGCTTCCACCACGCGGCCCAGGGAAACGTCATTATCGGCCACCTGCGCCCGTGGCGAGGGCGGCCCGCCGGTATGATCATTGGGCAGGTAAAGAAAATGAAAGTCCTCCCAAACGCCAGTAGCCTCGGCTTGGCGCAGCTCTTTGATGAACCCGTCCGCGCGCACCACGTCGGGAATCCCGAGGTTCCACCCGGGGACGTTGGTGGAGCTGTAGGGCCGCAGCGAGGCGAGGCCGATTTTCTGCACGTAGCGGATGGCGCCCGTGCCGTCCAGCCAATCCTGGTAGATTTCCGCCCAGGACTTGGGGGGTGAAGTCGAGGCGTAATCCATCTCGCCATAGTTGCGAAAGGCCAGGCCGTGTTGCAGGACGTTGTTCCAGATGAACCCGGTGGAGGAATAGGTCAGCGGATCATCGCCGAAGGTATAGCTGCGGGTGAAGCCGCCAAAGGATTTCTCCAGATGATCGGTCACGTTGGCTTCGGTGCTCCAGGAATGGCCGTCCGCCGAGACCACGCCGTTGCAGTAAAAGTTATCGAGCAGGACGTATTCTTCCGCCAGGGCATGGTGGTTGGGCGAGACCCAGCGCGGATAGATGCAGAGGTTGGAAGCGCCGTTGCCCTGGGGCAGGTCTCCGAACATCTGGTCGTAGGTCTTGTTTTCTTTGAGGATATAGACGACGTGTTGAAATACGGAAGGCTCGCCCGTGCGCGCGGGCACCGGCACCGGCGGCTGGCCGGGGCGGAGAACCCGCTGGGTTTGCCGGATTTGCGGCACCCGGCCGTCCTCGAACACTTGCGCGGTGTATTTGGCGAGCGCCTCGGCATCGGGTATGGCGATCCGGTTGGCCGTGCCCAGGTGGGCGGAAATCTGCCAGGCCGTGACGGCGGGTTGCCCCAGCCGGCTGCCCAGGCCCTTCACGTTGGCGACATAGACGAAATCGCGGTCCGCCGCGACTGCGCCGGGATACCAATCGGTGGGCAGGAACCCCCGCAAGATGCTATGGGCATGTCGGGCGTTGGGCAGTTCCACGACCGCCACCGCGTTGTTGCCCCCGCTGGCTACGAACAACGTCTGGCCGTCCCGGCTCAAGGCCAGCCCGGTGCTGGCGCTGCCATAAGGAAAAGACGGGTCGGGCCGCACCAGAATGGTCTCCTTGACGCTCCGGGTCCGCGTGTCCAGGACCGTGATGGTGTCCGAGTTGGCGTTGGCCACATAAAGCGTCGCGCCGTCGGCGCTGAGTTCAAGGTCGCAGGGGTGCAAGTCCGTGCTTACCTGGGCGGTTTCCTGGCCGCGGGAAAGGTTGACCACGGACACCGCACCGCTGGCGGCGACGCCGCGGCTGTCCACAATCACCGGCGTGCCGGCGGAGGGGGCCGTCAGGTCGCCGGGCTGGGGGAAGCGCCCGCCCCAGTCCGAAACGTAAGCAGTGTTGCCATCCGGCGACAGCACGACATCCCAGGGCGCAATTCCGACGTTGATCTGCCGCACAACGCTGCCGCTGGACAGGTTCACCACGGCCAGCGTATTGGAGATGGAGAGGCATACATAAGCCGTGCTGCCGTCGCCGGCAATCGCCAGCCCGCACGGATAGGAACCGCCCGGGAGCGCGATGGTGCGGACGAAGGAAACCAGGTTATTGCTGGAAACCGCCCACTCATACAGCTCGTTGCCGGTGCCGGTCGCGTAAATATGCGAGCCGTCGGGGCTCACCGCCACTCCGTGCATCGAGGCGCCGCCGCCCGGGAAGGCCAGCGTCTGCCGAATCCACCACCCGGCGGCATCCACCACCAGCAAGTTGCGCATGTTCTTGATATAGACCGTCTGGCCGTCCGGCGACAAAACGAGGTCCACCGGCCGCCCGGCAAACTGAACTTGCCGCCCCGCCGCCCGCAGGATCTGCCGGGAAGGCAGGGACTGCTGCTCCTCCGGCAACTGGCCGACCTGGATCTCCGCCGGCGCCGGCTGCAGGCGGAAGCGGGTTTGCGCCGCGGGGATGGGGATGTGGATCTGCTGATTCGTCGTTGCGGGGAGAAAGTTCTGCCAATCGGGGGCGGCCGGGCGGATGGCTTGCTGGAGTTGCACGTCTTTCCCCAGGCCGCTCCAGGCCAGTTCGAGGGTCGAGGCATTGTGACCCAGCCCTTTGATTTTGAGCACGCTATTGCCGGGCGGAAGCCCCTCGGCGGTCGGCGCGCCCAGGGCCGCAATATCAGCCGGGGACATCCAGCCGTTGACAAACTGGAGGCTGCGCACAAAGCCGGCTTGCGCGAGTCCGGGCCGGCCCGCCGTGAAGAGCTGGACCGCCGGCCCCAGCGCAAAACGCCCGTCCACCCCGCCGCTCAGCGATTGCGCGCCGACGAGGACCCCGTTGATGTATTTCATGAGCTGCCGGCCCGCGGGCGCGGCGAGATTTACCGCAAACGCAAGGCGATACCACGTCCCCGCGGCCAGCGCGCCATGGAACTGCCCCTCGGCGCCAATGCCATTGGGGCTGGGGGCCGCCGCGGCGTCGCCCACATAAAACTCCGCCTCGTTGCCCTCCCGATTGAACGGATCGGTCTGCCACAGGGCGCGCCACTGTCCACTGCTGGCGGCCGGGAACATAACGTCCATAATCAACGTGTACTGGTTGACGAAATGCCCGCCGCCATTGGGCCGCCCGCCGTGGCGCAGGTAGAATCCCTGGCCGGCGCCATTGGCGCCAAAGGCCATCACCCGGGCGACTCGTCCCTGGATGTTCTTCAGCGGGAAAGAAACCTGCTGGGCGGTATTGCCGGCATATTCCAGATCGGCGCCCACGGTCGCGCGCAAATCGCCCTGCTGGAAATCCCATTGTCCCGTCACCTTCAACTCATAGAGGGTGAGGCTGGCCTCGCGGCTGAAAACCGCGCCCGTGCCGCTGCTGACCCGCACGGAGTACGCCCCTTGCCGGTCCACGGTGGCCGCCGGAATTACCAGCGTGGCGTTCGTGGCCCCCGGCAGGTTGACGCCGTTCCGGCGCCATTGGTAGGTGAGCGGGCCGCCGCCGCGGGCGTCCACACTAAAAACCGCGTCCAACCCGGGGGTCACGGCCAGGCTGGCCGGCTGCTGGATAATCACCGGTGGCACGCCGGGCACCGCCGCCGTCAGCGGCAAATGCCGCAGCCCCGCCGCGTAAATGCCCGAGACTTCCCGCGGCCCGAGCACCCGCGTCCAGATGCCGAGGTCGTCCACGTCGGCACTGCCGGAATAGGCGCCGCTGCCGCTGCTGCCGACAAGCGTGGCCAGCCCGGCATTCAGAGACGCCGCGCCGGAAGAGCCGAGGTTGCTGGAGCTGACGGGCACGCCGTCCCAATAGCCGATGACCTCGTTGGCCGGGCGGTTGAAGGTCACCGCGAGCAAATGCCAATGGCCATCGGAAAAAGCCGGGCTGAGCGCCAGATCGCGCCGCGGGCCGCCCGCGGCATTCCAGTTGATGTTTTTGGAGGCCATGCTGGAAATCACCCAGCCGACGTTGGCGCCTCCGCTCCAATTCTTATTGCCGATAAGGGCGCCGTCGCTGTTCGTGGTGACGCGCACCCAGAGCGATACGCTGAAGCTGTTGGAGTAAATCCATTCAAGATTGCCCAGCGACACCGCCCAATCGCCGGGCTGGCCGGAGACCGAGGCATTGGTGAAGGATGCCGCCGCGCCAATCATGCCGGGCGCATAACGCGGACCGGGTCCCGCTCCCCCGGGGTAGAGCGTTCCGTGATTGGTCGTGCCGGCCTGCGCGTTGAGGTGGCCATCGAAGCTCAAATACACCGCCAGGTTGTTGGTGACCGAAGCCGCCTGGCCGGGCGAAAGCACCGTCAGCTCGGGGGTGTCGCTGGTGGCGAGGACGCTCTGCTTCCCCACGGCAACGGTGGAATTGCCCGTGTTGTTCGTGCCGGGGGCCGCCCAGACGGAGGCTGCCGCCGCCAATCCGGCTGCCGCTAGAAAAGCCGCCCGCCATCGCATCGTGGACCTATGTTTTAGCCGTCGCATAGATGCTGGTGATGATGATTCTCTAACATTCGCCAGCTTGAGACAAGGCTCGGTTGATCCGGAACGGCTCAATCAGGTAAAATTCAACTGCCCGCCCTCGTTCCATCGGAGCCTGGGCAGGCCTAACCGCCCAAACCCAAGTCCCAACAAACCTTTTGTTTAGCGAATTCAAGGATATGGCTGCTGAATTAAGAACCTTTCGCTTGTAAAATCAATAGTTTATGTATCGAGAGGGATAAAACAGAGGCAGAATCATGCCGACTTCGGCATACCCTGAACTTACCCTGCCTATAGGCCGTGTACAAGGGGTGTACAAGGGATGCTCATCGGGTGTACCAGCTAAAATCTTATGAACTCCCGGTGGGCATCCCTTGTACACCCCTTGTACACGGCCTGATGGCAGGGTAAAAGTAAGGGGCCTGGATAATGGATATGGATGCCCGGAAAGGCCGAAACAATGAGAGGGAACGGGAGGATAATTACTAAGCTCTGTAAAAACAGGTAGTTATAAATCTGAGGCGGGCGGAAGTGAGTTTTTTAAGGGCGGGCGAGTGCCGGAATGGCTTTGGGCTTCGCCCATGTATTATCGAAAACGTTGACGTTGAGCGGTTCGACCGTGCTGGCTCGCTCCGTTGGGGTCAAAGCGGGCCTGACAGGCCGGCGGGGGGGCTCAATGAACCGTTTGGCTGGCGATTTCAACGGGCTAACAACCGGCTTGCGAATGCCTTTCGCCCGTAAAATCAGGGACTTGCGCGTTTCGTGGGGTCAAATTGAAGCTGAAACCTGAGTCGTTTGGGTTAAGCCAAATATCGCTGCGGCGGCGAGAGGAGGAGGTTTCACCGGGGCCGACCGATAATGGCAAGGCGGCGGCACTCCCTGCCCCCGTGCAGCGGTCCAGCTTTAACAGCCCTCCCCGGCCCGGCTATGCGGCCGCCGTTCGCAAAACCGGGAAAGCCGCTGATAAACAGAGGAGCGTCCTGGCTTGCGTCGCTGCGAAATCCAGTTGTCAGAAAGGGAGTAGCGAAATATCTTGCCAGAACGACCCCGTGCATGAGTTGTCTATTATGCAAAGCGCGCTGGGCCTCGCGCTGAAGCAGACGCGGGAGGCCGGGGGCGGGCGTGTGCATGTGATTCGCCTGCGCATAGGGGTGTTGAGCGGGGTGGTGCCGGATGCGCTGGAGTTTGCGTTTGGGGCCTTGGCGCCGGGAACCCCGGCCGAGGGCGCGCGCCTGGTCATAGAGTCCGTGCCGGCGCGGTTCTGGTGTGAAGCGTGCGCGCGGGAGTTCCAGTCCGAGGATCTGCTGGCGGAATGTCCCGATTGCCACCGCGCCAGCGGAGAGTTGCGCGCCGGCCGGGAAATGGAATTGGCTTCTTTGGAGATTGACTGATGTGTAATGATTGTGGATGCGGTTTGCCCGGGGAAAAGCCCGCGGGCGTTGGCGCTCATCATTCGGAGCCGGCTCATGAACATGGGCACGGCCATGAGCATGAGCATGACCATGAACACGGGCCGGGCCATCACCACGGGCACGACCATTCCCACCCGCACCGGCATCCGCATACCCATGCCGAGGCGCACGCGGAGCCGGGTCACGACGCCGCGCCCCCGGCCGAAAACGAGGCGCGGCGGACCGTCGAGGTGCGGCGCGCCATTTTGGAGAAGAACGAGCGGCTGGCCGAGCGCAACCGGGGTTTCTTCCGGGCGCGCGGCCTGTTGGTGTTGAACTTCCTTTCCTCGCCCGGGTCGGGCAAGACGACCTTTATCCGCGAGAGCGTGCGCCGGCTCGAGCCGGATCTCAAGGCGGGGGTGATTGTCGGCGACCTGGCGACGGATAATGACGCGCGGCGCTTGCGCGAATCCGGGGCGCCGGTGGTGCAGGTCACCACCGGCACGGTCTGCCATCTGGAAGCGGAAATGGTGGGCCGCGCCGTGCAGCAGCTTGATCTGCGCGACCGGAACGTGCTCATCATCGAGAATGTCGGCAACCTGGTCTGCCCGGCTTCCTACGACCTGGGCGAGGATTTGCGGGTTGTGCTGTTGTCCGTCACTGAGGGCGAGGACAAGCCGTTGAAATATCCGCCGATGTTTCAGTCCGCGGACGTGGTCATCATCAGCAAGATAGACCTGGCGGCGGCCTGCGGTTACGATCGGGCCGCGGCGTTGGCCAACCTCCGGCGGGTGTCTCCTCGGGCGCGGATATTTGAGACGTCGGCGCAGACGGGAGAGGGGATGGATGCCTGGCGCGAGTTTCTGTGCGAGCAGCAACGGGCGCGCCGAACACTTGGGCCCCTGGGTTAACGGCCGGGCGCGGTTGGCCATCCGGAGACGCCCGGCGGCGGACTTTCCCGCGTTTCGGGGTTGAAAACGGCGGCGGATCATGCTTTCTGGCCCCATGCAATCGTTGCCCTGCATTAGCCTTGCCTGGCTGGCGCTGGCCGGCGGGCTTGTTTATGCTTCCGCCGTGTCCTCGGAAACGCCGGCGGCCGACGAAGCCATGCTGGTCTATATCGGCACCTATACCGGCGCCCGCAGCAAAGGCATTTACGTTTCCCGGTTCCATCCCCTGTCCGGCGAGTTGACCGCGCCGGAACTGGCGGCGGCCACACCCAACCCCAGTTTTCTGGCCCTCCATCCCAACCAGCGGTATCTTTATGCGGTGGGGGAAACGGCTGAGTCGCCCGGGGCGCGCACCGGCACGGTTTGCGCGTTCAGGATTAACGCTGCGGACGGCCAGCTTGCCTTGCTCAACCGGGAATCTTCCGGCGGGGCGGGGCCTTGCCACCTGGCGGTGGCGGGCGCCGGGAAATGCCTGTTGGTGGCCAATTACGGCAGCGGGAGCGTCGCGGCCCTGCCGCTGCAAGCCACGGGCGAGTTGGGCAAACCCGGCACGGTTATCCAGCACCGGGGTTCCAGCGTGAACCCGCAGCGGCAGGCCGGCCCGCATGCTCACTTTATTACGGCGGCTCCGGGCGACCGTTTTGCCCTGGCGTGCGATCTCGGCCTGGACCAGGTGCTGGTTTATCGGCTGGACCCGGCCAAAGCCGGGCTGGCGGCGAATGATCCTCCGTTCGCCGCGGTCAAGCCGGGCGCCGGCCCGCGCCACCTGGCGTTTCACCCTTCGGGCCGCTTTGTCTTTTTGATCAACGAGATGGATTCCACGCTGGCGGTGTTTGCCTACGACGCGCGCCGCGGCGCGTTGGAGCATGTGCAGACTGTTTCAACATTGCCGGAGGCGTTCACGGGCCAGAGCACTTGCGCGGGAATCCTGGTGCATCCTTCTGGAAGGTTTGTTTATGGCTCGAACCGCGGCGCTGACAGCATTGCGGTGTTTAGCTTTGACGCCCGGCAAGGCCGGCTCAAGCTGGTGGAACACCGCCCCACCCAGGGCAAGACTCCCCGGCATATTGCCCTGGACCCGACCGGCCAGTGGTTGCTGGCGACGAACCAGGGATCAGACCAGGTCGTGGTCTTCCGGGTTGACCTCAAGGCTGGCCGTCTGCGTGGCGGGGGGAAGCCGGCGACCGTCGGCGCGCCCGTATGCGCTGTATTTGTGCCGGGGAAGCCGCCGCAACCCTGAACGGCTCCCTCCCGCGGGCGCGTGATTCCGCGGCAAGTTGCTGCCCGGCGGGTGCTCCCGGCGCAACCCGGGCATGGGTGGCAGGGAAGCGGGGGCGCTACTTCTTTTTGAACAAGTCACCGACGGACTTGGTGGCTTTTTGAAGAACGTTGCTGGCGGCGCTGGCTGGATCTTTCGTGATGTCAACCGCCCCTTTGCCAATATCGGCCAGCGCGTCGGAGGAGGCTTTGAGGGCGCCTTCTTCGATGGCGGAGAGCACCTTGGCCGCCAACTCCGCCGCCGTGATGCCGTCGGGGCCCGCGCCCAAGTCCTGCAACTGGATGTCTGGCAACGGGACCGAGGCCGTGCCGCTACCCAGGGGGGTGTTGGCGCGGACATGAATCTTGCCGCCGGTGAGGAAGAACTCATCCACCTGGAGTTTCCGGGGCGGCTTGGCTTCTTTGGGCGAAGCCGGCTCGGACGGTCCGCTTCCCAGGGCCGCGTCCAGGTTGGCCTTGATCTGGCTCAGATTGTTCTGCTTCAAGTTGGTTTCGTAGGTGATCTCCGGGCCCTGAATCCGGATGGACTTGATGATGACTTTGTCCGCCAGGAGCGAGGCGGGTTTGAGCGACAGGCTCGCCTCACCGATGGTGATGGCGGCCGGCGATTTGAAGCCCTCGGGGTTGCCCACCACAAGGCCCTTAATCGAACCCGCCCCGGAGAGCGGGGACAGGCTGACCGTCTGGAGTTTGACGTCCACTTTGGTCAGCTTCGGTCCCAGGGTTTCCACCCCGCGTTTGACGGCGGTGCCCAGGAACAGGCTGACCGCCAGGATTGCGAGTCCCGCCACCACCACCAGGGCGATAACCAGGCGTATGATCAACTTTTTCATAATTCGTTAGTGCGCTTGCGATGCCGCGCCGCTGCTGGTGTTCTATAAGGCCGGAGCATCTGCGGGAAGACCGCTACGCCGCCAGCAGCGATTCGACGGCGTTAACTAGTTGTTTGGGCTGATACGGCTTGGCCAGAAATTGATCCGGCCAGGTTGGCCCGCCCTGAAGGTCCGCGACCCCCACCGTGCCGCTGAGCAAAAGCACCTTCTGCTGCGGGCAAATCTTCCGGCAGGCGGCGGCCAACTCCAGGCCATTCATTGCGCCCATCGCATAATCGGTAATGAGCAAGGCCGGCGGCATGGCGGCAGCGCGGTAGGCCTGCAGGGTTGCTTCCGGGGCGCGGAAAGTCGCAACGGTGTACCCCAACGTTCGCAGAATGACTGCGGCCAAATCCAGCAGCATGGGCTCGTCGTCCACAACATAAATGAGCGCCCGGCCCCGCTGCGTGGTTTCTGTTTTCTTTGTGTTCGCCTCGTCCATATTATAAATACCTATCCCTAATAAACGCCAGTTCCGGATAATAAGCAAGTAATATTCGCGGTTTTCGGGAAACCGGGGCGCAGCGCGGTCTTTGCGGCGGATTGCCAGTCCGATTCAGGTTTGGCCGTCATCATTCTTTATTAACCCTCCCGACGCTTGGCATCCAAGGTCATGGCATTTCCAGCCTGGAGTTAGAGAAGCAGCGGTTGGGGGATAGAAGGAAAACGCCAATCGGATGAGGTGGAGAATGTGGGTGTCGGCGGGGTGGACGGGGTGTTGTCGGGAAGCAGCGCGGCAGCCGTTTGGCGGCTGCGAATGGCTGCGCGCGCGGATGCTGCGGCCGTGGGTGTCAAAAAGCTTGGCAGGGCGGGCACGGTCTCTTAGGGTAGCGTTGTGATTGGGTTCTTGAGATTCGTGGGCATTCTGAATGTGGGAGTGTGGCTGGGGGCCGCGATTTTCTTCACGTTCGGCGTGGGGCTGGCCGCTTTTTCGCCCGAGATGCAGAATCTGCTGGGAGCGAATAACTATCCTTGTTACTCCGGGGCCATCGCGCAGGTTTTCGCCGCGCGCTATTTTCATTTCCAGAAGATCTGCGCGGCGGTGGCAGTGGTGCATCTGCTGGCGGAGTGGCTCTACCTGGGCAAGCGTCCGCGGAAGTTCCAATCCGGGGTGTTGCTGGGGTTGTGCGCCGCGGTCCTGCTGGGAGCGGGATGGTTTCAGCCCAAGTTGAAGGCGCTCCATGCCGCGCAATATAGCCCCCAGGCCCGGCCGGAAACCCGCGCCACCGCCAGCCGGTCTTTTAAGGCTTGGCAGGGCGTGTCCCAGGGGGTTAATGTGCTGGTGATCGCCGGGCTAGGCGTCTATTTATGGCGCGCGGCTAATCCCTCGGACCCGACTCGTTTCGTGAGCGCCATGAAGTTTGCGTTGCGGTAAAGAACTGGCGGGGGGTTGACAATCTGGCGTGGTCGCGGACGTTATTCTTAGAGTTAAACCAATTAAGTGGGGCTGCCTGCGGGGAGCCCGGAACGGGAAAAGTATATGATCTCGAACGATCCAAAGTCGCTAAGTGGCAATCATCCTTACGAGGAGCGGGCTCCTCGCCAGCCCCGGGCGCCGGTCAACGAGGACACGCTGAAATCGGTTAAGATTCAGGTCGAGCGCAAAATCTTCGTCCTGGCCCTCAAGGAAAATGTGCGCGGGCGCTTTCTGCGCATCACCGAGGATGTCGGCGGCCGGCGTGATACGATTATTATTCCCGCGCCGGGGTTGGCGGAGTTCCGGCAGGTGCTGGACGAAATCATCAAGCTTTCGGACGAAACGCCGCCCAAGGCGGCGTAGCGCCCGCCGGGATCAACCCGGCGGCGGCGCTTTGGACGCCGCCCGTCTTCTGGGTCTGAGCCGGGGCGCGTCGCCCCAGAGGGTTTCCAGGTCGTAGTGCGCGCGTACGTCGTGGCGCATCAGGTGCACGATGACGTCGAAGTAGTCCAGCACCACCCAGGCCGTGCGGATTGTCCCGTCAATGGCGTGAGGGCGCAGGCCATGATCCTCGCGCAGGCGGTCGCTGATTTCATCCATAATCGCCCGCAGATGAGGTTCGCTCGTGCCGGTGGCAATCACGAAATAGTCCGTGACCGATGACAGCTCGCGCACATCAAGGATGATGATGTTTTCCGCCTTCTTATTGTCGGCCAGTTCGCGGCAAAGCAGCGCCAGTTTTCTTGCGTCCATCTGGGGTTATTCTCGCCGGGCGGGCCTTAAAGATAAAGCCGATTATTGCGGATCGCCTCGGCCACGCTATCCGGCACCAGATGCGTGAGCGGCAGGCCCGCCCTCACCCGCGCCCGAATCCGGGAGGAGGAAACGCCCAGCGGGAAGCCTTCCAGCCAATGCCCGCGAAAAGGCGCGGGGAATGGCTGCACGGTCTGCCCGGGCCGGGGAATGACCACCATTTCGACCCGCTGCGCCAGTTCCTCCGCCGCGCGCCACTCCGGCAACTGCGGCAGGTGGTCGGCGCCGATCAGCCAAAAAAGCCGCGCGCCCGGGAACCGGCGCGCGTAATCGCGCACGGTATCAATGGTGTAGGAGATGCCGCCGCGTTGGATTTCCTGCTCGTCAATTTCACTCTCAGCCTGCCCCGCCAGGGCCAGTCGCAGCAGGCGCAGCCGCTCCGGGGCCGGGCTTGGCCAAACCTCCTGTTTGAACGGCGACCGCGCCGCCGGGATGAAGAACAGGCGCTCCAGCGCCAGTTCCTCCCGCGCGGCCTGCGCCACCAGCAAGTGGCCCCGGTGCACCGGGTCAAACGAACCGCCGTATAAGCCAATGCGTTGCATGATCTCTCTCCCGCCGGCGGCTTCAACAGCACCGCCGGACGCCGCGGTATCGCTGCTCCGTGAGCTCGGCATAGATTTGCCCCGCGGCCTTGCCGGGTTGGAGGCGGTCGGCGGACGCCGGACATTTCGCCGCCCACACTTCGCAAGCCGGCTCGCAGTGGCGGGCGCGTTCCAGGTCCGCCTCGCCCGACAATTCCTTGGTCAGCGCCAGGGCCAGGGCTCCCGCCCCAACCGCGGAGAGCGGGCGGGCTTCCTCCACCGCATACGCCGGCAGCCATACCGGCTCGGTTTCGCTCAGCACCGCCGGCTTTTGACGCCGCAAGAGCTGGATCCAGTCGCGCACGCTCAGCACGACGATGATCAGCACCAGGGCCATGAAGAAGGCCGTGGCCGAAGCGTCCACGGTATTGTTGAACCACTTGACGCGGTTGAAGCGCAAGGCCTTTTGCGCCGCGGCAAGGGCGGCCGGGTCGCCGCCGGTTTCAGCGGCCGCCAGGGCCGCTTGCAGCTTCGGAACTTGCTCCTGCAGAACCCGGTTGGCGGCCAGAAAACCAATGCCCGGCTTCGCGTGCCCGATCTTTTGCGCGCCCGCGGTGAAGGTGACGCCCAGCAGCCAGACCAGCGGCACCAGCGTGGTCAGCGCCAGCGCCACCGCGCGCAGCGCCGACTCACCCTGCTTCAAAGCCATCTTCAAAACCACGGTCGTGGCCAGGCACAGGGCAATGCCGGCAAGCATCTGGTTGGAGATGCCGAAAATAGGCCAGAGCGCCTTGACCCCGCCCTCCGGGTCGCGCACTCCCATGATCAGGAAAAAGCCCCAGCCCAGCACCATGCTGCCGCTGGCCAGCAGGTTGGCGCCGAAATGGCCCGTCTGGCGCAGCGGTTTCCAAATATGACCGAAGGCATCTTGCAAGAGGTAGCGGCCAACGCGCGTGCCCGCGTCTATGGTCGTCAGGATGAACAGCGCCTCAAACATGATCGCGAAGTGGTACCATAAATCGAGCCAGCGCCCCTGGGTCACCCGTGAGAAGATTTCCGCCATGCCCACGGCCAGGGTCACCGCGCCCCCGGTCTTGCCGACCAGGCTGGGCTCGCCCACGGCCGCCGCCAGGTTCGCCATCCGCTCGGCCGTCACGGGAAATCCTTCGCTGGTGATCTTCGCCGCCGTGGCCGCCACCTTGGCCGCCACCGGCAGGTCGCCCACGTCCACATTCATGCTGAAATACACCCCCGGCTGCAGGGTGCAGGCCGCGATCATGGCCATAATGGCGACCAGGGACTCGAGGCACATGGCGCCGTAGCCCACCAGTCGCGCATAACTCTCCCGGGTGATGATCTTGGGAGTGATGCCGCTGGCGATCAACGTGTGAAAGCCGGAAATCGCCCCGCACGCAATCGTGATAAAGCAGAACGGGAACACCCCTCCCGGCACCACCGGCCCCGTGCCCTCCACAAACCGGGTGAACGCCGGCATGTTCAGGTTCGGCAACACCACCAGCACCCCGCCGGCCAGCGCGAAGATCGTGCCCAGTTTCATAAACGTGCTGAGATAATCCCGCGGCGCCAGCAGCAGCCACACCGGCAGCACGCTCGCCGCCAGGCCATAGAGAATGATGCTCCACGCGATCGGCTCCTTGCCCAGGGAGAAAAACCGGGCCAGGCCCGGATGGTGATAGACGTATTGCCCGCCCCAGACCGCCAGCAGCAGCAGCACCACGCCAATCACGGTCACCTCGCGAATCCGCCCCACGCGCCAGAAACGCAGATAGCCGCCCATGAACATCGCAATCGGGATGGTCGCCCCCACCGTGAACACCCCCCACGGACTCTCCCCCAGCGCGTTGACGACGACCAGGGCCAGCACCGCCAGCAGGATGATGAGAATGGCGACGATGGCCACCGCGGCCACCGTGCCCGCGGCGGTGCCCAGTTCGTCGCGGATCATTTGCGCCAGCGATTTGCCATCGCGCCGAATCGAGCAGAACAGGATGACAAAATCCTGCACCGCGCCGCCCAGCACCACGCCGATCAGGATCCACAGCGTGCCCGGCAAATAACCAAACTGGGCCGCCAACACCGGCCCGACCAGCGGCCCCGGCCCGGAGATGGCGGCGAAGTGATGCCCGAAGACGATCCATTTGTTCGTCTTCACGAAATCCTTGCCGTCGTCATGCACTTCGCAGGGCGTGGCCCGGCGGTCATCGAGCATCATCACGCGCGCGGCCAGCCATTTGGAGTAGAACCGATACCCAATCGCGTAGGTGCACAGCGCCGCGATGAGCAGGTAGGCCGAGTTGAGATGCTCGCCGCGGTGCAGCGCCAGCGTGGCGTAGGCCCAGGCTCCCGCCAGCGCCAGCAGCACCCACAGCAGATGGATCAGGATTTTCTTCATTCCGCGCCTCCTACATACCTGCTTTGCGCGGCGGCTGCAAAGCCTAGATTCACCGCCCGCCGCGGCGGGTGCCGCCGCTTGCTTTGGGGCGGACCGGCGGCTAGGCTGCGGCGAAATGCGGCTGTTGGACCGGTATCTGTTGCGCGAGCTGCTGATCCCGCTGGGCTATTGCCTGGGCGGGTTCCTGCTGTTCTGGATTACGTCCGACCTGTTTGTGACCCTCGAGGATTTCCGGAAGAAGGCCCTGGGCGCGCGCGACATCGTGGATTACTACCTGGCCGTGCTGCCGGAATTCCTGGTGCTGGTGCTGCCGATCGCGCTGCTGCTGGCGCTGCTCTATGCGCTGACCAATCACGCGCGGCATCAGGAAATCACGGCCATCCGCGCCGCCGGCATCAGCTTATGGCGCCTGGCGCTGCCCTACTTCGGGGTGGGCCTGCTGCTGAGCGGAATCCTGTTCCTCGTCAACGAATGGCTGGTGCCGCCGGGCGAGGAAAAGGCGCAGGAGATTCTCAAGCGCCATCAGCCCTTCGACCCCAACGCCCCGGGCCGCAACGAACACCGCAACCTTTATTTCGAGAACACGCGCGACGGCCGGCGCTGGCGCATCGGCGTTTACCATTCCGAGACGGGCGAGATGTCTGGGCTGGGAGTGTATCCCACCGAGTCGGGCGGCGCCAGGCCCTGGGAACTGCGAGCCGAACGGGCGCGCCGGATCGAGGGGGTCTGGACCTTCTATAATGTTCTCGTGCTGCAAGAGACGGCCGATCCCACCGCGCCGCCGGTGCCAACGCTGCGGACCAACCTGCTCGCCGTCCCGGAGTTTCAGGAAACACTCGAAGAAATCAACAGCGAGATCAAAATCCGCGAGAGCATGACGCTGCGCGCCGCCAAGAAGGCGGATGTCCCCATCCGGGACCTCCTCAACTACCTGCGGTTGCACCCCCGTCTCTCGCGCGCCGACTGGTATTGGCTGTACACAAAACTGGACGGACGCCTGGCCGCGCCGTGGACGTGTGTGGTGGTGGTGCTGGTGGCCGTCCCCTTTGGGGTGGTCGGCGGGCGGCGCAACGTGTATGTGGGGGTGGCCAGCAGCATCCTCATTTGCTTTTCCTATTTCGTCCTGCAGCAGATCGGGCTGGCGCTCGGAACCAGCGGGCGAATCGAGCCCTGGCTGGCGGCATGGTTCCCCAACCTGTTCTTCAGCCTGATCGGGTTCTGGCTGGCCATCCGGGTCCGATGACCGCCCGGCCGCGGCGGGAAGGCGGGGCGCCCGTTGCGGGGCTGGCCGTGACAAGCAAAGACCGGTTCCGGAAGGGAACCGGTCTTGTCTGTTTGAGAAAAAGGCGGGTTTATTCGCCGTAAACAACGACCGTCGTCTTGGCGTAGATGCCCAGCACCGAGGTGGTCTTGAAGTCCACGTGTTGAATCTTGGTGATGCCGGCATTGCTGGCGGCCGCCTTGATGCTGGAATCACCCCAGGCAAAGCCCAACACACCCGTGGAGGTAGCCGTGCCAACCTTGCTGGCGGCGGAATGGCTGGTGGCCAAGACCGGACCCGAAACGTCGGTGTAAATACTGCCACCCACGCTTCCGGCCGGGCCCATAGGGCCTACGCAACCGACCAGCAGTCCTGCCACCGCAACCAGTGCGGAATAACCAATTAGTTTCTTCATATGCTTTTGTTGTTAGTTTGTTTGTGTGCCAGGCGGCCCTCAATTACTGCCGTCTGGAATAAAGCCTCTCTAAATCATCCGCCGCTGCTTGTCAAATCCAACTCCCGGCATCCGCTGGCGCACATCCGCGCTGGGCGAATGCGATGCAGGAGATTTTGACTATTCCTCCGCCGCCCGGCGCCGATATGCGTTCTTTAGCTGCCCCCGGCGGCGCGCGGGCGATTTACGGATTGGGGGCCGCCTGTTGCTTCATCATCTTTTCGATCATCGCGCGCTGCTCCGGCGGCATGTTTTTCAGCGCTTCCTGCATTTCCTGCTGAACCTGGTTGAGCTGTTGTTTGGCCTCGCCGGTTGACGGCCCGGACAAGCCGCCCATCATGTCCAGCAGGCCGCCCGTGGATTTGGTATAACCAGCGGGGATTTGGAAAGTGGAAGCCGGGAGTGACTGCTTGTCAATTTTTACCACTTCCATGGTGATTTTCGTGCCGTCCGGAGAAGTGTTGATGGCTTTGAGCGGCAGGCCATCGGCGTCGGCATCTTTCAACGCTTTGGTCAGAGCTTCCTCACCGCCCTTTTTGCCGGGCCGGGGCTGCATTCGAGCAAAGGTCGTGTAATCCAGCAGTCCTTTGGCCGTCCACAGTTCAGTCGTCATGCCCTTGGAATGCCCGGGATCTTTCTCCGTCACCAGCACATGCTGGGTTTTGTAGCCGAGAATGGTCTCCTGGCCGAGTTTCTGGACGGTGTATTGGCGGGCGTCAGCCGTCTGCTCCGCCATTTTTCGCATCTTAGCGAGGTCAATCTCCGTGTACGTCTTATTGGCGTCGTTAATATGGTACACCAGATCTGGGGTATCCGTTTTCTGCAGTATCACCATTTTCATGGCCATCCCCCCCATCTCCAGGTTCATTTCACTGCGAGAACCGGCTTTGCCGACTGCGGTCATCATCTTGCCATTGCCCCCCAACTCACGATCCCCGCCCGTGGTGGTTATTTTCATTTCCAGCATGCCCTCGAACTGGGCCAGTGCCGGAACAGCCGCTAATGAGAGCGCCAGCAGGGTAGAATAGATTCGTTTATGCATAAAATTACCTTAAACAGTTACCAGTTTTTCCCACGGGTAGCACGTCAAGGCAGGGTTGTCAAACCACGGGAGGTCTACTTTGAATCCGTCCTTGAGGCATGCCCCGGACCCGGTTCAGCGAAAACGCCCCCGTGGCGGTCTTGCAGCCTCAGGATAATTCAGCCGGACCGATTCCGATTTCGCCTCCCATTCGACCCCACGTAGCGCTCAAGTCCCTGGTTTTACGGGTGAAAGCCATTCGGGATCCAGCGACCCGCCCATTGAATTCACCAATCCAACAGTTCGTTGAGGCTTTCCGCAGGCCTGTCAGGCCCGCTTCGGATCCAGTGGAACGAAGGCGTCTGGCTGGATTATGCCACGTCAACGTTTCAGATGCGCCAATCGCGAAACCAAAAGCCATCCGGGTGCTTGCGCTCCTTTGAATACTACCCTTCCGTCAACCTCAGATTTCCAACTGCCTGTTTTTACTGAACTTAGTAATTATCCTCCCGTTCCCGCTCATCGTTGCGGCCTTTCCTGGTATCCACATCCATTATCCAGACCCCTTGGTTTTCCCCTGCCCACAGGCCGTGTACAAGGGGTGTACAAGGGATGCCCATCGGGTGTACCAGCTAAAACCCTATGAACTCCCGGTGGGCATCCCTTGTACACCCCTTGTACACGGCCTGGGGGCAGGGGAAATGCAAGGTGCGTCTATGGAGCGTCCAAGGCGCGGTTCAGCCGGAGCGAGCTGGATTTTTCCTGCATTTCATCCCTGCCTATGTGTGTAAGTCATTGATTTTACACGTAAAAGACGTTTGGGGTTCAGCAGCGATGCCGCGGATTTCGCAAAATAATGGGCTCGCCGAGACTATGTTCTGGGCGGTCAGGGCTGTCCAGGCTCTGATGGAACGCGGGCGGGCGGTTGGGCTCCCCAACTGATGCGTTCCGTATAAGAGCAACTGAATGGAGCCATAGCGGCGGTCCGCCCCGAGGGGGCTGGCCCAGGGAAGTTTGGGGGTTCCAGTTCCGCCAAGCACTTCGGCCCGGCCCCAATCCGCGATGCTGTTGGCGGGCCATTGTCAGGGCCGCGCTTTGGCAGGCGGACTCCCCCTGCGAAAGCCCCGGACGTTCACGCACCCTTCCGCCAAACATTTCAGGCTTGTCGCCTGGTGATTCTGTTTGGGAAAACCCGGCCGGGCCGGGCATTTGGGCGGCCGGTATTCGGCAAATACGCACATTCACGTTTAGAACAATCGCCGCTCATTGAAGAACGTTTCTTGCAATCGGGTCGCGAATCGGGTACCAGCCTGCGCGACGAAAAGACTGTTTATGACGAAATCAACGAGCGGAAAGAGCGGCACGGCCAATAAAGCGGTGCTGTCCTGGGTTGACCAGATCGCCAAACTTTGCAAGCCGGACCGGGTTTATTGGTGCAACGGCTCCAAAGCGGAGCGCAAGGCGCTGATCGCGGAAGCGGTCGCCAGCGGGGTTTTGCTTAAACTCAACCCGAAGAAGCGGCCGGGCTGCTATTACCATCGTTCGAATCCCAACGATGTGGCGCGGGTGGAGCAATCCACGTTTATGTGCTCGGAAAGCCAGGAGGAGGCCGGCCCGACCAATAACTGGATGGCGCCGAAAGAAATGTATGAGCGGCTGTATGGGTATGCGGCGGGCTCGATGCGCGGGCGCACGCTGTATGTCGTTCCCTACCTCATGGGGCCGCCCGGTTCGCCGATGGCGAAGGTGGGGTTTGAACTGACCGATTCGATTTATGTGGCGTTAAGCATGGGGGCCATGACGCGGATGGGCGACGTCGCGCTGGAGGAGTTGGGCAACCGCGAGGATTTCAACCGGGGGCTGCACTGCATGCTGGATATCCACCCGGAGCGGCGCTATATCTCGCACTTTCCCAAGGATAACGCGGTCATATCGGTGGGCTCGAATTATGGCGGCAACGTGTTGCTGGGGAAGAAGTGCCTGGCGCTGCGCATCGGCTCCTGTCTCGGGCGCCAGGAGGGGTGGATGGCCGAGCACATGCTGATTTTGGGGGTGGAATCGCCCACGGGTGAGAAGACCTACGTCGCGGCGGCTTTCCCCAGCGCCTGCGGCAAGACCAATTTCGCCATGATGATGCCGCCCGCCCGGCTCAAGGGATGGCGGGTGTGGACCATTGGCGATGACATTGCCTGGATGAAGCCCGGGCCGGATGGGCGCCTGTATGCCATCAATCCGGAAGCGGGCTACTTCGGGGTTGTGCCCGGCACCAATTCGCAGTCCAACCCGGCCGCCGTGGAAATGATTTCCCACGATACCATTTTCACGAATGTGGCGCTTACGCCCGACCTGGATGTCTGGTGGGAGGGCAAGGATGGTTCCCCGCCCCGGGAGTGCCTCGACTGGAAAGGGAACAAGTGGACGCCGGATTCGCGGGAGAAGGCCGCGCATCCCAACAGCCGCTTTACCGCCCCGATGGCCAATAACCCGCTGCTGGCCCCGGAAGCGAATGACCCCCAGGGGGTTCCGATCAGCGCGATTATCTTCGGCGGGCGGCGGAGCGATACCATGCCGCTGGTTTTCCAGGCGTTCAACTGGGGCCACGGCGTGTATGTGGGCGCCACCATGGGGTCGGAGATGACCGCTGCCGCGGTGGGCGGGGCCGGCCAGGTGCGGCGCGACCCGATGGCCATGCTGCCGTTCTGCGGCTACCACATGGGCGACTATCTCCGGCACTGGATCAACATGCACAAGGCGATCAAGCACCCGCCGCGGATTTTCCATGTCAACTGGTTCCGCAAAGACCAGCAGGGGGCGTTCCTCTGGCCCGGCTTTGGGGAGAACATGCGCGTGCTTAAATGGATCGTGGACCGCTGCCACGCCCGGGCCGATGCGGAGGAAAGCGCGCTGGGCTGGGTGCCCAAGCCGGACAGCCTCGACCTGGCCGGTCTGTCCAATTTCACGCCCGCGCGCTTCGAGCAGGTGCAGGCCATTCACGCCGAGGAATGGCGGCGTGAAATCATGATGCACGAGGAGCTTTTCATCAAACTGCATACCCGCCTGCCCAAGGAATTGATCTTCCAGCGCGAGCTGCTCCTGGCCCGCTTGTAGCCGCGGCGGGCGCCTTGCCCGACATTCGCCCGCCCCGGGGGTGGAAATAAAGAATCCCCGCGCGCCTTGCGGCACGCGGGGATTTTGAGGAGAAAGCTCCAGGCTTAATTAGCCGTGTCTGTCGCCTTGGGGCTTTTCAGGCACACTTGCTTGGCCGCGGCTTTCTTGCTGCAGAAGGACTTGCCCAAGGGGCAGCATTCCGCTTTGGCCTGCTCCGCGTTTTTAGCTTTGATGGAGCAACAAGCCGGTTTGCATTGATCCTTAAGCGGACAGTTCTTGGCCGTCTCGGCTTGCACCGCAACCACGAACGCCGCCACCATCAGTGTGAGGATGATCTTTTTCATATCGTGGTATATAACCGTTTGATCTGCTTATTTCAAGTATTATTTTTTGCCTAACCGCCCGGAAAGGGTTTGGGCGCGCAAAAAGGGTTCCAACCACGGGGATGGCGCGCAGAAGGGTCCCGGTCGAAAACGTGAACTTCAGGCCCGGAGAACCGGAATCCATGGCAGAATGCGTCCCCGCGGGAAAATTGGCGGAGCGGCGGCTTGCGCTGGGGCGAAAATGGTTGTAGGTACGCGCGGTGAAAATATTGACCCGGGGGCGAAGCCTCCCGTTTTTCAGACAATGGGCCTTTGCCCTGATGGCGCTGGCTTGGGCGGGGTGCGGGCGGGAGCAGGTGCAGGAGTATCAGGTGGCCCGGGAATCGCCGCCGGGGCAACCGCCGGCATTGCCCTCGGGACATTCCGATATGACCGCGGCGGCCGCGCCCGCGCTGGATTGCAAACCGCCGTCGGATTGGCAGGAAGCGGACCGGGGGCAAATGCGGGTTGCTTCTTTTCGGGTGTCGGGCGGGGAGGGCCAGCAGGCGGAGGTCAGTGTAATCCCGCTGCCGGAACCGGCCGGGACGGTTTTGGACAATGTGAACCGCTGGCGCGGCCAGGTGGGTTTGGCGGGCGTGGCGGAGGCCGAACTGGCCGGGCTGGCGCAGCCGGTTGAGATTGCCGGCCAGGCGGCAAAGCTCTACGAGGCGGTCGGCGTCCATCCCGACACGGGCAAGCGGGCAAGCATCCTGGCCGCGATGATGCCCCGGGATGGCGTCGTCTGGTTCTTTAAGATGAGCGGCGATGCGGATCTGGTGGCCGGCCAGAAGCGGCCGTTCGTTGAGTTTCTCAAAACCGTCAGTTTCCCGGAAAGAGCCCCGGCTGGCCAGCCGGGCGCCGCGCCGGCGCCTTGAGGTTTCATGATGCCGCCCTCCTTTCTGGATCGTGTGGTTCGCTTCCTGGCCTCGATTCGGCTGACGGCGGTCTGCCTGGTGCTGGCGCTGGGGGTGGTTTTCTGGGGCACGCTGGCGCAGGTGGAGATGGGCCTTTACCGTGCCCAGCATGAGTTTTTCCGCAGCTTGTTCATCTACTGGGGGCCGGCCAGGGCCGCCTGGCGAATTCCCGTGTTTCCCGGCGGCTACCTGGTGGGCGGTGTGCTGCTGGTTAACCTCATCGCGGCGCTCGGCAAGCGCTTTGCCCTGACGCCCAAACGGCTGGGCTTGTGGCTGGCGCATGTGGGATTGATCCTGCTGCTGCTCGGCCAGCTTCTGAGCGATCTGCTTTCGCAGGAGAGCACGCTTCACTTGCGCGAAGGCCAGGCCCGGAACTATTCCGAGGCCGAGCGCGAGACGGAGCTGGCTGTGGTGGAGGCGGCTGGGGCCGATACGGACAACGTGGTGGTCATCCCGCAGCGGCTGCTGGCGCAAGAGAAGACGATTGCGCCGGGCCGCCTGCCGTTTGCCGTGCGGGTGAGGAAGTTTTTCGCCAATTCCGAGGTGGCGGAGCCAACGGCGGCGGCGGCGCAGCCCGCGGCGGCGACGCAGGGCATTGGCCGGCACGCGATCGTTCGGGGGCTGGCCCGGGCGACGGCGATGAATACGCGCGATGTGCCCAGCGCCGTGGTGGAGATTGAGACCCCCCAGGGTTCCCTGGGCACGTGGCTGCTCTCCGAATTCATTGGCGAGCCGCAGAGCCTTGTCTGGAGCAACCGCACCTACCAGCTCACCCTGCGGCCGCGGCGGTATTATACGCCCTACCACGTCCAACTGGTGCGGTTCCAGCACGAGGTATATCCGGGCACGGATATTCCCAGGCATTTTTCCAGCCGCGTGCGGCTGTCTCGCGCGGACACCGGCGAGCAACGGGAGGTTTTGATTTATATGAACAACCCGCTGCGTTATGCGGGCGCAACCTACTACCAGTCGGGATTTGATCCCGACAACCACGGCACCATCCTGCAGGTAGTCCGCAATCCCAGTTGGCTGACGCCTTACCTGGCTTGCGCGCTGGTGGGGGCGGGCCTGCTAATCCAGTTTGCGATCCATCTATGGGGCTTTGTTTTCAAACGGAGGACGGCGTGAGCTGGCGGCGCATTAACCCGGCGGGAAAGGCAAGCGGCCGCGCGCGTCCGGATTTGCCCGGCGCTTCCCCTCGAGCCGGCCGCGCCGGAGCGGCCGCCCGCCCGGGGAACCTTTGCGCCGGGCGGATCGCGTTTTGCGCCGGGCCCCCGGCGCCGGCCCGCCCGTGGAGCTTATGAAAGTTTTGCCCAAACTGTTTCCCTGGTTCCTGCTGGCCCTGTTCGGGGCGGAGATGGTGGCGGTCCTGCTGCCGCGGAAGGACGGCGAATATCATGTTAACGAATTTGGCCGCCTGCCGGTGCAGCTCAACGGCCGCGTTCAGCCGTTTGATTCGGCGGCGCGCAACGCGCTGCTGCAAATCCGCGGCACGGGCGCGGTGCCGCTGGAGGAGGCGCCCGCCTGGCGGTTCTGGCGTCATGGCCGGAAGCTGAACGCGACGGAGTGGCTGCTCGAAGTGGCCGCGCGGCCCGAAGTCGCCGATACCCGGCCCGCCTTTCTCATTCACCATGCCGAGCTGCTGGGGGAACTCCGGCTTCAGGACAAGGGCGTCCGGAAGGCTGGCCTGCGCTATTATACCTTTGCCGAGCTCCAGCCGTTCCTCGGTGAAATCAACGAGCAGGCCCTCAAGGCCGGGGAGGTGAAATCCGCGGAGCGGACGGCGTTTCAGAAGCAGGTGCTCAAGCTGGCCAACGCCCTCGAACTTTACCAGCGGCTCAAGTTCACGCTCCAGCCCGCCGGCGTCCCGGACTTCGCCCGGATGGTCGCCGATTTTCAGCGGGACCTTGGCCCGGCCCTCGCGGCGGCGCAGGCCAGCCAGAGCAGCCAGGACTTTGACCGGCAGGCGCTCGAGCGGATCGCGGAGCCGCGGCGGGAGTTCCGGCGCATGGCCCGATGGGGCTATATTCAGACCGTGCCGCCCGCGGGCGCCGCCCAGCCGCGCGACCGCTGGCAAACCCTGGGGGTCAGTCTGCTGGAGTCCGACCCGGACGGGCAGGTGCATCCGGCCGCCCTCTATTTGGCTACCATGGCCACCGCGTATGGCCAGCGGAACCCGGAGGCCTTTAATAGCGCGGTCGCCGGCTACCGGCAATGGCTGGCGCCCCGCTGCGAGCGTGAGCTGCGGAAAGGCCGGGCCGAGTTCTATTTCAACCGCGTCAAACCCTTCCTTCACGCCTTGATCATTTACCTGGGGGCGTTTCTGCTGGCGGGCGGCGCGTTGCTGGCCTTTGCCCTGTCGCGCAACTGGTCGGAGGCGCTGCGCCGCTCCGCGTTTTACCTGGTCCTGCTGGCCGGCACGGTGCATACCTTTGGCCTGGTCTTCCGCATGGCGCTGGAAGGCCGCCCGCCGGTGACCAATCTTTATTCGTCTGCCATCTTTATCGGCTGGGGCGTCGTGCTGCTCGGGCTGATTCTCGAACGCCTTTACCGGGTCGCCCTGGGCAGCGTCGTCGCCGCGTTTGCCGGCTTCGTTTCGTTGATCATCGCCCACAATCTCGCGCTGGGCGGCGACACGATGGAGATGCTCCGCGCGGTGCTGGACTCCAACTTCTGGCTCACCGCCCATGTCGTCACCATCACGCTGGGCTATTCGGCGACCTTCGCCGCCGGGCTGCTGGCGGCCCTTTATCTTCTTCTCGGGGTCTTGACGCCCTTGCTGGCGCAACCCCTGGGCGCGGAGGAAGCGGGAGCGCCCGCCGCCCCGGGCAAGACGCCCCCCCTTCTGGGGCAGGCGCTGGAGACGATGGTCTATGGCATTGTCTGCTTCGCCACGCTGTTCAACTTCCTCGGCACGGTGCTGGGGGGTATTTGGGCCGACCAGGCCTGGGGCCGGTTCTGGGGCTGGGATCCCAAGGAGAACGGCGCCCTGATGGTCGTGCTTTGGAACGCGTTCATCCTCCACGTCCGCTCCGGGCGGCTGTTGCGCGAGCGCGGCTTTATGGGGCTGGTGGTCTTTGGCAATATCGTGACCAGCTTTTCCTGGTTTGGCGTGAACCTGCTCGGCGTCGGCCTGCATTCCTACGGCTTCATGGAATCCGGGTTGAAGTGGCTCCTGTTCTTTATGGGCAGCCAGTTGGCCATTATCCTCGTCGGGCTGCTGCCGCTGAGGCGCTGGCGCAGCTTTCGCGCCGGGGCGGGGTCTCCGCCCGCCGGTTAAACGCGCGTGTGTTTAGGGTTGCGCGCGGGCGCAGGAATGCGAGTCTATGCCGCGTGAAAACTTACCCTGCGCGAAAAAGAGCGGTAGTGCGAACCCGGCGCGTAATGCTGGCCGCGGTGCTGGCTTTCGGAATGAACCTGCCGGCCGAGGCGGCGTTCCTCGTCGCCCGCGGCGGCAAGGCGAAATGCGTCATTGTGCGGCAGACCGGGGCGACGGTGACGGAGTCGAACGCGGTGCGCGAACTGGCCGAGACGCTGGAGAAGATAACCGGGGCGAAGTTTGAGGTGCGGACCGAGGCGGACGGGCGGGTGCCGAAAAAGGCCATCGTGGTGGGCCCCGGCGCGGCGGCCCGGGCCCTGTTCCCGGAGGTGCCCCTGGACAAACTGGGCGCCGAGGAACTGGTGATGAAGGTCAGGAACGGCCGGTTGCTGCTGGCGGGCGGACGGCCACGCGGCACGCTCTACGCGGTGAACCGCTTTCTGCAAGAGCAGGGCGGCGCGCGCTGGTGGACGCCCTGGGCGGCGAGTCTGCCCTGGCGCGACCGCCTGCGCGTGCCGGATTTGAACACGCGCTACCAGCCGCCGTTCGAGTACCGCGAGCCGTTTTGGTATACGGGCTTCGAGCCGCGCTGGAAGACGCGCAACGGGGCGAACGGCCATTCGCACGAAATCCCGCCGGCGCTTGGGGGCTGCGTCAAATACAAGGGCTTCGCCCATACCTTTTACCCGCTGGTGCCGCCGGATCAGCATTTCGCCGCGCATCCCGAATGGTACAGCCTGATCAAAGGCCGGCGCACGCATGACCATGCCCAGCTTTGCCTGTCCAACCCGGAACTGCGCGACTTCGTCGTTCAGCGCGTCAAGGAGTGGCTGCGCGAGGCGCCGGACGCGCAGATCATTTCGGTGACGCAAAATGACTGGTATGGCGCCTGCGAATGCGATCGGTGCAAGGCGATTGACGACGCCGAAGGCGGCCCCTCGGGAAGCCTGCTGGCCTTTGTCAACTACGTCGCGGAGCGGATCGAGCCGGAGTTTCCGCAGGTGGCGGTGGACACGTTTGCCTACCAATACACGCGCCGGCCGCCGAAGACGATCCGGCCGCGGCCGAATGTGATTGTGCGGCTCTGCTCGATCGAATGCAATTTCCGTGAGCCCCTGGACCACCCTTCCAACGCGGCCTTTTTGTCGGACCTGCAAGGCTGGGCCCGGATTTGCCAGCGGCTGTATGTGTGGGACTACACGACGGATTTCCGCAACTACGTGCTGCCGCACCCGAACTGGTTTGTCCTGGGGCCGAACGTGCGCCTGTTCCAGGCGAATAACGTAAAGGGCGTGTTTGAGCAGGGCGCCTACCAGGGCTACGGCGCGGAGATGGGCGAGCTCCGGGCGTGGGTGCTGGCCCAACTGCTCTGGAACCCGCGGCAGGATGACCGGGCGCTGATCCAGGAGTTTCTGCGGGGCTACTACGGCCCGGCGGCGGGCGAAATCATCGGGCGCTATCTGGAATTGATGCACCACGCGTCCCACGGCTTTAATCTGCATTGTTTTTTGGGCAAAGACCCGCCGCACCTCCGGTTCCAGCCGCTGGCGGCGGCGGAACGGCTTTGGCAGCAGGCGGAAGCCGCGGCCGCCCGGGGGGCGGACCCGGAATGGCTGCCGCGCGTCCGGTTGGGGCACCTGCCGGTGCGCTACGCCGTTCTGCAGGGGTGGAACTCGCTGCGGCGGGAGTGCCGGGAGCAAGGCGCGGCCTGGCCGTGGCCCCAGTCGCGCCATGCCCTGGCGGAGGAGTTCCGCCAGGTATCCCAGGGAATCCCGGGCCAGAATTGGTCCAAGGTGGGCGTGCTCAACGAGGGCGGCCTGCAAGTGGAGGATTTCCTGAAGCAATTTGCCCAGGACGAACCCGATTCTAATTGATGCTATGAAGAAAAACCTGCCATTCCCAACCGTTCGGCGCCCGGGCCTGACCCGGCGCGTCTTAACCTCCGGTGCCGGGCTGCTCCTGGCCTTGGGGCTGATGTCCGCCAGTGCTTCGGCGGTCGTCGTCGGCCAGTTGCGATGCGAATACTTGAAGGACCCGCTGGGAATTGATGTCGCCCAGCCCCGCCTGAGCTGGGTGTTGAGCGCGGACAAGTCCGCCGTCCGCGGCCAGCAGCAAAGCGCCTGGCAGGTCCTGGTGGCCAGCAGCCCGCGGGAGCTGGCGGCCAACCGGGGCGACCTTTGGAACAGCGGCAAGGTGATGTCGGATCAATCCATTCACGTCCGCTACCATGGCCGCGCGCTGACCTCGGGCCAGCCCTGCTATTGGAAGGTGCGGGTCTGGGACGAACGCGGCAAACCCTCGGCCTGGAGCGCGCCGGCGCGCTGGACGATGGGCCTGCTCCAGCCCTCGGATTGGCACGCCCGGTGGATCGGGCTGGACGAGTCGTCCGCGGGCGAGGTGGCGGTGAAAGTGCTGGGCGACGCGCAGTGGATTTGGTTCCCCGAAGGCCAGCCGGAAAAAGCCGCGCCCGTCGGCACCCGCTACTTCCGGCGCGGGCTCACCCTGCCGCCGGACCGCGTGGTGAGGCGGGCCACGCTGGCCTGGGCGGCGGATAACAGCGGCGTGTTCCACATCAATGGCCGGAAGGTCGGGGTGGCGAGCGATTTCCACTCCGCCACCGTGGTCGAAGTGGCCGGGGACTTGCGGGCGGGCGACAACCAACTGGCCGTGGCGGTGTCCAATGCCGGCTCGGATCCGAATCCGGCCGGGCTGGTGGCGTGCCTGCGGGTGGAGTTTGCCCAGGGCGAGCCCCTGGTAGTGGTGACCGATTCCAGTTGGCTGAGCGCCACCGCCGAGGCCGCCGGCTGGCAGGAAAAGGGCTTTGCCGAAACCGGCTGGGTGGCGGCCCGCCAACTGGGCGCGCCGGGCATGGCGCCGTGGGGGGAAATCAGCGGACCGGAAAGCCGCCGGCTGGCGGCGCGGATGCTGCGCCGGGAGTTTGCCGTCGAAAAGAACATCCAGCGGGCAACGGCCTACGTTTGCGGGCTGGGCCTGAGCGAGTTTTACCTCAATGGCCGCAAAATCGGCGACCACGTCCTGTCGCCGGCGTTGACGGACTATACCAAGCGCGCCTGCTACGTGACCTACGACGTGACGGCGCAGCTCCGGGCGGGGAAAAACACCGCCGGCATCATCCTGGGCAACGGCCGGTTCTACGCGCCGCGCGCGAAGGTGCCGGCGGGCACGGTGAGCTACGGGTATCCCAAGCTCTTGTTCCAAATGCAGATCGAATACGCGGATGGAACTTCCACGGAAGTGGTGAGCGACACGAACTGGCGGATCACCACGCGGGGGCCGATTCGGGCCAATAACGAATACGACGGCGAGGAATATGATGCGACCCGGGAAATGCCCGGCTGGAACGAGACCGGCTTTGACGCCGGAGAATGGCTGCGGGCGCAGGAGGTGGCGGCCCCCGGCGGCGCGCTCGTGGCGCAGATGATTAACCCGATCCGGGTGGTGCAAACCCTGAAACCGATCGCGCTGAACCAGCCCCAACCGGGCGTTTGGGTGTTTGACCTGGGGCAGAACATGGTCGGCTGGTGCCGGCTCAAGGTCGCCGGCCCGAAGGGAACCCAGGTCTCCCTGCGCCATGCCGAGACGCTGCAGGACGACGGAACGCTATATCTGGACAACATCCGCGGCGCGAAGGTGACCGACCGCTACACGCTGAAAGGCAAGCGCACCGAAGTGTATGAACCGCGATTCACCTACCACGGATTCCGCTTTGTCGAGCTGACCGGGTATCCCGGCAAACCGACGCTGGCCACGCTGGAAGGGCGGGTGGTGCACGATGATTTGGAGAGCGCCGGCGAATTTGAATGCTCCAACCCGCTGCTGAACCGCATCTACCAGAACATCGTCTGGGGGGTGAGCGGCAACTACCGCAGCATCTCGACCGATTGCCCGCAGCGCGATGAGCGCCAGGGCTGGCTGGGCGACCGGTCCGCCGAATCGAAAGGCGAGGCCTACCTGTTCAACACGGCCGCGCTGTATGCCAAGTGGCTGCAGGACATGGCCGACGCGCAAAAGGACAGCGGCAGCGTGCCGGATGTCTGCCCGGCCTACTGGCCGTTCTACTCGGACAACGTCACCTGGCCGAGCAGCACCGTGCTGATTCCCGAGGCGCTGCGCGAGCAGTTTGGCGATCAGGCGATTATCGCGCGGCACTACCCGAGCGCGAAACGCTGGATGCACTACATGAGCGGCTTCGTCACCAACGGCATTATCGCGCGGGATTCCTATGGCGACTGGTGCGTGCCGCCGGAGGACCCCAAACTGATCCATTCCAAGGATCCCCTGCGCCAGACCGACCGGGCGCTGCTGGCCACGGCTTATTTCTACGCGGACGCGCGGCTCATGGCCCGCTACGCGGCCCGGCTGGGCCTGGCTGAAGATGCGCAGCATTTCACCACCCTGGCGGCGGGGCTGAAGGAAGCCTTCAACAAGCGGTTCTTTAATGCCAGCGCCGGCCACTACGACAACGGCTCGCAAACGTCCTGCGTGCTGCCGCTGGCGTTTGGCCTGGTGCCGGACAACGAACGCGGGCGGGTGTTCGACCACCTGGTGCGGAAGATTACCGACGAAACGCAGAACCACATCGGCACCGGGCTGATCGGCGGCCAGTGGCTGATGCGCGTGCTGACGGAGGGCGGCCGGGCGGACCTGGCGTACACCATCGCCGCGCAGAAAACCTACCCCAGTTGGGGCTACATGGTCGAAAAGGGCGCGACCACGATCTGGGAGCTGTGGAATGGCGATACCGCCGATCCGGCGATGAACTCGGGCAACCACGTCATGCTGGTGGGCGACCTGGGCATCTGGCTGTACGAAAACCTCGCGGGCATCAAGTCCGACCCGGAGCAGCCCGGCTTCAAGCATATCCTCATGAAACCCGAACCGGTCGGAGACCTGCAATTCGTCCGGGCCACGCACCAGTCCCCCTACGGGCGGATCGTCAGCCACTGGCAGCGCGCGGATGGGCGGTTCTGCTGGGACATCACCGTGCCGGTCAACACCACCGCCACGGTGTACGTGCCGGCGGCGAGCCTCGAAAACCTGACCGAAGGCGGCCAGCCCGTCCACCGGGCCCGCGGCGTGAAGTTCCTGCGCCAGGAACCGGGCCGCATGGTCTTCGAGGTGGGCTCGGGCAGCTACCGCTTCCAGAACCCCATCTAACCCCGGGGCCCCCGGCTCCGCTTCTGACTGTGGAAATCAAAAAAGCCATCATCACCGCCGCCGGCCCGGCGCAGCGGACCCTTCCCCTGCAAACCCTGGTGGACCGCGACGGCGTCACCAAGACCGCGCTGCGCATCCTGATCGAAGAAGTGCGGGCGGCGGGCATCGAGGAAATCTGCGTCGTGACTTGCCCCGGCGACCCGCCGGCTTATGCCGCGGCCGCCGGCGACCCGGGCGGGCGCCTGCGCTTCATCGCGCAGCCCGCGCCCCGGGGCTATGGCCACGCGGTGTGGTGCGCGCGCGAGTTCGCCGGCGAGTCGCCCTTCCTGCTGCTGGTGGGCGACCACCTCTATGTCAGCGGCGGCCGGAAGCGCGCGGCCCAGCAACTGGTGGAAATCGCCGGCGCCGAGAACTGCGCGGTCTCGGCGGTGCAGGCGACGCACGAAAGCAAGCTGCCGTATTACGGGGCGGTCGGCGGCCGCCGGGTCGCCGGGCGCAAGGGACAGTACGAGATCGCGGAAGTGATGGAAAAGCCCACGCCCACCGAGGCCGAGCAGCGGCTGATTGTCCCCGGGCTGCGGGCGGGCTACTACCTGTGTTTCTTCGGCATGCATGTGCTCACGCCGGCGGTGATGAGCCTGCTCAGCGCGGAAGTGGAGCGAAACGCCGGCCCGAACCTGCCCCTTTCCCCGGCCCTGGCCCAGCTCGCCCAGCGCGAGCGCTACCTGGCCGGCGAACTCGAAGGGCGCCGCTACGATATCGGCGTCCGCTACGGCCTGCTGACGGCGCAACTGGCCCTGGCGCTGGCCGGGCAAGACCGGGAGGAAGTGTTGAGCGGGCTGGTCGAGTTGCTGGCGCGGCGGGAAATGAAGTGACCATGCCCGACCTGGTCCAGCTCATCACCGCGGCCGACCCCGCCCGGCGCAACCAGGCGCTCGCCGCCGCCTGCGCCGGCCTGTCCGCCGGCGACCTCCTGGACCAATGCGCGCGGCTGGACGACTTCCGCCGGCGCAGCGAAAACCTCTACGAGCGCGTGCGCGCGCTGTTCTTCCTTTACGCGATCCACCGGTTCCATTTGCCGGAACGCCTGGCGTCCGCCGCCGCCCCCGCCGGCCGCCGCTCGCTCATCCCCTTCGCCGGCTACGAGCATTTGCTCCAGCGCCGCTTCGAGGAGGCCCTGGACCAGTTTCTGGCCGTGCAGCAGGCGGAAGGCCCGAGCGATGCCATCTCCAGCGCGCTGGCGGCGGCGTACCACCGGCTCGGGTTCCAGACGCTGGCGGACCAGGTCCGCCGGAGCGTGCGTTCGGTGCGCGGCAACCAGTGGATGTTCCGCATGGGCCATCCCGCCGACCACCCCCTGCGCCTGCGGCCCGAACTGTGCCAGCCCCACCCGGGCGACGGCACCTACCCCATCCTGCGCGAATGCACCCCGGTGCGCATGGACCTCACGCACTGCGGGTGGAGCGATATTTTCTTCCTCGGCATGGACTACCCCGAGGGCGCCAAGGTGCTCAACGTCTCGATTGACCTGGGCGTTCACGGGCGCGATCCCGCGCCGCGCCCCCCGGTGGAGGCCAGCCTGCGCGTGATCGAAGAGCCGCTGCTGCGGCTGGCCAGCCTTGACCTGGGCGCGGCGGCGGACATCACGAACCTGGCGGAAGTGTTCGACTTCGCGAAGGATTACCTCGGCCTGCTCAAGGCGGCGGTGATCGCCGCGGGCCTGGTGCCGCCGGGCATTGAAGGCTCGGGCCAGAGCCTGGCGGAGTTGCTGGCGCGCCTGGCCGGGCGGGGCCGCGGCCTGGAGATCGTCAGCCGCGTGAATAACATTCCCAAAGGCTCGCGCCTGGCGGTCTCGACGACGCTGCTGGCCGCGCTGGTCAGCGTCTGCATGCGGGCCACCGGGCAGGCCGCCTCGCTCACGGGGCCGCTGCAGGAGCACGAACGCCGGCTGGTGCTGGCGCGGGCGCTGCTGGGAGAATGGCTCGGCGGCTCCGGCGGCGGCTGGCAGGACTCGGGCGGCGTCTGGCCGGGGATGAAGCTGATTGAAGGCGTGCCGGCCGGCGAGGGCGACCCGGAGTTCGGCGTCAGCCGGGGCCGGCTGATGCCGCGGCACCGCATCCTGGCGGCCGCCGACGCCGCGCTGGAAACGCGCCGCCGGCTGCAGGAAAGCCTCGTGCTCGTCCACGGCGGCATGGCCCAGAATGTGGGGCCCATCCTGGAGATGGTGACCGAGAAATACCTGCTGCGCTGCGCCGACGAATGGCAGGCGCGCCAAAGCATGCTGGGCATCCTCGACGAAATCCTCGCCGCCCTGCGCGCCGGCGACGTGCGCCGGATTGGCGCCGCCACGACCCGCAATTTCCAGCAGCCCATCCAGACCATCATCCCGTGGGCCACCAACTACTTCACCGAGTCCCTGATCCAGCAGGTGCGCGCGGAGTTCGGCCCCGCCTTTTGGGGCTTCTGGATGCTGGGCGGCATGTCGGGCGGCGGGATGGGGTTCATCTTCGCGCCGGAGCAGAAGGCCCGCGCGCAAACGCACCTGCAGGAGCTCATGTCCGCCGGCAAACGCGCGCTGCAGCACGCGCTGCCGTTCGCCATGGAGCCGGTGGTCTATGACTTTGCCATCAACGAGCGGGGCACCGAGGCCGTCCTGCTGGAAGGAGCGGCGGCGCTGATGCCGCCGGCGTATTACACCCTGCTGGGGCCGGCGCTGCTGCGGCAGGAACGCCACACCCTCACCCCGGCCCGGCGCGCGGAATGGGACCAGTTCGGCGCCGCCTGCCGCGCCCGCCCCGAATGGCGCGGCGTGGCGCAAACGCTCTTCGAAATCATGCTCCCGCGCGGCCAGCCGGAAGCCGCCGCCGGCCAATCCCTCGCGGCGCTGCTGGAGCAGCACGGCTTTGACCGCCTGCAGCATGAGCAAATCCGCGCCGACCTCAAGGAAGGCCGCATTGGGCTGGCCCAAAACCGCCTGCCCGCCAGCGCGGTCATCGAGGACGCGCCCGCCGCGGAGGTGGCCGATCTCTCCGCGCCCGGCCCCGCCGCCGCGCGCTGGGCGGAGCGGGGCCGGGCCGCCTTGCGGAACGGCGAACTGGCGGTCGTCACGCTCGCGGCGGGCGCCGGGAGCCGCTGGACGCAGGGCGCGGGGGTCGTCAAAGCCCTGCACCCCTTCTGCCGGCTGGCCGGGCGCCATCGCACCTTCATCGAGACGCACCTGGCCAAGAGCCGCCGCGCCGCGCGCCAGGCCGGCTGCGCCCTCCCGCACCTCATCACCACCAGCTACCTGACCCATGCGCCCATCGCGGAGTTCCTGGCGCGGCAGCATCACTATGGCTACGAAGGCCCGCTGCACCTGTCGCCGGGCCGGGCGGTGGGCCTGCGCCTGGTTCCCACCGTCCGCGACCTGCGGTTCATGTGGGAGGAAATGCCGCAGCAGCTCCTCGACGAGCAGCAGCAAAAGGTGCGCGACAGCCTGCGCCAGGCGCTCATCCACTGGGCCGCGGCCGCCGGCGAAGCCAGCGACTACACGGACAACCTGCCGCTGCAATGCCTGCACCCCGTCGGGCATTGGTACGAGGTCCCCAACCTCCTGCGCAACGGCGTCCTGGCCCGCCTCCTGGCGGAGCGGCCGGGCTTGCAATACCTGCTGCTGCATAACATTGACACGCTGGGGGCGGATGCCGACCCGGCCCTGCTGGGCTGGCATATTGACCACGGCGCCTGCCTCACGTTCGAGGTCATCCCCCGCCGCCTCGAAGACCGCGGCGGCGGCCTGGCGCGCGTCAACGGCCAGCTCCGCCTGGTCGAGGGGCTGGCCCTGCCGCGGGAGGAAGCGGAGTTTGCCCTGACCTACTACAACTCGAATACCTGCTGGATCCACCTCGACAAGCTGCTCGCCGTGTTCCGCCTCACCCGGGCCGACCTCGCGGACGCGCCCCGGGTCGCCGCCGCCATCCGCAGCCTGGCGGCCCGGATGCCCACCTACATCACCCTCAAGGAAGTCAAGAAACGGTGGGGGCACGGCCAGGAGGACATCTTCCCCGTGACCCAGTTCGAGAAGCTCTGGGTGGACCTGACCGCGCTGCCGGAGGTGGACGCCCGCTTCGTGGCGGTGCCGCGCCTGCGCGGCCAGCAGCTCAAGGACCCGGCGCAGCTTGACGGCTGGCTGCGCGACGGCTCGGCGGCCTACGTCGAGCGCCTCTGCGACTACCCGGCCTGAGCCGGGCGCGGGAAAGCCGGGCTACCGGGCCGCCACCGGGGCGCCCGCCGGCGGCGCGCCGGGATCCGGGCGCACATAGATCGTCTGCGTGGGAAAGGCAAAGCTGATCCCCTCCGCATCGAAGCGGCGCTTCAACTCCAGGTTCAACTGCTGGAAACCGCGCAGGTATTCGGGGTAGTCCGTCGAGCCCCAGCGATGCACGACCAGCACGTTCAGCGACGAGGCCTCGAACTTGTTGAAGCTGATCAGCAGGTCCACGGTCCGGGGATGCGGCCGGAAGATTTCCTCGATGATCTGCACCGCGCGCTCCACCTGCGCGGCGGGCGTGTCGTAGGTCAGCCCGATATTCATGACGGTCTTGATATTGGGCCGCCGGCTCACGTTCACGATGTTGGCATTCGCCATCGTCCGGTTCGGGATGGTGACGAGATGCCCGTCCAGGTTCCGCACCCGCGTGCTGCGCAGGCCGATGGCCTCGACCGAACCATCCACACTGTCCAGTTGAATGCGGTCCCCAATCCGGAACGGCTTGTCGGCAAAGATGGCCACCGCGCCAAAAAAATTGGACAGCGCGTCCTGGGCGGCCAGCCCCACCGCCAGCCCGCCAATGGACAGGGACGCCAACAGGCCGGTGACGTTCATGCCCAGGTTCTGCGAGGTCACCAGCACCGCGACCACGACCACAAAGATCTTCAGGGTCTTCCGAATGATGGGGAACAGTTGGTGGTCCGCCAGGTCGTCATGGGCCGCCATCTGTTTGTGCCACAGCCCGGCCAGCAAATCCACGAACTTGATCGCGATGTAGGTCAGCGAGCAGGCCACGACGATCTTGAGGCCGTTGGAGATGAACTTCGAGGCCCACACCGGCCAGTTGAACAGCCGCAGCCCGATGTGCAGAAACACCACGAAGGCCACCACCTTGATGGGGCCCCGGAGCAACTCCAGCAGCAGGTCGTCCAGCTTCGTTTGGGTCCGGGCCGCCCACTTCTGCAGGCGATGCTGAATCAGCGCGTCCAGCAGCTTCGAGGCGTAGAACGCCAGCGCCACATAAATCAGAAAGGCCAGGTATTGCCAGAGCGGGTTGCCCAACACCTCGTAGCCCAGCCCCGGCACGCGATCCAGCCCGAAGGTCAGCCAGGCCGCCGGCTCCGCCGCGCTTAACAACGCCTGCGGCCACGCCAGGGCGGCCAACACCGCTCCGGCCAGCTTGGCCGTTCCCTTCCCGGTAAATCTCAAGTCTGAGTTCATGGGTTCAGTAATAGGCATCCGCGGGGCCGCGGGCAAGCCCCATAGGCCGCGCCCCGGCGCGCCGCCGCCGCGTCCCGGCCGGTCCGCCGCGCGGGCCGCGTGGCCCCCCGGAGGGCTTACCGCTGGATTTTCCTTAAATCAAACCCCGGCGGCCGTTCGTACGCCGGCACCACCGCGGCGATGGAATCCAGGCCCAGGCAGTAGCCGGTGGAATGATCCGCCTTGCCCTGGCACTCGAAGCGGAGAACGTGCGCCCCGGCGCTGAGCGCCTGCGGGCCCCAGTAATAGACGTGGCGCCGGGTCTCCGGGTGGTAAAGGTTCACCACGGCCAGCTCCCGCCCATCGAGGGTCACCCGGTAAATGCCGTAATCATGGGACTGGATGAACTTGCCCCAGAGATGCGCCCGGATGTCCTTGCCCACCTGGAACGGACATTCCACCCAGCCCTGATCGTTTCGGGGCGTGAAGAACAGTTGCTTGCCCTCTTTGGCGATGCCGGGCAAGTCCTGCACCGCCAGCGGGTGGTCGGAATGTTTGGCGCCGCCCACCGCCTTCCAGCCGGTGACCAGGGCCAGCGTCTGCTCGGCCAGCCGCTCCGGCCCCGGCGGCAGCGCCGGCCACGGCTTATGCGGCTCGACCTGGTACCAGAACGCCACCGAGGACATCAGGTCATCGCGCTCGATGAATCCGCTGACGCTTCGATCCGGGAACTCCTGCGACCCCTTGTGCTCGATTTCCACCCGCAGCGATTTCTTGAACGGCACCGGGTCGGTGAGGTGAAACCGATAAACCGACCCGCGGTTCCCGGGCGCATAGCCCTCCCACAGCGGCACGCCGTAAAACGGGCCGTCATGCGGGCGAAACCCCCAGCCGTCGCAGAAGTAATCCTCCGTGCCGGTGCCCCGCAGGCGCGGTTCGGTTTCGCCGTCAATAAAGAAGAAATCATCCCCCTCCCCGTACCACCCGGCGGACATATTCTGCACGCTCTGCACGGTGCCCACGTAATGCCCCCGCCCCTGGAGATCGGCCAGCAGGTAGTTGCGCCCCATCACGCACGGATGCTCCTGCCGGTACATCGCGTGGAAATAAGCCGTGTTCCGCGGCAGCGACTTGTGCTTTTGCCAGTCCAGGTAATAGTAAAACGCGTCGCACCGCCGGTCGCTTTCATTGGAGACCGTAATGCGCGCCGACTGGCGGAACGGCATCGGCCAATAACAGTTCCGCCCGCGGCCATCCGACGACACCTTGATCGGCAGCGACACAAAGGATTTATCCAGCCCGTGGCCGATGCCGAAGAAATCGCCAATCGGGCACTCGACGCTCGGGTGCTCCTCGCCGTCCCAATACATCCGCAGCGTCAGCAGCCGCGGGTAGAACGGCGCCGGATGGGCGATGGTGTTCCAAAAATGCGTGATCACGCCCGGCCCTTTCAGGTCGGCCAGCACCAGCGTCCCCCCCGGCTCGATCGGCCGCGAATCCGCATTCCCGTTATGCCAGTCCGGGTCCGAGGACGATTCGCGCATGGCCTCGAAGTCTTTGAGTTGTTCCAGCCCCGCCATCGGGCTGCCGAGTGAGGGCTGCGCCGCCGCCGACCCATACAGACCAAGCGCGATTCCAATACCAAGTAAGGATGTTTTCATAGTCGTCTTAAGCTGCGTGTTATCCGCTGTTCGCCGCGCATATACAAACTTTTCCCCGCCCGAACAATCAGAAAAACTCCCGCCACGCGCCCGCGCCCGCCTTGCCCGCCCCGGACCCGCGCCCGGATGCCTCCCCGCCGCCGCCGGTCCTCCGCCAAAACCTCCTCGTTTCCAAGCCCGGCTCAGGCGCCGGCCATCAAACGCTCCCCGGGAATCCCGGCATTCCGTTTTTAAGCACCCGGCCCCGCCCGGCACTGGCCGCCCCGCCGGAACAGGCCAACCGGCCTGCCAGAACCCGGCCCGCCCCAACCGGCAACCCGAATCTCAATCCACCTCCCCCGCCCCCGCCGTCCCCTCCCACCCCCCCTCCCAAGCCGACTACCTGAAAGAAGAACTGAGCCTGCTCTGGGAACCGCCTTCGCGCGTCGCGATGGAGGACTTCCTGCGCCAGTGGTGTGCCCGGGCGATGGAAACCGGCATCGCCCTGCTGCGGCAAATGGCCAAATCGCTCCGACTCCACGCCCGCGGGATTCTGAGCTGGTGGGAACACCGGCTCAGCAGCGGCAAAATGGAAGGCGTCAACAACAAGATCAAAACCCTCACCCGCCAAGCCTATGGCTATCGGGACGAAGCCTTCTTCATCCTCAAACTCCTCGCCCTGCACCATGCCAGGATCAAACTTGTCGGATGAACCAAATTTCCCCGCCAGCCGTGACTCCATCCCGCCCAAAAACCAGGACGCGCGACAACACCCGGCCGCCCGTTCCGGCTTTGCCGAACGCTCTCGTCCTCTCCCTCCCGCCTTGGAACCTCGTTTTACATCATCCGCAAGTCGTCCATCCCTCCCTTCCGGCTCAGGCCCGCGCCCAAACCCGCCCCACCCGCCCCAGCCAGCCTAACGCTCCCATTAGGCCGTGTACAACGGGGGTACAAAGGAGGCTCAAAGGGGTCTCATGCTTATTTTCCATGTTCTCCTGC
>JAAYVL010000049.1 GCA_012517205.1 Verrucomicrobiota bacterium
AACTGACTCGTGGTCGCCCCCGCCAGCGGCGCCCCGTTAAACCGCCAGCGGTAGCTCAGCGGCTCGGTCCCGCTGGCGCTGACGCTCAAACTCACCGCTTCCCCCTCGTCCACCACCCGGCTTAAACCCGCCTGCGTCAGCACGGGCGCGGCGGTAATGGTGTTTTCGTCTGCCACATGCGCCACCTTGTTATCGTCCAGGTAAACCAGTTTGGTCGTGATTCCCTGGGCATTGACTTTGACCAGCACGCAGCCGATGGTTTTGACCTGCCCGCCGCCGGAAGGAGTATGGCTGGAGTAGGTGTAAGCGATCTTTTCCGCATTATAGGTTATCGTGCCCGCTTCCACCCCGCGTTCGCCGTCCGAGGATGGCGCCTCCATATAGACCGTGCCCTGTCCGTTGGGAACTACCGCATCGTTGTAGAGCGGGTGGGTTCTCACATAAATGTGGTTATTGCCCGACAGCGCCAGGTCAACGCCGTATTGGTCGCAAAACTCCTTCCAGTTGGCATACCAGCTTGTCTGCCCGCTCTGGCCGTAGAACCACTGGTAATGCTCGGCCAGGAAGATGTATTGGTAGCGCCCCCGCTGGCTTTGAATGACGCTCGCCGCCCAGTTTTTGGCCGCCGTTTGCGCGGCGGTATTGCCGTTCATCACCTCGTTGTTAAGCGTCAGAAACAGCACGTTCTGGTAGATGAACCAATAACAAACGCCCCACTGCCCGGCGTAGCCGTTCAGCGGGAAATTGTTGGCGATGCGGAAAAAGTCCGAACTGAGGGCGTAAGAACGGGTCATGTAGTCGTGGTTGCCCACCACGTTGGCGAACATGTAGTCCCGGATAAAGTTCTGCGCATACAGGTTCGTCCAGAAGGAGTAGCTGCCCCCCCAGGCGACAACGTCGCCGGTCGAGAAGATGAAATCCACGCTGGGGTCAATCACCACCGCCGCATTGATCGCCCGGATCGCGTTGCTCAACCGCCCGGAGAGCGGGGGATAGGCGTGGAAATCGCTGATCCAGATAAAGCTGAACTCGCTGGCGCCCGCCGTCTTGAAGTAGTGCGTCGTGCTGCACGCGCCCGGGCTGGCGCAGACCTGATACATGTATTCCGTATCCGGCGTCAGCCCGCTCAACACCGCCCCGTAATTCAGGAAGATGGCGCTCTCGTAAAAGTCCGCTCCCGAGGCGGTCTTGGAGTAAATGCCGTCAAACCGGTCGCAATAGGCGTTGGTGCCATACACCGTCGTCGCGTTGGCCCATGCCGTATCCGTCTTTTTCGTGTAGGTGACGTAGCAATTCGTGCTGCCAAGCTGCGCATGCCAGCTGATGTTCATTTCGTGCGAACAATCCTCGCCCGGATTGGTGACAATCCCATACACCAGCGAGGTCGCCGCGCGCGCCGCCGATTCAAATCCAGCCGCGGCGGCCAGCAAAGCCAGGCCGGCCGCCATCCGGAGGGTCAGGCTCAAAAGGGCCTGGTTAGTTTTCATCATTTCTCAGGGTTAAAGGTTTAGGGAGCTAATTGCAGACGGTAAAACCGCCGGGCGCTGTTCGTCGCGCTCGAATCCAACAGCCAGAACCGGCCTTCGCCGCTCTCCAGCGCGCCGAGGTTGGACCAGTTTAGCCAGTCGGCCGTCCATTGGAGCAGGTAGTTGGTGTGCGCCGTGCCGCTCATGGTCAACTGCACCGCTCCATCCGGCAGCCGGTGGATCGCTTCAAAACGTCCCGGCTCCGCCGGCGGCCA
>JAAYVL010000060.1 GCA_012517205.1 Verrucomicrobiota bacterium
GGAGAGGCGGGGATGAAAGCGCCGCGTGGGGGCACGCGGCCTTCTGAAGATAGAAGGAGGCGCTGGCAGGCGGCGCGCACGCATGCAGCGCTAGCACGACATTTCATGGCCGCACGAAAATCTTGTCGGTCAGCGGGTGGGCGGGTGGGAGGCTTTCTGCTTGAGGGGCGGCTAAGCGGGCAGGATGCCCGCGCGCCGGGGGCGGATGAGAATGATTGGGGGCCGGGCCGTTAGAACCCGGCGCTAACGGTATGGAACCCCACGGGGGCTTCCGGCCGCAGCCGAACTGTCAGCAGAAATACCCGGCTGAAGGTGTTTGCGCCATCACTGACGGTGAGGGTGATATGGGCGCTGCCGATTTGCCCCGGGCGGGGCGTGAGGGTGACCGTGCGGTGGCTGCCGCTGCCCCCGAAGACAATGCCCGAAACCGGCACCAGGCCCGGGTTATCCGAATTGCCCGCAAGCGTCAGGCTCGCTGCGTCCGTCTCCGGGTCGCTGATGGTGAAGGGGATGGGCGGCGTGGTGGTGTTGGCCGCCATCACGTAGTCGGCCAGGGCGGAAATCGTGGGCGGCTGGTTGGCCGGGTTGACGGTGACGGTGAAGGCGCGGGCGATGAGGTTGTTGCTCGCGCCGCCATCATTGACGGTGACGGTGATCGTGGCGGCGCCACTGGCGGTGGCCACCGGGGTGAAACTGAGGGAGCCGGTGGTGTTGGGGCTGGTGTAGTTCACCGCCGGGGTCGGGATCAGGCCGGGATTGCTGGACGAGGCCGTGACGGTCAGCGTCTGGGATTCGTTGGGCGCCCCCGCGGTGATGCCGGAGAGGTTGACCGTTTGCCGGCCCGCACCCTGGTTGAGGGTGAGGTTGGGCAGGGCGTTCAACGTCGGCGGCTGGTTAACCGAATTGACCGTGACCGTAAAGGAGCGGGAGATGAGGTTGTTGACGGTGGCGCCATCGTTGACGGTGACGGTGATCGTGGCGGAGCCGTAGGCATAGGCCACCGGGGTGAAGCTGAGGGTGCCGGAGGCGTTGGGGCTGGTGTAGTTCACCGTCGGGGTCGGAATCAGGCCCGGGTTGCTGGACGAAGCCGTAACGGTCAGCGTCTGGGACTCATTGGCGGCGCCCGAGCTGATGCCCAGGAGGTTAACCGTCTGGGGGCCGGCATTCTCGTTGAGCGTCAGGTTGGCCAGGGCGTTCAAGGTCGGCGGCCGGTTGGCCTGGTTCAGCGGAATGAGTGCCGCAATCTCCGCGGAATAATCGCTCTCCGTGCCGTTGATGTCGGTGGCGGTGGCGGCGAAATAGTAAGTAAGCCCCCCGGCGAGATTGGAAATGGACACCGTCAGGTTGGTGCCAGCCGGAACCGAATGGGTGTAGGTGGCACTGGCCACGCCGTAGTAAACCCGGTATTGGACGATATCGGGGCTCGGGCTCGCGTCCCAGTTCAGCGTCACGCTCGCGGCGAAGAGAGAGGGCCGCGGGGCCAGAACGCCGAGCAGGCCCCCCAGCAGGCTGAGGGACACCGCGCGCTTCCGGAAGAACAACAATACTGAGTGCGACATACGCTAACCCGCTCAACGCATAAATGCTGCCAACTCCGCTGGAGCCGCCGGCCCAAACCGCGCCAATACGGCGGCCTGGCTATAAATGAGACACGCCCCGCCCGCGAACGCGGTTAAACGGATTATTCGGCCGCGTTTTGGAGGTTCCACCACGGGCTGACGGCGCGCGCCCCGGCCCCGTGCCCCGCCTCCGCGCAACCCCGCCGGGCGGGCGGCGAAAGTTTTTCAGACAGTGTGTCCCGGAAAAGCACAGGGCACCCACCGCCGCCATAAGCCCGCCCCCCGGAGGCTATACGGCCGCGGCCCCGGAAAACCGGGGCGGCTGCGCGAACGGAAACCGCCGGACGCGGAGCCGGCCGCCCGGCGCAGGAACAGGCTTCCCTTGCCGGCCCAACCGTGGTAACGTTTCTTGAGAGCGCACGGCAGACGGGACGCGAAATGGAAACGGACGCAGGAAGCAAAAAATACACATGAAGACACAAGCTGGATTAGAGCGGGCTTTGAGTTTCATCAATTGCCAGTTGCAGCCGGGAGGCGCGGGGCAGACCGCGCGTGAAACGGACGCGCCGCGGCGCGCCGTGACCATTTCCCGCCAGACCGGCTCGGGCGCGCATATTGTGGCCCAGAACCTGGCAGCCTACCTGCACGCGCACGAACCCAAAGACGCCTGCCCGTGGGCGGTGTTCGATCGCAACCTTGTGGAGAAAGTCCTCGAAGACCACAATTTGCCCCAGCGCCTGGCCCGGTTCATGCCGGAAGACCGCGCCTCCGAAATCACGGACATCATGAACGAGCTGTTCGACCTGCATCCCCCCTCCTGGACGCTGGTCCACAAAACCACCGACACCATTCTCCGCCTGGCGGAGCTGGGCAACGTGATCCTGATTGGCCGCGGGGCCACCGTGATCACCGCCAAGCTCCCCTACGTCTTCCGGGTCCGCATCATCGGCTCGCTGGAGAAGCGGATTAAACACGTGCAGGAGCTGGATCATTTCACCCGCCCGGTGGCGCGGGCGCGGATTCTGCAGGAAGACCGCGGGCGCAAACGCTACCTGCGAAAGTATTTCGACGCCGACCCCGA
>JAAYVL010000153.1 GCA_012517205.1 Verrucomicrobiota bacterium
CTGCCCCATCCAGGGCCGGCTGGGAACGTGCAGCGCCGCGGCGTTCCAGCGCTCGCGCTGCGCTTCGCTGAGCTTGAGGCCCCACTCCCGCGAGGAGATCCCGAAATACGACCGTGCGGCCGCTTTGCGGTTAGAAGGCCGGTCCCGGGGAACGGTGCGCCGCCGGGCGCACACGCCGAAGGGGGATTGGTAATAGGTTTCCGCGCCCAGGCTGCCCGTGCGCGGAGCGGATAGTATTTTCATAACGTAGTTCCTTTTTGTTGTTTTTTTATTGTCGTTCTGTCATCGCCTCGGAGGGCGACTCGGCTTCCTGCCATTCCTTGGGCTGGAAGTCCCCGCCGCCGCCACCCCGAGCCCACGCGGGAAGGCTGGCGGGTAGGGTGTCTTTGCGCAAGGGCGAATTTGGGAGGAATTGGCGATGGCAGGCCGGTGCAGGGCACCGTGTAAGGGCACGCGGCCTGCAAGGGGCGGCATCATCGCTTTTAGCGCCTTAGCGAATGTTGGCTGCAACACCAACCTGGTTGTTGAGTGGGGCTGGCGAGGGGCGGTCTCTGGATGTACACTAGCCGCGATGCTGGATAACTTGTTGGATTATATTCCCGATGGCGTTTTCACGGTGGACGCAGAGTGGCGCGTGACGTTTTTTAATCGCGCCGCGGAGCAGATTACCGGGATTCGGCGCGCCGAGGCGGTGGGGCGCCGGTGCTGTGATGTTTTTCGGGCGAGCATTTGCGAGAGTGCGTGCGCGTTGAAGCAGACGCTTTCCACGCATCGGCCGGTGGTGAACAAGGTGGTGTATATCATTGACGCGCGCGGGCAAAAGATACCGATCAGCATTTCGACGGCGGCGATGAAGGATGGACGCGGGCGCGTGGTGGGCGGAGTGGAGAGTTTCCGGGACCTGCGGGTGGTGGAGACGCTGCACCGGGAATTACAGCAGCAGAATTCCTTCGCCGACATCATCGGGCGCAGCGCGGCCATGCAACAGGTTTTTGAGCTGCTGCCCGAGATTGCGGAGAGCGACAGTGCGGTGCTGATCGAAGGAGCCAGCGGGACGGGCAAAGAGTTGTTTGCGCGCGCTTTGCACAACCTGTCGCGGCGGCGGTCGAAGCGGTTTGTGGCGCTTAATTGCGGCGCGCTGCCGGATAACTTGCTGGAATCGGAGCTGTTTGGCTACAAGGCGGGAGCATTCACGGATGCGCGGCGCGACAAGCCGGGGCGTTTTGCGCTGGCCGAGGGCGGCACGATTTTTCTGGACGAGATTGGGGATATTTCCCCGGCGATGCAGGCGCGATTGCTGCGGGTGTTGCAGGAACGGGTTTATGAGCCGCTGGGCGGAGTGGAGCCCGTGAAGGCCGATGTGCGTTTTATTACGGCCACCAACAAGAACCTGGGCCAGCTCGTGGAGCGGGGGCGGTTTCGCGAGGATTTATTCTACCGCATTCATGTCATCCGGCTGGAGCTGCCGAGCCTGCGAGACCGGCGGGAGGATATTCCGCTTTTAATTGATCACTTCATCGCGCGGTTCAACCGGCTCAAGGGCAAGGATATCGGGGGTGTTTCCGACGCGGTGCTGGCGCGGTTGATGGAACACGACTTTCCGGGGAACGTGCGGGAACTGGAGAACATTATTGAGCACGCCTTTGTGTTGTGCCGGGGTGGCGTTATTGAAATGAAGCACCTCCCTCCGCCGCTGCGGGGCAGCGCGTTGGGGGAAGCGCTCCGGTTGGGCCGGGCGATGACTCTGAAATCCATGGAAAAGTTGCTGATTCAGGATGCCCTGCGCCGGAATCGGGGGAACCACCAAAAGGCGGCTCAGGAGCTGGGCATTAATCCCAGCACGCTTTTCCGGAAAGTCAAAGCGTTGAGGCTGGCAAAGCGAGGTTGAGCATGGCACACTTAAAGCAAATGGTCTGGTCATAAAATGAAACTGGGCATTATTCTTTCACAGACAGAGCCAGAAACGGTCTTTAACGCACTGCGGCTGGCGAACTATAGTTTGCAGCAGGGGGACAGGGTGAAGATATTCCTAATGGGCAAGGGAGTGGAATTGGAGCAGATTCGCGATCCGAAATTTGATGTTCAGGGACAAGCGCGGGCGGTTCTGGACGCGGGCGGGCAGTTCCTGGCCTGTGGCAGTTGCCTGAAATTGAGGGAATCGGCAGGGTCGGAAGTGTGTCCGCTTTCAACGTTGCAGGACCTGTATGAACTTGTTCGGGATTCGGATCGGCTGGTGACCTTTTGAGCATGGGGAGGGGCCTGAAAACGGAAAACCGGCCGCAGCGCCCGGCGAAACGCGCGGCAGACCCCGAGATGGCGGCCAACCGCCGGCTGCTGCTGAAACGCGAGGCCCGGCTGCGGCGGTTTGGCTATGACTCGCGGGTGGGAATTCAGTTTGTGCTGGCGCAGGCACTGCCGCTGGGAGGGAAGGTGCTCGAGGTGGGAACGGGCAAGGGGCGTTTCCTGATCCGGTTGGCGCGCCATGTCAAGGCCGTGGTTAGTGTGGATGTCTCAGCCGAGGAACAACGATGCGCCCGCCTCAACGCAAGGAATGCGGGCGTGGAAAGGAAGATTCAATTCGTGCTGCGGGATGCGCGCCGGCTGCCGTGGGCGAACGAAACTTTTGATGCGGCGGTCACCATGAACGCCATGCATCACATCGCGAATTTCGGGCAGGTGCTGCGGGAAATGCTGCGGGTGGTGAAGCCCGGCGGCAAGATTGTGTTGGCGGATTTCAGCCCGCGGGGGTTTCAGATTATCGCGCGGGCGCATCGGGATGAGGGGAGGACGCATCCGCGCGAGTTCTATGACTTTCGGGCGCTGGCGCAGACGCTGCGAAAACGCGGATTGGCCACGCGGCTGCGCAAAGGGGCAAACCAGGAGGTGCTGATCGGTCGGCTCCCGGCGGCTGCGGCGTAAGTATGGTGAAACGAGGGCCAGCCCCAATCAGGGGACATGCTACGCGACGTGACTTTCTCCGGCGGGCGGCGGGCGCAACTTCCTGTCTGCTGATGCAAGGATTGGGCGTCGTGGGAGGCGCCGGCCAGACCCGCGAGCGGCGAACGAATATGCCAGTTCCGGTTTCCGGAGCGGCAGTGAGTGGCCGACCGGGAATAGTTCCAGGCGCTCCGGTCACGGTGATTACACAGCCGGTTTCCACTGATGCCAATCCGCGCGCGCGGGCCTGGGGCTACCTCACGGAGGTCCTCAGCCGCGCCGGCCTGTTTTACGAGACCCTCCCAGCGAGCCAGGTGGAATCACTGTTTCGGCGCGCGAAAAGCGTCGTGATCCTTGCCGGCGATTTGCCGCTGACGCAACCGCAGCGAGCGGCGCTTGCTCAGTGGGTCAAGGAGGGCGGGGCGCTCATCGGCCTGGGAGGAGCCTCCGGTTTGGAGGAAGTATTTGGGGTGGCCGGGGGAATCCCGGTGGCGGAGGGGTGGATAAAGGTCACGGCTGGAGAACACCCCTTAACGGCGGGGTTGCGCAGTTCTCTGCATGTCTTTGGCGGGCGCGCACTGAAGAAGAGTTCGGCAACCGTTCTGGCAGAACTGCAAACGGGCAACGGCATTTCCAAAGGGAGCGCCATACTGGAGAACCGCTTCGGCACGGGCCGAACCGTTTTGTTGGGCCCGGATTTGCTCTTCTCGATTGTTCACATCCAGCAGGGGCTGAGGGTGCTGCAAGATGGCAGGCCCGCGCCGGATGATTCGGCTCCGGTGAACGAGGGGCTGCTCAAGACCGAAGACGGCCTCGTATTGGATTGGCAGCGGGACCGATCCCCGGTGCCGCCGGATGGCGGACCGCTTTTCCTGGAGCCGATCAGCGATGAGTTGCGCGAACTCATTCTGCGAAGCGTTTTTCACCTGGCCCGACAGCAGGCGATCCTGCTGCCCGTGTTGTGGTATTGGCCGCGCTCACTCAAAGCGGTAGCGCAGCTATCACATGACTCGGATGGGAATGACCCGCAAAAGGCGGCGGCTTTGCTGGAAGTGATGAATCGCAGCCGGCTGAAGTCCACTTGGTGCATCCTCTACCCGGGAGGCTATCCGGTTGAATTCTACCGCACGCTCGTGGAACAAGATTTTGAAGTCGCGTTGCACTATGATGCCATGACGGGCGGGGAGCATACGGCATGGTCCCGAGACAACTTTCTGTTCCAACGGCGCTGGTTGATGAAGGAAGCCGGGCTGGAGCAGATTACTACCAACAAGAACCATTACCTGCGCTGGGAGGGGCGCCTGGATTTCCTGCGCTGGTGTGAATCGGCGGGCATAGCTTCTGATCAATCGCGCGGACCGAGTAAAAAGGGCACCATTGGCTTTCCGTTGGGAGGTTCGCAGCCCTACTTTCCACTGGATGATGAAGCCGATTCGCCGCGGTTCCTCAACGTGCTCGAGGTTAACCTTCTGACGCAGGACTTGGTCATTACCTGTCCGCCGGAGTACGGCCAACCCTTGCTCGATTCCGCCGCGCGGCACCATGGCGTGGCGCATTTTCTTTTTCATCCCGCGCACATACGCAAGCCGGGGGTGGCGGATGCCCTTGCGGGCTTGGTGGACTACGGCCGGAGACAGGGATTGGAATGGTGGACCAATCGGCAGATTTGGCAGTGGGAAATGGCGCGCCGGAGCGTGGAGGCCCGCTTCCATTCCGGGAACGCCATCACGCTGCGGGCAGCCGCCAGTCTTCCGCAAGCTACGCTGTTGCTGTTGCGCTCACACCCCGCGAGCTGCGCTCTTGCTTTGAACGGGCGCCCGGCGGACCCTAAGCCTTGGGACTTGTATGGGTTTGAATTTGACGCGCTCACCGTGGATATTGGGGACGAGATTCGGGTGCAAACAATCTGAGAACCAATGAAATAAACCCCGCTCGCGGAATGCTCAGCGACCACGACCAAAAGATTCTGCCCCGCTGCCCCCGCCTTGGCCACGAAATCACCTTCGGTTATTGCCGCCGGGAAACAGGCGGCCGGCCCTGCCGGTTGATCTTAAACTGCTGGTGGGAACAATTTGATGTGCGCGGTTTCCTGCAAGCGCATTTGCCCGAGGACGAGATGGCGCAAGTCGAGCAAGCGCATGCCGCCGCACCCCCAGCCAAGATTGTCAGCCTGATGGAGATAATTGACCAGGCGGCGCAGAGAATATCGGGCGAAAAGCCCGGCGGGGCTTCCGGTTAGCATGGCAAAATGCAACGGGCGGCGCAGGTAGCTATTGCAGTCTGCGCTGCTTCCGGATCATTGCCCCAGCGGGTCGCCATGCCCAAAAGCCTGATTATAAGGGAGATTTAGTATAAAACGACCGGAGGGTGGCTTGGCATGAATCCGGCATTAGGGAGGGTCGTGCTGATAGCGGTTCCCAACTGTCAGGGTCGCGTGTCGCCCGTATTCGACGTGGCGGCGCGACTGGTATTGATTCGCTTAAAAGGCGAGGCCGAAGTCGAGCGCAAGGAGATAGTGCTCTTTGAAAAGCAGCCGGAAGGGATGCTTCACAGCCTGCAAGAATGTGGGGTTAAGCTGGTGATCTGCGGGGCCATTTCGCGGGAGTTGCAGATGAAGCTGGAAAAGGCGGGTATTCGAGTCGTGCCGCAGATTTGTGGAGAATTGGAGACGGTCATTACGGCTTTCCGACGGGGCACGCTGGGGCAGCGTGAATTTACGATGCCAGGGTGCTGCGGCCGACAGTGGGGCGCCGGCCGATGGCGGGGCCGATGTCGGCGGGGGCCTCATGGCAAGGCTCGGGGAAATTATGCTGCCTGGACTTAAACTGGCGGTGAAACAGACTGCGATTTTATTAGGAAACACATTGATATGAAAATAGCAATCCCTCTGACGGGAGGCCGATTGTCGGCTCACTTTGGGCACTGTGAACAGTTTGCCTTGATTGAGGCTGACCTTGCCTCCAAACAAATCCTGACCCAGACCCGGGTGGCCCCGCCGCCGCACGAACCGGGTTTACTGCCCCGCTGGCTCTATCTCCAAGGGGTCCAGACGGTTATTGCCGGGGGCATGGGAAGGCGCGCGTTGGATTTATTTGCCCAAAACGGCATCGCGGTACACGCCGGCGCGATAGATGATGCGCCGGAGAAATTGGCGCAGGCGTTTTTAAACGGGACGCTGAGCGGCGGGACTCCGACATGCGGCCATGATCACAAGCACACGCATTGCTCATGAAAGTCGCAATTACTACTCAGGGACCGGATTCCGCTTCGCCGGTGGACCCTCGGTTTGGCCGGGCGCGGTTCTTTCGCATCGTGGATACCGAGAGCGGACAGCAGACGACGGTGGACAATGCAGAAGGGATGAACGCGGTTCAGGGGGCTGGCACGCAGGCCGTTCAGGCACTGGCCCGTCTGGGGGTTCAAGCGGTCCTTACTGGACATGTTGGCCCAAAGGCCTGGAACGCGCTGCAAGCGGCCAAAATCCAAATGTATTCCGTCACCAGCGGCTCGGCTGAAGCGGCTTGCCAGGCCTTTCTCGCGGGCCAGCTTTCGATGCTGACGCCAGCGGAAGCGCCGGGACACGCTTGAGGCAAAGCAGGCTGCCCGCCGCCAGGCCGGGCGAAAACCAAACTTCATCACGGAAAGAAACCAAGCTAGAAAGGACAAAGTTATGACACCAATGGGAGATGGGACCGGCCCGTTCGGACAAGGGCCAGTGGGTAAGAGGATGGGGCCTTGCGGCGGAGGAAGGCGTTGCGGCAGAGGCCAAGGCAGTCAAGGCCGGGGTCGGGGTGGCGGTCGAGGTTTCGGCCGCCGCCGTTGGCGCAGCGGGCCGCAAGGAAAAAACTTCAGGGCGGCAAACGCTCCAACCGAAAAGCAGTCTGGTTGAGAATCAAGACGCTCTCTTGGCAGTGAGGCTTGCGATAGCCAGCGGCAAGGGTGGAACGGGCAAGACCACCATTGCCACGAATTTGGCGATGCGACTGGCGCACCACGGCCAGGAGGTGGTGTATGTGGATTGTGATGTCGAGGCACCCAATGGCCATCTCTTTTTGAAGCCGGATGAGGTCCGGGAATACCCGGTCAACCGGCTCGTTCCCCAGGTGAGCCAGGAACGATGCCAGCATTGTGGCGATTGTGGCCGAATTTGCCGTTACAATGCCATCTTATGCCTGGCTGAGCGAACGCTGATTTATGACGAGTTGTGCCACAGTTGCGGCGGCTGCGTTCGGGTGTGCCCCACGCGGGCTATCACTGAGATACCGCACTTTGTGGGGGTAGTTCGAATCGGCATTGCGGGCAAAGTTCAATTTGTGTCCGGCACCCTCAAGGTATCCGAGGCCAGCAGCCCGCCGGTTATTCGTGCCGCCTTACAAGCTATGCCGCCGTCGGACTGGGTGATCCTGGACGCTCCCCCCGGCGCGGCTTGTTCGGTGGTAGAAACGCTTCGGGACTGCGATTATGTATTATTAGTAAGTGAGCCAACGCCCTTCGGATTACACGACCTTCAGATAGCGTTGGAACTGGCAAAAACATTGGCGGTGCCATGTGGGGTAGTCGTCAATCGGGCTTATTCCTCCATGGCCGAGCTCCGGGAATTATGTGGACAGGCGCAGGTGCCTGTTCTGGGGGAGATTCCTGATGATTTGGCCATTGCCCGCGCATATTCCCGGGGCCAACGGATCATTGACGTGGTGCCGGGATTGCATCGGACTTTTGACCACTTGCTGCTTCGGTTGCTGGAAGAGCTTCAACCGAATGTACTGCCGTTTCGGACGCGGCAGGATTTAGAACAAGCTATCTACGCAAACGATCGAATGGAGGCGACAAATCTAAACGAACCGGGCCGGCTGATGGCGACATGAAAGACGAAGCTTCCAAGAACATGCAGAGCGTGTCCGGAACAATGCGGAAATATTGGAAGTCCTGTGAATCGGAGTTTTGGCAGAACGTCTTTCGCGTTGAAACAGATTATTTATTGAAGCATTTAAAGGGCTGCCAAACCGTCTTAAGTGTTGGCTGCGGCCCGGCCGTTATCGAAGCTGCGCTGGGCAAGCATGGCTACCAAGTTACGGGGGTAGATATCGAGCCAGGAGCTTTAAGGGAGGCTTCAGGCGCGGTGAAAATGGTGGTCGCCCGGGCAGAAGATTTGCCCTTTCCCGCGGCCGCCTTCGAGGCGGTAATTTTTGTAACCTCCCTGCAATTTATCGAAGATTATCGAGCAGCCGTGGTGCAGGCGGCGCGGGTATTGCGCGAGAGCGGGCAGCTTATCGTGATGCTGCTTAATCCCGCATCGGCGTTTTTCCAACGGAAACTCTGCCAACCGCACTCGTACGTGCACTGGATTCGGCATACAGACCTCGAGGAAATCCAATCGGTCATCAGCGAGCAGTTCGAGGCGCAGACGGAGTATTTCCTCGGCATAGACGGCGCGACGTTGTTTGAGACTCGGGATCCTGCAGGAGCAGCTCTATTCGTCATTCGAGGCACAAGGAAGGCCGCATCCCTATGACGGAACTGGTTGTTCTCAGCGGCAAAGGCGGCACCGGCAAAACCAGCGTGACGGCGTCGCTAGCTGCTTTGGCCGAAGCACCAGTATTAGCAGATTGCGACGTGGATGCCTCCAATCTGCCACTGGTTCTGGCTCCACGCATCCAGCACCACGGGACATTCTCCAGCGGACTACGAGCTCGTATTCAATCCAGTCGCTGCTCCGTCTGCGGCCAGTGCGAAGAGTTATGCCGATTTAATGCCATTTCCTACTATGAATCCGCCAACGACGATGAAGCCGGCGCATTCCGGGTGGATCCCATTGCATGCGAAGGCTGTGGTGTTTGCGCTCACTTCTGTCCAGAAGGCGCCTTGGAAATGATTCCAAGCGACGGCGGTGAATGGTTTTTGTCGGAAACCCGCTTGGGACCATTGGTCCACGCGCGCCTGCGGCCCGGACAGGGGAATTCTGGCAAATTAGCAGCGCTCGTTCGTGAAAAAGCACGCGAAACGGCACGCGCCAATGGTCGCGAACTGGTCCTGATTGATGGCCCGCCAGGCATTGGTTGCCCGGTCATCGCCAGCATGACAGGAGCTACGAACGTGTTGGTGGTTACGGAACCGACGGTCGCCGGCAAGTACGACCTGGAACGAATCCTTGCGTTGATCCGGCACTTCAACCTCCCTGTTTCGGTATGCATAAACAAGTATGATTTGAATTCGGCGATGGTGGCACAAATCGAGCGCTACACTGCGGAACTCGGGGCAACCACTGTCGGGCGGATTCCCTATGATCCTGCCGTGACTGCAGCCCAACGTCGTGGCATCTCGGTTGTGGAACTCAACCAGGGTCAGGCGGCGCCTGCTATCGTTGAATTATGGAAGACTCTATCCGAAAAATGCCTCAACCTGACGCCTGGTCACTATCAGCCGATTTCGGCCGGCTAAAAAGTACTGACGCCGTCACCATGCGAACTTTTGTAGAAATCAGTGTCTTTTGCTTGCATTTGCGCGCTCAACGGAATTTCCATGTTGGCAACAGGAAAACCTGAAGGTTCCCAGGCTGTTACCGGGTTTGTTTGTGAAAATTGTAACTTTTCCCCTTCTGTTGGATCAGTTTAACCAGACACGTATTTATAAAACAGTAATTACAACCATAGACAAAACATGACAACCGCATCCGTAGCACCTGAAACTACTTCCGCCGCCCGTATTCCGTTGATTGGCGAAACAGCACCGGCCTTCGAGGCCCATACCACGCAAGGCCCGATTAGCTTTCCGAAAGACTATGCCGGCAAGTGGGTCATTCTCTTTAGCCATCCGGCTGACTTCACACCGGTTTGCACCACGGAGTTTATGACTTTTGCCACGATGATGCCGGAGTTTAAACAACTGAACTGTGAGTTGGTGGGGCTCTCAATAGATAGCCATTACGCCCATATTGCGTGGTTGCGCACCATCAAAGAGAAAATCAAATACAAGAATATGGCCGATGTCGAAATCGTCTTCCCGGTGATCTCGGATGTGAAAATGGAAGTGGCGAAGGCTTACGGGATGGTGCAACCCGGGGCCAGCAGCACGGAGGCTGTGCGGGCTGTGTTTATTATTGATCCCAAGGCCATTATTCGCGCGGTGCTGTATTATCCGTTGTCCAATGGGCGTAATTTCCCTGAAATCAAACGGTTGTTGATCGCTTTGCAAACCACGGACAGGCATGGTTGCGCCACCCCGGCGGATTGGCAACCTGGCGACGATGTTATCGTGCCACCCCCGGGTTCTTGTGGCACCGCCAAACAGCGCGTAGAGAAGCCGGCCCCGGATGCTTATGCCCTTGACTGGTTCATGACGTTCAAAAAGCTTCCAAAAGATAACTAGGCTTGGCGGGAAGGAACTGCACGGTTGGCGTTGTGCAAGGCTTCCCCGCGGCGGAAAGGAAATATCATGAATGTGGCCGTTTTAGGAGCTAGCAACAAGCCTGAGCGCTATAGCTTTAAAGCCGTGCGGATGCTTCGTGAGCATGGACACACGCCGTTGCCAATTCATCCGGCGCTGGCGGAGGTGGACGGTTTGCCGGTCTTTCCTTCGCTCGAGATGGTTTCGACCCCGATTGATACGATCACGGTTTATCTCTCGCCTCGCAACCAGCAGCCTATCGTCAAAGACCTGCTGAGCAGCGGTGCGCGCCGCGTTATTTTCAACCCCGGCTCTGAGAACCCGAGTTTGGCTGACCAACTCCGCCAATCTGGCAAACAGGTCGTGCATGCCTGCACCCTGGTATTGTTAGCCACCGGTCAGTTCGCATCCTGAAGGACCTGCGACGGCGCACCAAAACGGGGTATCGGGGCAAGGACGGCCGCGCGCAACTGCCTTAATGCAATCGCTGGCACTTCCGCTCGTTCTTATGCTATAAATAGCCGATGACTCTACCAACTGCACTGTTACTCGGCTACTGCCTGCTCGCCCTGCTGGCAGCCTTAATTGGCGGCATGATGCCCTCTTTGATCAAGCTGACGCATACCCGCCTTCAATTCGCCGTCAGTTTGGTTGCTGGTTTGATGTTGGGATTGTCGGTGCTTGGCCTTCTTCCGCATGCCACGCATGAGTTGGGGTCAGTTCACCAAAGCACTTCCTGGCTGCTGGCGGGATTCCTGATCATGTTTCTCTTGCAGCGATTTGCACCCTTTCACCATCATGATGTCCCTGAAGGAAGTCCCCCCGAGCCTTGTGGGCATACTCATTCGCTGGCCGAGAGATCGGCGCGCGGCCTCAGTTGGATTGGGTTGGCGTTCGGATTATCTCTCCACTCGGTGTTTGATGGATTGGCGATGGCCGCGGCAGTGACCGCTGACGCGCAGACACCGCGCGGTGGAGCCTTGGGGCTTGGCACGGCTTTAGCCGTCATTCTACACAAACCTTTCGGGGCCCTGGCGATTACGACGCTAATGACTGCCAGCGGGGCAGGACGCGCTTTAAGAAACTGGGTTAACTTGGCATTCGCTTGTGTGACTCCGTTGGGAGCGATGCTTTTTTTCCTTGGGGCTGGGCCGTGGGCGGTGGTGCATCCCTCCTGGCTTGGTTGTGCCCTGGCTTTTTGTGCCGGAACCTTTCTCTGCATTGCCTGCGCCGACTTGCTGCCGGAATTGCAGTTTCATACGCATGATCGCTTTAAACTTTCCCTGGCATTAATCATCGGCTTAGGTATCGCTATTTTCATAGGGCAGTTGAAACTTCCAGGCCACGGCCACAGTTCAAACCACCCCAAGACAGAACACTTGCATCCTCCCAGATGAGCTCCACCTTTTTTGAGCGGGGCGGCCTTTGGATGCTCGGCCAGAATCTGTTGCTAGTATTTGTCGGAGCAGGCGGTTTCTTCTATCGCAACCATTGGCACCATGTTCTTCTCGCCAGATGTGGCGCTTTTCTGCTCCTGTTCGCTGCGGGTTGTGGCTTGGCGGGCGCGATTAGCCTGGGCCGGAATCTAACGCCATTCCCCAGACCTTCGCAGAGCGGTCGCTTGGTGCAGACTGGTATTTATCAGTTTGTACGCCATCCCCTCTACGTTGCCGTGTTTTGCGCCTCGGTAGGCTGGGCGCTGTTTTGTGCCAGTTGGCCTGCGCTATTGGCGGCTTTGGTTTTAGCGCCGGTTCTCGACGCCAAAGCGCGGCGCGAAGAACGCTGGCTCCAACAGCAATTCCCCGAATATGCCAGCTATGAACAGCGGGTGCGGCGCTTTATTCCCTGGGTTTATTGAACCAAATACCCGGGCTGACTGTTTACGTCGGCACGGACAATGTCATCAGTACTTCCAAGCCGCGAGGCTTTCGATTTTTAGCGCTCACCGTTCCCCGGCATGCTTCGACGCAAGCCTTTACTATCGCCAGTCCAAGACCAGTTCCCCCGGTAGTGCGGCTACGCGATGGTTCTCCTCGGAAGAAAGGATCGAAAACCTGGGGCAGGGACTCTTCGGGTATGCCTGGGCCTTCATCAGCAACCCCTATTATAACTGTATCGTCCTTGCGCTCGGCCGTGATGGTGATGGGGCCCGCTGGATCAGCATAGCGTAAAGCATTGCGAATCAGATTTGCCAACGCACGAAAGAGCAACTCCGGCTGAGCCATGACCGTCAGACCATCCGGCACTTGAACGTGCAAACGATGGGTTGGCACTGCCTCCTGTTCCAAAACTCGCTGGACAGTGGTGGCAAGATTAACCGGCTCGAGTTGAACCGCTTGCGGTGTCAGCCCGGCTTTGGAGAACGAGAGAAGCTCGTTTACCAGGCGCGACATTTGCTCCACCTCCTCGCGCAGGTCATGCATGTATGTCTGCTGTTTATCATCCGTTCGCTGTTCTAGAATGCCAAGAGCTACCTGGATGCGCGCCAGAGGGGAGCACAATTCATGGGCAATATCGCCCAAAAACCGCTTTTGGCCCGTTACAAAGCCCGCCAGGCGTACGGCCATACGATTGATCGCCAGCCCCAGCCGGCCCAGTTCATCGCCTCGCCGATCATTGACCCGCGTCTCAAACCAACCCTCGGAAATTTGCTCGGTAGCGCGAGTCATCTGTGAAAGCGACCGGGTTATGCCTCTGATCAAAGGCAACCAAAACAGCACCGAAAAGACTAATGCTCCCACTCCCACCATCACCCACGGCGTGGGGTCAAAAAACAAACCTCCAGCACTGAGCGAGCTTGAATTTAGCAGAAGAGTTAGTGGCCAGGGACGGCTGGTGCCAGGCTCAGCCAGAGGTAAACGAATGCCAATCCAATATCCCGTTGGATTGCTGGTGCGCACAACAAACCGCGCCTCCGGCCTGACGTCGGATTCTTCTCGCGTCCAACGAGGCCCTCGCCCAGGCGGCGGGCCGCGCCTCACCCCCGCGCCTGGATTGGGCCGTTCGGCGACCTTAGCCGCCACTTCGGTTGGCAGGTCCATGGTTGCACCGGCCACTTGAGAACCGTCCGGACGAAAGAGGAAGAATTGCACTTGATAGGCTTTGCCGAAACGCTGGAGAACTTCGTCCCAGGAACTAACGGACTTGGCTTTGAGTTCGTCGGTAATTACATCGCTGACCGCTTGCACGCGTCCGCCCGCGCGTCCTGCCAGCAAGGAATCCAATCCAAACTGAAATTGTAATCGGACAACGAGATGTATCGCCGCACCTAGAACCGCCAGGTTCAGGAGCAGCCAAATGAGAATTTTTGGCAACAGCGGAAAACGGAGGTGCAAAAGCATAAATACGCGCCACTAGGCGTCAGGATTGATCAGCATGTAGCCCGCACTTCGCACCGTGCGAATGTAGCGCGGGTCCCGGGCATCATCGCCCAGCTTGCGGCGCAGCGTCGAGACGTGCACGTCAATTGAGCGGTCGAATACGTCGTAGTGCCGCTCCCGGATTTCCTCCAGCAGTTGCTCGCGCGACTTGACCCGCCCCCGCGCGCGCGCCAGGGCCGCCAGCAAATCAAACTCGACGGGGGTGAGCGTCAGCGGCTGGTTCGCCAGCAGCGCGACGCGTGAGGCGTGGATCACGCGCAGTGCTCCGACCTGGATTTCGGGTTCGTTTTGTGGTTGCGCGCTCACTACTGTGCGCGAGGAGCGTCGAACCACCGCGCGAAGTCGGGCGAGCAGTTCACGCGTCGAGAAAGTCTTGGGCAAGTAATCGTCCGCGCCAATCTCCAGTCCTACAATCCGGTCGGGTTCCTCGCCCCGCGCAGTCAGCATGAGCACGGGAACGTCGGACGTGCGCCGCAGTAGCCGGAGCACCTCGAAACCATCCATGGCGGGCAACATGACATCCAGGATGATAGCCTGGAACTGCCCCGTTTGCGCCTTCTCCAGCCCTTCCGGCCCCGTATGCGCCGCTTCGACTTCAAAACCCATTGGCTCCAGGTAATCCCGAATCAGCCGACAGAGTTTCTTGTCGTCGTCAATAATCAGCAACCGGGGCTTTATCTCCCCGGCCTGCGGGCGCCTAGCTCCTTCCGTTAGCATCTTTGGTTCCACAGGTTATCTTAGCGTGCGTGCGCTGATTGACGCCAACTTTTACAATACCTTAACAATTTTCTCCCGCGGCACACATAAAAGCTTAACATTGCGGGAGTCTATTTTCTATAGGGGCCAGTAGTTTGAACGGCGTGGCCGACTCAAGCCTGGCCAAACATAAGAACATAGAAAACAATAGAAAACGTATGAAACAGACAATAACACTAGTTATCGGGCTGGTCCTTGCCGGCGGGGTACTAACCGTTGGCGCTCAACCTGGCCAGGGACGAGGCGCAGGAGCCCAACACCGACGCGGGGCGCAGCAATTCCCGCCTCCGATTGCAGTCACCTTCGACATTGACTTGGACGGTGTGCTGTCGGCGGCGGAAATACAGCAGGCTCCGAGTCGTTTGTTAAAGCTCGACCAGAATGGGAACGGACAACTTGAACAGCAAGAGTTGTGCTCTGGGGGGGGAGGCCCAGGCGGGCAGACCTGCATGTGGGGGGGGCAGGGCATAGGGCGCCGCGCCAATGGCAACGGTCAAAACGCGGTATTGCTTGCCCTTTTCGACAGCAATAAAGATGGACTCCTTGATTCCGCGGAGATCAATGGTGCCTCGGCGGTTCTCAAGGCCCTGGATAAGAACAACGATGGGCAGGTAACTGCCGCGGAAATCCGCCCATTGCCGGGGCGAGGGCAAGGCCGTCCGTGGGCTCAAAAGTAATCAGCAGTAGGCTCGGGATACACCTTAAGTTTAGGCCGAGGGCAACCGGGCGCAAAGCCAAGCCTTGCGCTCCGGTTGTTGCCGTCGTTGACTGAAAGGAACGCCCCTCTGAAGCAAGCCCGAGCATACTCTTCCCCGAAGCGTCAGAATCGGTGAACAAGCTTTTCGACCAGGAACGTACTCTCGCGCATCGCCTGCTCGCTGAAAGGGCCAAACCATTCGGCGATCTGGCGAAAGCGGGCGATAAATTCAGTTTTGTCGCCTCGTTCGACAAGGCTAAGGTTCTTTTGAAGGGATTCGAGATAATCTTTTAGCAGTGCCTGACGCTCCGGTGTGGCGAAGATAATTTCGGCATAAAGTTGAGGATCCTGGGCGAAGAGGCGGCCGACCATCGCCAATTCCAAGCGGTAAATCGGGCTGGAAAGTTCCAGGGTGCGCAACACGGGCACCCCTCGCGAGCATAAAAATTGACCAAAGGTAAACGTAGCAAAGTGGCGCAAAGCCTGGACGATCCCCATAATCTCATCGTGCTCGGAGGCAGGTGTCTCAACCAATACGTTGCCCCATAGAGTCAGTTGATCCAGAAACCATTGGCATTTGCTCAAGGAACGCCCCGGGCTGAAGACAACGATTTGTTTGTCCATGGTGACTGTCGCCGGGCCAAAGAGGGGGTGTAAGCCGACGACCGGGCCGGCATGTCCTCGGAGCATAGCTTCCAGGGGTTTACGCTTAAGGCTCGTAATATCAGTCAGCACGCAAGCGGGCGGGAGGTATTTGCCTATCTGCAGCGCAATGGACGGCGTGATTTCTATAGGCACTGCCAGCAGGCACAGATCAATCTCGGTTGTCAACGAGCGTACTTTGGGCCAATCGTCGCGATCCAGAACGCGGACCTCGTAGTCTGACTGACGAAGCCAGGTCGAGAAAAAGCGTCCCATGTTGCCAAGTCCGCCAACAATGAGAATTTTGGCGCCCGGCCGAACGCTGCGGCGGCTCAAGGTACTGAGTTGTCCAACGCGGGAATGCCGGAGCATCGTTCGGAATAGATCTTCCACGTAGTCAGGGTCTAATCCAGCCTGGGTTGCCTGGGCGCGGCGTGTGGAAATCAGGTTTTCTTCGCGTGCCGGGTGAAAAGTGGGCAGATCATGCCGTTTTTTGATGTCGGTAACCTGTTGGATTATCCGACCTCGTTGGACCAGCAGGTCCACTAATTGCTGATCTATCCCGTCTATCTGCTCGCGCAAGGAATCCAAAGCAGACTTTGCGCCCTGCGCGGAACCGGAAGGCGTCGGCCCGGGCAGGCATGGTTTGGAACGCGGCTTAGACATGGCTAGCCTCCAAGTGATGTCCTGGAATAATCATTGCGCATAAGGTAGCTAATGTTCGGGCGCTTGGCAAGGTGGACGGTTGGACGCGAAAAAAGGGGAGAACACTTTCGGATTCCTTGCGTTCAGATGCGCCGGATGGTTAGTGCTTGCGGCTTTCAGACCTCCGTCCCAGTGCGGTTTTTCGTGACGGAAGCGGGCTTTGGTATTAGGCTCGAGGCATGTTGAGTCAACGTTGGCGGCCGGTATGTTGGGCCGGGGTAACCATCGGCGTAATTTGGCTGTTGGCGCTGGCCGGATACCGCCTTGTTGGAAATACTAAAATGACCGCGGCGAAGGTGAAAGAGTACGCCGAGTCCGTGGATATTAGCCAACTGAAGGATGATGCGCGGGCGAAGGCAATTCAAGGATTGGCTGACCGGCTGAATGCGCTGTCGCTGGAAGAGCGGCGCAAGGCGCGGCTGGAGCAGGAGGCATGGAACTGGTTCGACCAGATGACGGAGGCGGAACGCGCGGGTTTTATTGAAGCAACCATGCCGACCGGTTTCAAACAAATGCTGGTGTCGTTCGAGCAATTACCGGATGACAAACGGCGCAAAGCAGTAGATGACGCCTTGCGGCGGCTCAAAGAGGCGCGCGCCCGGGCCGGGCTTTCCCTCGGACGCCGCGGGACTAACTCCCCGCCCGTGCTGAGCGACGAGCTCGAGGCCCAGGTGCGAAAGATCGGACTTAAGACCTTTTACAGCGAAAGTTCAGCGCAGACCAAGGCCGAACTGGCTCCGGTGCTTGAAGAGTTGCAGCGCGTTATGGAAAGCGGACGGCCATTCCGGGGGAGATGAGCGTATTCCGACGAAACCTTTCGCCCATGAATTCGGCTGTTGAGCAACGTACTGGCCCCGGTTCAGCCAGGGGAACCCGATCCAGACAGGAAACAATCCGGGGCTGGTTTGCGGGTGCCTTCACCCTGATCGAATTGCTGGTCGTGATCGCAATTATCGCCATCCTGGCCGCCCTATTATTGCCGGCTCTTAGCCGGGCAAAGGAATCGGGACAGGCTACGGTCTGCCTGAGTAACCTGCGCCAAATTGGGCTGGCGTTGCAAATATATGTGAGCGACAACCACAATCGGCTGCCGACCATGCGGGACCGATCGTTGACCACGCTGACCAACGAATTGCCCAGCCCGGATCTGGTGCTTTCGAACTACGTGGGGAATTTGAATGTATTTAAGTGCCCCTCGGACAAATGGCCCGGAGATACGGCAAAACTCTTACCCGGGGCGGGCGCGACCTTCTACGAGCAAACCGGTTCCAGTTTTGCCTGGAACAGCCTGCTCAATGGCCGGGACGCAGAGCATCTGGTTGCGTTTGGCCTGAAATTTGATCCGCACCAGATGCCGTTGATGTACGACAAGGAGAAATTCCATATCGCCCGTGGGGCTGCCAAAGCGCAGAACTGGCTCTACGCGGATGGCCATATCAAGAACTTGCTATTGTTCGAAGGCACCATTCGAAAATATCCGTGAGCGAACCGATGATTCAGCTCAAGCGCCTCAACAAGCAATTTGGCGCGCGCCAGGCGGTGAATAATTTGACGCTCGCCGTGCCGGCCGGCGAAATTTACGGGCTGCTGGGCCACAACGGCGCAGGCAAGAGCACGGCGATCGGGATGATGCTCGGGCAGGTCTGGCCCACCAGCGGAGAAGTGCTGATTTGCGGTTATGATGTCTCCGCGCATCGCCGGCAAGCCTTGCAGAAAGTGGGGGCGATTTTCGAAAGCCCGGCTTTTTACGACTATTTGAGCGCCGTGCGAAATCTGGAAATTCTAAGCTCCTACACCGCCCTGGTATCGCCACGACGCATTCAGGAAGTGATCGAATGGGTGGGGCTTAGCGGGCGGGAACGCTCTCTGGTGAGAACCTACTCACACGGCATGAGAGCCCGACTGGCCCTGGCCCAGGCGCTATTGCCGCAACCCGAATTGCTCATTCTCGACGAACCCAGCGATGGCCTGGACCCGGAAGGCATTCATGAGATGCGGCAGACAATCCTGCGGTTGCGCCAGGAACTAGGGCTGACAATTCTGCTTTCCTCTCATTTCCTCCATGAAGTGGAACAACTTTGCACGCGAATTGCCGTCTTAAACCAGGGCTGGATGGTTTTTGAAGGCGCACTGGCGGCCACCAAAACAAACGAGATCTGGGTGCGGCTTAAAACGAAGGATTTCGGGCTGGCGGTAAAGGAACTGCTGCAGGCGCGGATGATTACGCGGGATCGCGATGAATGTATGATCGCGTTGAGTCCCGGCGTGGAGACCGACCAGATTGTGCGGCGACTGGTAGAGCGCGCCATTCCGGTTTATGAAATAGTCCCGGCCGAGCAGACTCTTGAAGATTTCTACCTCTCGCTGATGGAGCGACAACGAAAGGCGCAGTGAACATGTTTGACCTTCATTTGCGCAACGAACTCTGGAAGCTCTTTGGAAAGAAGCGCACGTATATTGGGTTTGGCGCTTTTCTACTGGCGCAAAACGCCATGCTGTTGGCGTTCAAATTTACCCGCTGGCAATCTGAAATGGAGCGGTTGCTGGAAGGCAACGGCTACCTGGCCCTGGAATACGTATCGGCGTTGACGGTAGCTTTGATCATGCTGATTCCACAAATTGCGCTGCTGATGCCTCTCTACACGGCCCTGGTCGGAGGCGATCTGGTAGCCAAGGAGGTGGAAGATGGGACGTTGCGCATGATCCTGTCGCGCCCTATTTCCCGGTTTCGGCTATTACTGGTGAAATGGCTGGCAGGGGGTATTTTTTCGGCGGCGCTGGTTGTGATGCTCGGCGTCACGGCGCTCGGTTTTGCCCGCCTATGGTTTCCCTGGCAGGGAATGTTCGTGTTCATTCCCGGGCAGATTTTCAACGTATTGTCCCCGGCCGACGGTTTGCGGTTCTATGCCTTCTCGCATCTATTTATGACCCTTAATGCCTGCACGGTGCTGGGAATCGCCCTGATGTTTTCGAGCTTTAACATCAAGCCCGCTGCCGCCACCATCCTGGCCTTATCGCTCTTGTTCGCTAACCTGGTAATGGAAGGCATCCCGTTTTTTGAGCGATATCACCAGTACTTGCTGACCTTTCATTTCCATGCCTGGCGTCTCGTGTTTTCACAGCCAATGCCCTGGGCGCAAATCGCGCAATCGGTCTGCGTTTTGCTCGCCGTTAACCTCACCACCTTTCTTATAGCCGCGGCTGCCTTTCAAGCGCGCGACATCAAATCGTAGGCCCTTTTTAGGCGGGCTCATACCCCCGCAGACTCAACCACGCCGAAACGCCGATTTAACCCCATATATCGCGGCGATCCCAGAAGCTCCCCAACTAATGGTGTTTTTACAAGGGGATTAATTAGAAATTGCTATTGTGATCCTGGCTCATCTTTTCTATACTTTCCCCGTGAAAATCGAAAGCCAAAATGGCCTCTGGAAACGGTAGTTATGCCTGTGGAAAATACCGTTGAACCGACCGGGAAATTGGCCGCCATTTCAGCCGCGCCCGAGAAGTATGATGCGTCCAAGATAGATAAGCTGGAAGGGCTGGAGGCGGTGCGCAAACGCCCGGGAATGTATATCGGCGACCCGGACGAGCGCGGCTTGCATCACAGTGTTTTTGAGGTGCTCGACAACTCCATTGACGAACACCTGGCCGGATTCTGCAGCAAGATCGAGGTTGCCGTTCATGTAGATGGCTCCGTCTCGATTCGCGATAACGGGCGAGGCATCCCGGTGGACATGCACCCCAAATGGAATATGCCGGCGGTCGAGTTGGTGCTGACCAACCTGCATGCGGGAGGCAAGTTCGGGCAGGGCGCTTATAAATATTCCGGGGGATTGCATGGCGTCGGCGCGAAATGCGTCAACGCGCTTTCCGAGTGGTTCAAGGTGGAAGTGTCGCGCGACGGGAAGGTTTATTCCATGGAGTTCTCGCGGGGCGTCACCACGCAAAAACTGACCGTGGTTGGCAAGTCTCGCGGCACGGGCACGCTCATCACTTTCAAGCCCGACCCGCTCATTTTCACGATCACGACCGAGTTTAAGTTCGACATCCTGGCAAACCGCTTGCGGGAACTGGCGTTTTTGAACCCGGGAGTGGAGATCGTGCTGACGGACGAGCGGGACGAGAAGACCGAGACCTTCCTGTACAAGGACGGCATTGAGCAATTCGTCAAGCAACTGGGCCGAACCAAACAGGTGCTTCATCCCAAGCCGATCGTCATCAGCCGGCAGAAGGAAGAAGTGTTCGTGGATTGCGTAATGCAATACACCGACAGCTATAACGACCAGATCTTATGCTTCGCCAACTCGATCGCCAACCCGGACGGCGGGACGCACCTTACCGGGTTCCGGTCGGCCCTGACGCGCGCCATCAATCAATACGCCAAGCAAAGCAATTTATTGAAAGAAAAGGACCCCTCCATCTCCGGGGATGACGTGCGGGAAGGCTTGGTGTGCGTGTTGAGCGTGAAGCTGCCCAACCCACGCTTCGAGTCGCAGACCAAGGTCAAACTTGTCAATACCGAGATTGATGGGCTGGTATCCTCCGTCGTCTATGAAGGGCTGATGACGCACTTTGACGCCACTCCCGCGATGGCCAAGAAGGTGGTGGAAAAAGCCTTGCTGGCGGCACGAGCGCGCGAAGCAGCCCGCAAAGCCCGCGAAACGGTGCGCAAGGGCGCCCTGACGGGCGGCGGCCTGCCTGGCAAGCTGGCCGATTGCTCGGACCGCGATCCCGTCAATGCGGAGCTGTATATTGTCGAAGGGGATTCCGCCGGCGGGTCGGCCAAGCAGGGGCGCGACCGGAAGTTCCAGGCAATCCTGCCGATTCGCGGCAAGATCATCAATGTGGAGAAGGCGCGCCTCGACAAGGTGTTGCAAAACAACGAAATCCGCACCCTGATCACTGCCGTGGGCACCGGTATTGGCGACGGGGAAGGGGAGGGGGCGTTTAACCTGGAGGGGCTCCGCTACCACAAAATTATCATTATGACCGATGCGGACGTGGACGGTTCGCATATTCGCACCTTGCTGCTGACCTTTTTCTATCGGCAAATGCCGGAATTGATCCGGGGCGGGTTTGTCTATATCGCGCAGCCGCCGCTCTACCAGATCTCGCGCAAAAAACGCACGGAATATGTGGATGACGACGCCCGGCTGAACAAAATCCTGATCGAACTGGGCACGGACGAAGTGCGCCTGCGCAACCTGGCCGATGGCAAAGAGTTGACCGAGAAGCAGCTCGCGGAAATCCTGGAATTGCTGGAATCGCTGGACAAATACGCCAATGCGTTGCGCCGTCACGGCGGTGACTTTGCGGACTACGTCGAGCAGCGGCATCCCCAAACCCATGAGCTGCCGCGGCACCTGGTGAAAGTCCGCAATGGCAACGAGGAGACCGTTCATTACTTCCATTCCGAGGAGGAACTGGAGGAATTTGGTTCGGCCAACCCGGATTTACGCCTGTTCGGAGAAGAAGACTCCGACACCAGCCTGGTGGAAAAGAACAAGAACGGGCATGCGCGGCGCGCGCGGCACGTCGAACTGCATGAAAGCAAGGCCGTGGCGGAACTGCTGGCCAGGCTGGGCCAGAAGGGCTTAAGCCTCGAACATTACTCGGCGCAGGACAAGCCGCTCTTCGAACTCATCGAAGGCGAGGGCGACAAGGAAGAAATCAAACCCCTGTTCTCCATCCCGGAGATTCTGTCCCGCGTCAAGGAAGTCGGCCGGCGCGGACTGTCCATCAAGCGCTTCAAGGGCCTGGGGGAAATGAACCCCAAGGAACTGTTTGAGACAACCATGAATCCGGCCCGCCGCAAACTGCTGCGCATTGATTTGACGGACGCCGTCGAGGCCGAAGAGATGTTCGTCAAATTAATGGGCGATGAGGTCGAACCGCGCCGCCAATTCATCGAAGATAACGCGCTGAACGTGCGAAACCTGGATATTTGACCCGTGCCCGCCGCTTTGCGCCACCTCCGGATTCACGCCCTTTAATTTTCGGCATGCCAGACGATACCCCTCCCAACGATCCGCGTCCCGCTCTTACGCCGGCGTACGCCGCCCATGAGAAGATCAACAAGATCAACGTGGCGGAGGAGATCAAAAACTCCTTCCTGGATTATTCGATGTCCGTGATCATCTCGCGGGCGCTGCCAGATGTCCGCGACGGCCTGAAGCCGTCGCAACGCCGCATTCTCTATGCGATGCACGACCTGGGCGTGATGCCCAATCGCAAGCATCTCAAATGCGCCAAGATCGTGGGCGAAACGATGGGCAACTATCACCCGCACGGCGACCTGGCGATTTATCCGACGCTGGTGCACATGGCGCAGCCTTGGGCCATGCGCGAGCGGCTGGTGGAAGGGCAGGGGAACTTCGGCTCCGTGGAGGGCGATCCGCCGGCGGCGATGCGCTACACCGAAGCGCGGCTGGCGCCGCTGGGAGCGGTGCTGATGGAGGACATGGACAAGGATACGGTGGATTTCGTGCCCAATTACGATGAGACGCGCACCGAGCCGACCGTTTTCCCCGCCGCGTTCCCCAATCTGCTGGTCAACGGCGGCACGGGCATCGCCGTGGGCATGGCGACCAATATGCCGCCGCACAACCTGGGCGAGATCGTGGACGGCATTTGCGCCCAGATTGACAAACCGGACATTACGCTCCGGGAGTTGATGCAGCACGTCAAAGGGCCGGATTTCCCGACGGGCTGCATGATTTGCGGGCTGGAAGGCATCAAAAACTATTTCACGGATGGGCGCGGCAGCCTGAAGGTGCGCGGCAAAGTGGGGCTCGAGGAAATCAAAGGGGGGCGCGAACAGATCATTATCACCGAAATCCCCTTCAACGTGAACCGGGCGGTGCTGGTCGAACGCATAGCCACACTGGTCAACGAGAAAATCATCACCGACATCACCGGCGTGCGCGACGAGTCGGATGAAAACACGCGGATCGTCATTGAAATCAAGCGCGACGCGGTGCCCAAGGTGGTCATCAACAATCTCTACCAGTACACCGCGCTGGAAAGCAGCTTTTCGGTCAACGCGCTGGCGATAGATCATGGCCGGCCCAAAACCCTGGGGCTGAAAGACCTGATTGGCTGCTACATCGAGCACCGGCGCGAGGTGGTGATTCGGCGCACCCGCTTCGAGTTGCGCCAGGCCGAGGAACGGGCGGAAATCCTGGAAGGCTATCTGATCGCGCTGTCCAACCTGGACGAGTTTATCCGCATCATTCGCCATTCCCACACCCGGGAGGAGGCTAAAATCAAGCTGCTGGCTTTTGACTTCACCCGGGCGCAGGTGGAGACGCTTGGCATCCTGATTCGCAGCGAGGCGCGGCTGCTCAACGGGCGCTACTCGTTCAGCGAAGCGCAGGCCAACGCCATCCTGGAATTGCGCCTCTACCAGTTGACGGGCCTGGAAATCGACAAGGTCCGGGCCGAGTATCGCGCCTTGATCGCGCGGATCAAGGACCTGCTGGATATCCTCGCGAAGGAGGAAAGGGTGCTGGGCATCATCAAAACGGAGTTGCAAGCCATCAAGGCGAAGTACGCCACGCCGCGGGTAACGGAACTGGTGCCGGACGAGGGGGAGATTGCGATTGAAGACCTGATTGCGAACGAGGGCGTCATCATCACCCTCACGCATACGGGGCTGATCAAGCGGACGAACATCAGTTCCTACCGCGCCCAGCGCCGGGGCGGCAAAGGCGTGATCGGCATGACAACCCGCGAGGGGCCCACGGAGGAGGACGTGGATTTCATCGAGCACCTGTTCACCGCCAGCACCCATGATTACCTGATGTTCTTTACGAACACCGGGCGCGTGTACGCCGAACGCGTGCATGAGATTCCCGACATGGGGCGGGCCGCCAAAGGCCGCAGCATCGCCAACCTGCTGGAACTGAAGGCCGGCGAGACCATCGCCGCGTTGATTCGCATTGAAGCCCGAACCGGCCCAAACAAGGAAGACATCACCTGGCAGCAGCCGGGGTTCCTGTTTTTCGCCACGCAGCAAGGCACGGTGAAGAAGACCCCGCTCACCGACTTCGCCAACGTGCGCAAAGACGGAATCATCGCCATTCGCATCGAGCCGGGGGACGCGCTGATTGACGTCAAGCTGACTTCCGGGCAGGACCAGGTGGTCCTGATCACGCGCGATGGCATGAGCATTCGCTTTGCCGAGGAAGACGTGCGGCCCATGGGGCGCCCGGCGGCGGGCGTGCGCGGCATCAACCTGGAGAAAGCCGATGCCGTCGTGGCCCTCGCGCTGGCGGTTCCTGACGCGACCTTGCTGGTGGCCGGCGAAAACGGCATCGGCAAGCGAACCCCCTTTGACCTGGCCCGGGAGGATGGAACGACCGAGCCGGTCTATCGCCTCCAGTCGCGGGGCGGCAAGGGCATCATTACGATGAAAGCCAATGAGAAGACCGGCGCCGTGGTGGGCGCCCTGACCGTTCAGGACGGCGACGAAGTTATGCTGATAACGGCAGGCGGGCAACTGGTGCGCACCTACGTGAAGGACATTCGGGAGACAGGCCGGAATGCGCAGGGCGTTCGGCTGATTAACCTGGCCGAAGGCGATCAACTGCAGGCTATCGCGCCAGTGATCAGCGAGCAGCAGGAGAACGGTGCGGAAGAATAGCCGGGGGCAGCGCCGCCCGGCGGCAACCGCGGTCGCGGGAAACAGCCGCCGCCGCGAGGCGGGGCGCGTCGGGAAGACTCAGGGCGACAGGCGCTCGATCCGCCAGGTGTTATCCGGCTGCCGGGTATAGCGAAACCGATCGTGGAGGCGGTTGGGGCGGCCCTGCCAGAACTCGATCCGCGCGGGCCAAAGCCGGTAGCCCCCCCAGAACGGAGGGCGGGGCACTTCCTTCCCGGCGTAGCGGGCTTCGATCTGCCGCCACTTCTCCTCCAGGGCTGCCCGATCCGGAATCACGGTGCTTTGCGGCGAGGCCCAGGCCGCCTCCTGGCTGCCCCGTGGCCGCGAATGGAAATAGGCATCGGACTCCGCCGGCGGCAGTTGGCTGATTTCGCCCGCGATGCACACTTGCCGCTCCTGGTTCGACCAATAAAACACCAACGCCGCCCGGGGATTTCCAGCCAACTCCTGCCCTTTGCGGCTTTCGTAATTGGTGAAGAATACAAAGCCGCGCTCATCCACACCCTTGAGCAGCACCACCCGCGCCGACGGATGCCCATGCGAGTCCACCGTCGCCAGCGTCATCGCCGTCAGGTCGAGCGGCTCAGCGCCGCTGGCCAGGAGCAGTTTCTTGTAGAGCTTGATGCCAAACTTCCGCAGCCGCCCGCTGGCGCGGACTCCCGCCGCCTGCTCAAACCACTTCTTGAACTGGGCGATGGGATCCGCCTCCAAATCCCGCCGCCGCAGACCGGTCAGGTTGTATTCACGCCGCAAGTCCGCAATAGCCATAACCCAAAATCAAAACCCCGCCCGTTATCCCGCCAGGCGGGAGCCGGGGAGTGAGGGCGAATCGCGCATACAGGCGTCGCCGGGCTACGACTGCGCGGCCGAACTGGCAGGCATCATCCCCGTCTTGCGCGCATAATTGAAGATGCCTCCGGCATCCACCACGGGCCGCACATCCCCCAGGGACTTAAACGGATAGACCTTGCCCGAATCCTTGCTGGTGACGGTGCCGGCATCCAGATCCACCGTCACGACCTCGCCTGTTTTGAGGGCGTCGCAGAGCCGTTCGACGGTTTCGCAGGGATACAACTCGCCCGTGGCAACGGCATTGCGGAAGAAAATGCGCGCAAAGCTTTCCGCCAGAACGACCTTGCAGCCCGCGGAACCCAACGCAATCGGCGCATGTTCCCGCGAGCTGCCGCAGCCAAAATTGCGCCCGGCCACCACGATCGGATATTGGCTGTCGAGCTGGCCTTCGTCCACATAACGCTTCGGATACGCCGATTCCGGCAATCCCGCGAAGGCGTAAGCCCCCAGCTTTTCGTACTCCTGCGGAATCGTCGGCACGAGATTCAAGTATTGCGCCGGGATAATCTGATCCGTGTCTATATTATCCCGCACCACAAAGACTGGTCCGGCAAAAACAGATTGCATGAGCCCAACTTGGACGACGGCCAGCCCATTTTCAATCAGATATTGACAGGAATCTACTTTTCGAACGCCTGCCTGGATAACTCGTCCGCCCAAAGGAACGGCTAAAACTGGACGCAACCTCGCACCCCAAACCCGAATAAAGCCGAAAGCCAACTCCAACCAAATCCTGCCGAACTGTCCAATTATTGGACACTTGCCTGCTTTCGGCCTCAATAGCCATTTCCAATGCCAGATTTCGCCTAACCTGCATAATTTCACGGACATCCATAGATACCAGCTGGCCGTGTACAAGGGGTGTACAAGGGGAGTACAACGGATGCTCAGCAGAGGAACAATGAAAAATCCGTTGTGCATCCGGTGAGCATCCCTTGTACACCCCTTGTACACGGCGCTTTGAGATGGTATCGAGAGGGTGGGGGCAGGGAAGTGCCGACGAGAGCGTGCCAGGGCAGGGGACGGTATGGCCTTAAAAACTATCGGAAACGACGAAATTTACAGGGACAACGGATTGACATTGCTTTCCCGGATGGTTTTCGGCATCCTTGCCTGTGAAACCTATGAAGCAGAAGGGTCGAATCGCTGTCGCGCCACTGGCTACTGGCCAGGTTTGGCGGATGGCGGATTCACATCTTCATGTTGACCTCGTAGGCAAGCACCTGGTCCATTACAAGCTCATCAAGCGCGACGCCAAGCGCACCCCCATGTCGCTTTCCAACAAGAAGACTGTGGAGAAATACCTCAGGACCAACAAAGCCGTTTTGGTGCAGGGATAAACGCATTTGCCCCAAAAACGGGGTGGCCTGGCAGAAAAGAGACAGAGCGTGCTGGCGGCGGGCTGCGCACCTCAAAACCGAGTCGTTCCCCCGAGGAGTCCGTGCCTTCGCCCCCCAAAGGCTCACCCCCAATATACGACGCTCTCTTTAAGCTCCGGTTAAAGACTCCGCCCGCTGGGAACACCATGCCCTGCGGACACAAGCCTGTATTCAGCCGCCCCGGAGATTTTATCCCGGCTTGTCTTTTCGCCAACTCCGGCTTAACAGGGAAACATGAACCGCAGACAATTCATCCAAGCCGGTGCGGCGGGATTGGCGTTGGCGTCCCTCGGCGGCTATGCCGCTGAATTCGCAGACCAGAAGAAGCGTGTTGGCCTCATCGGCTGCGGTTGGTACGGCAAGAGTGATTTGCTCCGCCTGATCCAGGTTGCGCCGGTCGAGGTGGTCTCGCTATGCGACGTGGATAAGCAGATGCTCGCCGGGGCGGCGGAGATCGTCGCCGCGCGCCAGGCCTCCAGGAAGGCGCCCCGCACCTATCATGACTACCGGGAGATGCTCCGCGAAAAGGACCTGGAGATTGTCCTGATCGCCACGCCGGACCATTGGCACGCCCTGCCGATGATCGCCGCGGTGGAAGCCGGCGCGGATGTTTATGTGCAGAAGCCAATCAGCGTGGATGTGGTCGAGGGGCAGGCCATGCTGGCCGCCGCGCGCAAGCATAAACGCGTCGTGCAGGTCGGCACCCAGCGCCGCAGCACCCCGCATCTCATCGAAGCCCGGGACGCCATTCTGCGCGAGGGAAAGCTTGGCAAAATCGGGCTGGTGGAGATTTACAGCTATTACGGCGGCGGCGCCGGAACGGAGCCCGAGGACAGTGCGCCGCCCGATTACCTTGACTGGGAGATGTGGACCGGCCCGGCGCCTCTGCGTCCCTACAACCGCATGAAGCACCCGCGCGGCTGGCGATCGTTCATGGAATATGGCAACGGCACCGTCGGCGATCTCTGCATCCACATGCTCGATGCGGCGCGCTGGATGCTGGGTCTTGGCGCGCCGCGAACGGTCAGCTCCGCCGGTGGCATTTTCGTGCGCCAGGGCCGGAAGGCCAACATCGCCGACACCCAAACCGCGATCTTCGACTTCGGCGATTTGCAGGTGGTCTGGCAGCATCGCCGCTGGGGCCAATCACCCGACCCGCGCTATCCCTGGGGCATTACGTTCTGGGGAGAGAAGGGACATCTCAAGGCCAGCATTAACAGCTATACCTTTGTGCCCGCCGATAACCGTCCCCCTCTGCACCGCGAAGTGACGATGGAGTTGGAGCAATACCCCGAGGACCGGGAGGAAAAGGAACTGGAAAAACAAGTCGCGCCCGCGATACGGGGCCACATGAAAGACTTTCTGGCCGCCATTGCCACGCGTGGCAAGCCCGTAGCCGATATCGAGCAGGGGTATATTTCCACGACGGCCTGCATCCTGGCCAACCTGTCCATGAAGCTGGGCCGCAGCCTGGCGTGGGACGCCGCACGGGGGCGCGTGGTCGGTGATGAGGAAGCCAACGGTCTCCTGGCACGGCCCTACCGCGCGCCCTGGGAGCATCCCGAGCCGTTGAAATTCAGTTAGTCCCGGCCCGCCGGGTGGGCCACCGCTTCCGGCGCCGCCGCCGCGCCTACACCTTCGCCGGCACGACAAACGGTGGGCGATAAGGGCGCGTCAGCATTTCGTTGGCCGCCCGGTTTCCCGCAAAGCGTTCTTTCCGGGGGTCAAACTTGAGCGGCATCCCCAACCACACCTTGTCCTTCGCCAGATCCACGCCGTTGGCATCCAGATGCCCGGCCATGCGGTCAAAGGCCTCGGCCAGGCTCCGGTTATCCGCAAGCGCCTGCCGGATTTCTCCCGGCGCCTTTTGCGCCCCCAGCCGATAGGAGATATTCCCGGTATGAACCAGGCCCGCCGACAAATGGCCTTCCAGGATCTCCGCGTTGAGCGCTTGGACGTTGCGGCTCCGGACAGCGGCGATCCAGTTGCCATGATGGCCGCCCGATTCCGCCGTCAACCCCACCGGAGTCTTCACCGAATCGGCCGCGGCCTTCTTTCGGCCCGTGAAGCGCGTGATTTCCTTGCCGTCGCGGTCATAGATGATCGCTTCGGTATAGCTGGGGACTACCACGCTGCCATGCTCGCACTCGATGACGTTGCCGATGCTCACGCCCCGGTAGTTGTCCATCTTCCAGCCCTGGCTTTGCGCCGCCTGGTCGTGCGGCAAGCCGCGCACTTCAAAGAGCAGCGGGGTTTTGTATCCGTGATAGACAATGAGAGTGTTGGGGGTTTCGGCGGAATCCTGGTAGCCCAGGCGCCCGCCAATGGCTTGCGTGAAGGGCGCAATGGTCTTTTCGCCCAGAAACCAGCGGGCAATATCCAACTGGTGCGGGCCCTGGTTCCCATAATCGCCGTTGCCGTAGTTCCAAAACCAATGCCAGTCGTAGTGAATCGTCCCATTGCCGGTTTTGCGGCGCGGTGGTTCGTTTGGGGCCGGGCCACACCAGAGATCATACTCGATGTAAGCGGGCACCGGCTGCGGCCCATCCACCGTTCCGATACTCCTGCGGGCCTTGTAACAAAAGCCGCGCGCCAGCAGAATCCGGCCCAGGCGCCCCTCGCGCACATACTGCACCGCCTCCTGCAGCCCTCCTGACGAACGGCACTGCGTGCCGCATTGGACGATGCGCTTATATTTGCGGGCCGCTTCAACCATTTTGCGGCCCTCGAAAAGGTTGTGGCTGGCCGGTTTCTCGACGTAAACATCCTTGCCCGCCTGGCAGGCCCACACTGTTGCCAGCGCGTGCCAATGGTTCGGCGTCGCGATGGAAACCGCGTCCACATCCTTGTTGTCGAGCACCCGGCGCAGATCGGTGCAGGCCTGGACGCTGCTGCCCAGTTCCCGGGCCTTGGCTTCCAGCACCTGGCGGTCCACGTCGCAAATAGCCACCACCCGCACGCCGCTGAGCCTGTTCAGGGCCTTGATATGGCCGGCGCCCTGGCCGCGAAAGCCAATCACCGCAACGCGGATGTCGTCATTGGCCCCGACAGCCCGGCTCCAGGTGCGAGCGTCCAGACTGAAAGCGGCGGCGCCGAGGGCAACGGTTTTGAGGAAATCACGACGATTCAGGTTCATAATAGTATTGTATTGTCTTTGGATTCAGTAGGGGAAGGCGGAGGTCAATTCAACTCCTTTTTCCTTAACTGGCAGAAAACCGCGCACTGTCTGCCAGCCGCCAGGCATTCCGCGAGACCCTTTTTGCGACGCTGAGAGGGCCCCTGGAGCATCGGGCACTTCAGCTCCACAGCAGCCGATTCGGCAAGGAGGAGCACTTTCGCATTCGCTTGACGGAGATGGGCTTTCCATCATACGATAGATCTATATAAACAGTTAGAGCCCAATCCCGCGCCTCTCCATCCAGGCTCTGCGCCAGCGCAAAGCTCACCGCCTGCGCTCCCTCAAGCTGCCGCCCCGCCTCATTTACACCTCCCTGCTGGAACGGTTCCTGACCTGCGGGCGCCCCCACTGCTCCTGTCATCAAGGCCACAAACACGGTCCCTTCTTCTACCTCAACCGCTGCCTGTCCAAAGGTCGCATGAGCAGCCTGCTGCTCAAATCCGACGCTCAGATCACCCAAGCCCGCCAAGCGGTCCAGGCCTACCGCCAGGTGCTCGCAGCTCTCGACCAACTCTCTTGGATCAATCTGGAACTGCTGCGGCGCGATGAGCCCTTGTTCGGGAAACCAACCCCAGTATGAGACTGCGTCAGTTCGCCGCCTATGTTCGCAAAGTCTTTCGCCTCCACCGGCTGGCCGGCCGCATCAGCGGCTCCCGTTGTGACCCCGACATCCCCCTCGGCCATCTGGTTAAGTTTGGACTTCGGTGCCGTGTTCACCCCCCCCCCCAGCTTTCTTCAACTCCAAAGCGAGCCGCGCCGGAAAGCCTGGCGCAACACGCTGGGCTACGCCAAGCCCATCCGCGATGATGCCCTGGCTTATGCCACCGCGCGGATGCGGTTGGAGCCGTTGCGGACCGCGCTGGCGACCACCAACAAAGTGCTCAAGCGCAACAAGGCTTTCGTGCGCAATCAGATGAGCGGCCTGCTGGCTCTGAACATTGATGCCAATGAACATTTCAAGAGCCGGAGCCACTGCTGTCCGCAGTGCCTGCAACGCCAGCTCACGGTCAAGAATGCTCAGGGCCAGGAGGAAGAAGTTACCGAGTATTATCACAAAGAGGTTTATGCCCAACTCAGCGGACCGGCCTGGAACACGCTGTTGGATGGCGAACCCCTGCGTCCGGGGAGGAGGGCGGGCGGTGGCGTTGCGCTTGTTGGGCCGGCGGCGGCGTCTCTATGGCGTGCGCTTCCTGGATGTGGTCGTGGCCGATGCCGGGTACGCCAAGGGGCCGTTCCTCAAAGCGGTGACCGCTTTGGGCTGGGCCCTCGTCGTGGTGCTCAAGCAAGGGGATTACGACGTCTACCAGGAAGCCTGGGCCTTGACCCAAGGCCAACCCACCCACCAGTTCCGACAAGAGGAGCGCGAGGTCCGCCTTTGGGAAGTGCGCAGCCTGACCTTCTCCAAAACCTATGGCCGAGCCGTACGGGGGGTGCAGGCCGAGAAGAAATGGACCCAGTTCAAGGTCGTGGGCGGCAAAAAGATACCCGTTCCCAAACAGTCCGACTGGTTATGGGGGGTGACCGAGGACCTCGGCGGCTATGGTGGCCGGACCATTGGGAACCTGGGGCACGGTTGGTGGCGGATCGAGAACTACGCCTTCAACGTCCTGGCCCAGCACTGGCACCTGCGGCACTGCGCCCATCATGATCCGACTTCGATCCTAGCCTGTTTGCTCATTACGCTGCTGCCCTCAACCTGTTTCATGCCTTTGTTCTGCTCTAGGGCAAACTCTATCGGCAGGGCAAGATCACCCTGCAAGAACTGCGCCTGCAACTCTACCGGGCCGTTGAACACGGCTCGCTCCTGCTCCTGTTCAGCGGGTGAGCGCAAGGATAGGCTTTCGGCCGTCTGTTCTTTGATACTTCAAAACTGGCCGGCGGACCTTCACACAAGAAGTGTGTACTGGTGGAACGGGCGCGGCCCCCTCGACCGACTCGAAGGAACCTCTCGCCCCAGTTTTCCCAGCGCGAGTGCCGCCCCAATCATGGTGGAGACCAGCATACGGAATTTCTGCCGGGGCGGATGCGGGGTTGCCGTGCGCGGCGGTTTGCAGTATGCTCGGCCGCACGATGGCTTACATGGACAGGCCGGTCTGGCGGCGGAACTAAAGGTGCATGGCGCGGCAAAGACATAACGTGCTACCTGGCTTCAGCCTGACGATGGGCTTTACGCTTTTCTACCTGGGCGCAATTGTTCTGATTCCTTTTGCCGCCTTGGTTTTGCGCGCGCTGGAGCTGTCGTGGCTGGATTTCTGGCGTTTGGCGACGACGGAACGGGCGCTGGCGGCGTATCGGCTGACGTTCGGGGCATCGCTGATTGCCGCGGCGGCCAACGGGGTGTTTGGCACGCTGCTGGCCTGGGTGCTTGTGCGCTATCATTTCCCCGGCCGCCGCAGTCTGGATGCGCTCATTGATTTCCCGTTTGCGCTGCCCACCGCGGTGGCAGGATTGACGCTGGCCAGCCTGTTTGCCCCCGACGGCTGGCTGGGGCGTTACCTGGTGCCGCTGGGAATCAAAGGTGCGTTTACGCCGCTGGGGGTGGTAATTGCGCTGACGTTTGTGGGGCTGCCTTTTGTGGTGCGGACGCTCCAACCGGTGTTGCAGAACCTGGAGCGGGAGGTCGAGGAGGCGGCGGCCACGCTGGGCGCGGGCCGGTTGCGCACGTTCGCGCAGATCATAGCCCCAACGCTGCTGCCGGCGGTGCTGACCGGGCTGGCGCTAGCGTTTGCCCGGGCCGTCGGGGAATACGGGTCCATTGTATTTATTTCGGGCAACCTTCCCTTCAAGACGGAGATTGCGCCGTACTTGATCGTGCAGCGCCTGGAAGAATATGACTACACGGGAGCGATTGCGCTGGCGGTGGTGCTGCTGGTCTTTTCGTTTCTGCTGCTCGGGGCCATCAATTTGCTGGAACAGTGGTCCCGCCATGCGCGCCGCCCCGCTTGAGGTTATGACGACCTTTTTCCCAGGCAAGCGTGGAACGGCGCCGCGCGCCGCGCAGCGAGGCGTGGAGGAATCGTCGCTGGCGAAGTGGACGCTTATTGGCATTGCCCTGGTTTTCTGCGTGGGGTTTCTGCTGCTGCCGCTGCTGAACGTCTTTGCGCAGGCCCTGGCGAAGGGGGGGGCGCATTATTGGCGTTCGCTGACGGAACCAGATTCGCGGGCGGCCATTCGCCTCACACTCATGGTGGCCGCCATCTGCGTGCCGCTCAATGTGCTGTTTGGATTGGCGGCGGCGTGGGCCATTGCCAAGTTCGAGTTCCGGGGCAAGCCGTTTCTGGTCACGTTGATAGATTTGCCGTTTTCGGTTTCGCCGGTCGTGGCCGGGCTGATGCTTGTCGTGCTGCTGGGGCAGCAAGGTTTCTTTGGCGAATGGCTCGCGGCGCATGAGATTAAAATTATTTTTGCGGTGCCCGGCCTTGTGCTGGCGACGGTATTCATCACCTTTCCTTTCGTCGCCCGGGAGTTGATTCCCGTAATGCAGGCCGCCGGCACGGAGCAGGAAGAAGCGGCGCTAACGCTGGGGGCCAGTGGCTGGCAGACATTTTGGCACGTCACGCTGCCTTCGGTGAAGTGGGGCCTGATCTACGGGGTCATCCTTTGCAACGCGCGCGCGATGGGAGAGTTTGGCGCCGTCTCGGTTGTTTCCGGGCACATTGCCGGACTCACGGAGACGATGCCGCTGCGGGTGCAGGCGCTTTACGAGGGCGCGACCACGGCGACCACGGCGGCGGCGTTTGCGGTGGCCAGCTTGCTCGCCTTGCTGGCGCTGCTTACCCTGGGGGTCAAGAGTGCCCTGGAATGGCGGCAGGCACGGGCGGAGCGGATAGCCGCCAGCGGGGCAGGCCAACGATGAGCATAGAACTGCAAGGCGTCACCAAGAAGTTCGGCGATACCGTGGCCGTCAACAACGTCAGCTTTTCCGTTAGGGAAGGCGAGTTAATGGCCCTGCTGGGCCCGAGCGGCGGGGGGAAGACCACGGTGTTGCGGCTGGTAGCGGGGCTGGAAATGCCGACGGCGGGAGACGTATTTATCCGCGGCCGGCGGGTGAATGATTTATCGGTGCAACAGCGGAACATAGGGTTCGTGTTTCAGAATTATGCCCTGTTCAAGAACATGAACGTGTTCCGGAATATTGCTTTTGGCCTGAAGATTAAAAAGTGGAAGCGCGCCCGGATGCAGGCGCGGATTGAGGAGCTGTTGAAGCTCTTTGGGCTGGAGGGGTTGGAACGGCGCTACCCGCACCAGTTGTCGGGCGGCCAGCGCCAGCGGGTGGCCATCGCCCGGGCGCTGGCGCCGCAACCAAGTGTTTTATTGCTGGATGAGCCGTTCGGCGCTGTGGACGCCCGAATTCGCCAGGAACTGCGGGAATGGCTGGTGACGCTGCATCATGATTTGAACGTGACGACGGTGTTCGTCACGCACGATCAGGAAGAAGCATTGGAGGTCGCCAACCGCATCGTTATCTTTTCCGGCGGCGTTCTGGAGCAGGTGGGCACCCCGCGCGAGGTTTATGACCAACCGGCGAATGAGTTCGTCGCGCGCTTCATCGGCGCGATGAATGTGCTGGAAGCGAAAGTGCGGGAGGGCGTGGCGCGCATCGGCGAACTGGAGTTCCCCGCCTCCGGCGAGGCCGAGGGGCAGCAGGTACGAGTGGGGTTTCGTCCTTATGCGGTGCAGGTTTCCGCGGATCTGACACGTTATCGCTATCACGCGGTATTGCAGCATACGTTTTTCCTGGGGGTGCTGCTGCGGCTCGAATTGGAGTTGCCCAGCGGGTTGACCCTCCGCGCCCGCATGACCAAGGAAGACTACGCGCAGCAGGGGCTGGAGGATGGGCGGCGCGTCTCTTTCCAAATCCGCCAATACCGCCTGCTCGCCGGAGAGGCGGCGGCGTTGGGGCCGGAGGCCGAGTTGCAGCCAGAGACGCCGCCGGTGCTGGGAGACTATATTTGAGCGGCAGATTCCGGGAGGTGCCGGCGCTTTCCGTTGCGGTTTGCGCTGCCAACAGCCGGCAGTTGACGCGAGGCTTCGTTCCGGGATAAGGTGTGAGCGGCAATGGCACTATGCCTTCCATACTAACCAAACGAATGAGATCATCTGTGAATTATAATTCATCTTCCGCTTTGAATCGCCGCGAGTTTATCGGGGCAGTCGGCCTTACCGCCATGGTTCTGGGAACTGCGCCCTGGGCCCAGGGCGCCCCGGGCAAAAAGATTCCAATTGGGCTGCAACTCTATTCGCTGCGCGAACAGTGCAAGACCGACTTGCCGGGTATGTTGGCGGCCGTAGCAAAAATCGGATATCGCGGTGTCGAATTTGCCGGGTATCATGGCCGCAGCGCGAAGGAATTACGCAAGCTGCTTGACGATCATGGCCTGGTCGCCTGCGGCACGCATACGCCGTACGAATCTGTGTTGCCGAATAAGCTGGAAGAGACGGTCGAGTTCAACCGCATCCTGGGCAACAAGTTTCTCATCGTTCCCTGGATGAGCGAGGCGAAGTCCAAGCAGGAATGGCTGGATCGGGCGAAACTGTTCAACGAAATCGCCGACAAAGTGAAGGCCCAGGGCATGTGGATCGGCTACCATGCGCACGCCCATGACTTCAAGCAGATTGATGGGGTATCAGCCTGGGACCTGTTCTTTGGCAACACCAAGCCCACGGTGGTCATGCAGCTCGACACCAGTAATTGCCTGGCCGGAGGGGCGGACCCAGTCGCCGTGCTGAATCGGTATCCCGGGCGGGAGCAGACGATTCACCTCAAAGCCCACGGTGGCGGACCCGATGCCGTCATAGGCGAAGACAAAGTGGATTGGAAGTCGGTTTTTGCCTTTTGCGAGCGCAAGGGCAAAACCCAGTGGTATATTGTCGAGCATGAGAGTGCGCGGGATCCCCTTGATGCGGTCGCGCGCTGTTTCGAGGCGCTGCGAAAATTCGGCAAAGTGTGAGCTGAAAAGCCTGGCGCAACATTGCGTCCGCCGTGGCCCGGTTAATCGCTCGGGCAAGCTCCCGTCAGCGTCTCCCGCGCCCGGAGTTCGGTAGTTTTTGGGCGAATACGCCGAGGTGGTTGGCCACTCTGCGCTCAACCCCAACCGGTAATCCGCACGGGCGGTTTAGCAGTTCCGGAGAGCCGTCCGGGCCTTCGATGACCAATGCGGTGCTGCCGCCGCCGTCCAGGTTTAGCGCGTTGTAAGCCCCGAGTTTACGCATCCATTCCGCCGTCTCCGCCGTGGTGGTGCCCTCGCTGTAGCCACTTTGCCGGCCATCAATTGCGACAAGGTAGAGGTAGCGCAAATTACGGCTGATTCCCACTGCGGAGCGCGGGTGGCGGCTGACCATCGTGCCATTGTTCGTGCCATTGATCAGCAGGGCATGGAATCCGCTCAGGCCATTATAGGCTCCTCGGACGTCCACTGGTGAACGTGCCACCCAAGCCCGCCGGTCCTGGCTGATCAGGAGCGCGTCCCAATCATGCCGGGATTGATAGAGGTCTCCGCGAGACAATGACAGGCCCTGCACGCGGGTCGGATCACCCCGCTGTTTGGCAAATACGTCAAAGATTGAGCCATTGAGCGCGGCTTGGCATTTAAACTCACTTAGAAACTCGGAAGTGGTACGGCCTCCCCAGGCGTTGGTGCCGTTGCCGATCCGCGGTGTGACCAGAAAACGGATGGTCGGTTCACGCAGATCTATCCGAACTGCCCGAACTTGCAGGCGTCGAGGAACCTTGGTCGCGCCCTCGCATATTTCCACGCCCCGAAAGATCGGTTTCCAGCGCGAAAGCGTGGCTTGAGCGACGACATCGGTCGGTTTTGCGGCCGGGGCATTGGTAATTACGACCACTCGCGCGGCTGGCACGGAAGGTTGGCAATTCGCCACTAGCGGCGCGAGCGCGACCATAAAAACGGCGATTATCTGGCAGCTCCCCGGTCGCCGATACATCTTGCCGCAGCCATTCATTTTGGATTTCATCGGCGGCAACCCTAACATTCCGCTCAGAGAAATAGCAACGGCAGGTTCGCCATGCTCATCTTTGCTTTTTTCGGGGCTTGCGCTTGGGCTGGGAATTGTGGCACAGTGGCAGCGTGTTAAGACGGAAGTGAGTCTTGCGCCTGTTGAGCGTGCCTGCGTGCGAGGGAGCCGGGGCACTGCCCAAGGCCACAATGTGGTCGGGTCATCGGGGAGCAGCGTACGGGGTTCGCTGCGCGGACTGAACGGGCGGCGGGGCAGGCTGGGTAGCTCAGTTGGTAGAGCAGAGGACTGAAAATCCTTGTGTCGGCGGTTCGATTCCGCCCCCAGCCACCACCGCAATTCCTCCGTGGCAATCAAGGGTTTCTGAACATCGGCCATCCTCCGTATCAGAATTTGCCCGCGGACTAAAATTTAGGCGGGCTCAGTTGAAATAAAAGAGCCGCGGTTTTACGTTGAGGGAGGTATTGCCTTTCCAAAAGCGGAGACATTTTTATTTCGCTGTCTCCACCTGCAGATCTCTCGCAGGTTGCCCTCCGCCAGCACTCGCTGCTATTTCTGTGAAAGATTAATACAAGTTGAGGAGGTGGCTCTGGGGCTGATTTGAGTTTGCGGGGTTGCTCCTAGCGTTGTTGACTCACGGCCACCAGTTCGACTGGCCTGAAAATAGCAGACGGGAGGACGTAAGCCGCAGGGTAATCTGTCGTTTCTCAAGGTTATGCCCGGAAAAAGCTGTTCATAAACTGAGATGCGGTTACAACGAATTGACAACGAATCGAGGCTTGACTGTTTTAGACGCGGTTCATAACTTCTATGCTAGAACGGTACAAATTGCTGGTTCGCCAGTTCGCGAAAGTCGGAAGAGCCTTATCTACCGACTTTTTTATTCCCCCGTGAGGGGTTGCCGTTGAAAATTTATGAACGCCGACTTTTTAGCAGTCTTGGAATTCTGGGAGCGCGAGAAGGGCCTCAGTCGAGAGGTCCTGACCGCTGCGGTCCAGGAAGCTCTGTTGTCCGCCGCGAAGAAAGCGGTTGGCCCGGCGCGGGAATTGCGTGTGGATATAGACCAGAAGAGCGGGGATATACGCGCGTTTGCGAAGCTGCAGGTAGCAGAAAGAGTCATTTCCAGGCATGGCCAGATTGCGCTTTTCGACGCCCGACGGATAAAAGCGGACGCGCAAGTGGGAGATGAGTTGGAGGTGGAAGTGACGCCTGTGGGTTTTGGCCGCATCGCCGCCCAGTATGCGCGGCAGGCGCTGATGCAGCACATTCGGCGCGCGGAAAAAGCACTGATTTTTACCGAGTTCAAAGACCGCGTGGGCGACGTTGTTAGCGGGGCGGTTCGGCGTTTCGATCGGTCCGACGTGTTTGTGGATTTGGGGAAATACGAAGCGTTGCTGCCCAACCGGGAGCGCGTGCCGACCGAAGAATATCAACTGGGAGAGCGGATTCGCTGTTATGTCAAAGCGGTGGAAGAAGGCCCGCATGGCCCCGAGATTATCCTGTCTCGTTCCGATCCGCGCTTTGTCGTCAAGCTGTTTCAGATTGAGGTTTCGGAGATCAATGATGGCACCATTGAAATCAAGGGAATTGCTCGTGAGCCGGGTTTCCGGACCAAGCTGGCGGTGTGGACGCGTGACGAGAAAGTAGATCCGGTAGGCGCCTGTGTTGGATTGCGCGGGCAGCGCGTCAAGAACATCGTGCGTGAACTCAATAACGAGAAGGTGGATATTATTCGCTGGGATGCGAATATAAAGAACTTTATCACTAACGCACTGGCGCCGGCCAAGTTAAAGGCCTTCGAGATAGACGAGGCCCACAAGCGAGTCAAAATTACGGTTAGCGCGGACCAACTTTCCCTGGCCATTGGCAAGCGGGGTCAGAACGCGCGGTTGACCTCGAAGCTGACGGGTTGGCAGGTGGACATCGAGCCGGAAGTAGTGGTGACCAAAGGGTTCGAGGAAAAAGTGGCCGAAGCGGTGGATTCCCTGGCGGCGATTACCGGGATTACGCGGGAGCAGGCGGATGTGCTGGTGCATCATGGATTGACACGGCTGGAGGATTTGTTGCAGGCCGATGAAAGTGACTTGGCGGAAATCCCGGGTTTGGGCGATCAGGGGGCGGCTATTTTGGAAGCCGCGCGTGCTGAGGCGGCCCGACGTACGCTCAAAGTTGGTGAAACTCCAATTTCCAATTAATTCGAGTTGATTATACTGGTATTGTCAGAAAGTCTTACGATTTGGGATCGAGCCCCGTGAAAGCTGCATAGCAACCTGGGTTTGAGGTGATAGAGAAATATGCCCGTTCGGATATACGAAATTGCAAAGAAACTCGGCTGGGAGAGCAAGCAAGTTCTCGCCAAGGCGAAGTCTCTGGGCATTACCACTGCGCGGGTAGCTTCCAGTTCATTGGACAAGATAACGGCTGAATACCTCGAACTGGAGATTCTCAAAGAGCATCCGGAGCTTGCCGAACCGGCTCCGGTTCCGGCGCAAGAAACCTCACCAATCCCGGTTGAACAGCCGACAGAAACTGCCGCTGCGCCACCGGTAATCGAGATCAAGCCGAGCGTGGAGCCCGAAGTAGCGGAAGCGGTGGTTCCGCCGGTGATAGAGGAACTTCCCGCTATTCCAGCTCCGGAAGCGGAGGTGGCGGACGTGCCAAGCGAACCCTCGCTCGCGCCGCAAGTTGTGGCGGAGGTTCAACCTCAACCACAATTGGAATCAGCCGTGGTAGAGCCGCCACCGCCGCCGGTTTTCAAGGTGGGCGACAAGGTTGGATTCATTCAGTTGCGGCCGAAGCCGCCCCCCAAAGGGAGCGAAAGATCAGGTGCACAAAAAGCGCCGCCTCGAGGGGCAAGTCCAGGGAAGAAGGCCGACTTTTTTCCACGCGAAGGCGGCTCTGGTGGACGAACCGGCACGGTGGCTTCGGGGACGACGGGGGGCAAAGGAGTAGGGGTTACGAAAGGGGCGGTGGCGGCGAAAGCCAGTGCCGAAGCCAAGTTGCAACTGCCGCTCGATGCCCAGGTTATTACTATCAAGCCGCCGATCGTAGTGCGAGATCTGGCGGAACAGCTTAAACAGAGGCCGTTCAAGATCATTGCGGACTTGATGGAATTGGGCGTGTTAGCCAGCGTCAACCAGGCTATTGACGAGAAAGAGGCGCAGAGGATTTGCGCCAAGTATGGCTACCGGTTTGAAGCGGAAAGGCGCGTGCGCGACGGTGGGCTTCATAAACCTATTGGCCCCACGATTGATCAGGATCCGGAAGATAAAGCCGAGGATTTGATTCCGCGGCCTCCGGTGGTGACCATCATGGGCCACGTTGACCACGGCAAGACCACCTTGCTTGATGTAATTCGCAAGGCCAATGTTGTCGCCAGCGAAGCGGGCGGCATAACGCAGCACATTGGTGCTTATACGATTTCCTTCCCGCACCCCGACCGCAAGAAGGCACTGGCCCAAGTTACATTCCTGGATACTCCGGGGCATGCTGCCTTTAGTTCAATGCGGGCTCGTGGGGCGAATGTGACTGACGTGGTTGTGCTGGTCGTAGCTGCCAACGACGGAGTAATGCCGCAAACCCTAGAGGCGCTCAGCCACGCGCAGGCAGCTAAAGTGCCGGTGCTGGTCGCAGTGAATAAAATAGACCACCCCAACGCCAACGCCTTGAGGGTTCGTCAGCAATTGCAGGATAAAGGGCTGGTTCCGGACGATTGGGGTGGCGACACTATTTTTGTGGATGTTTCCGCGCTGACAAAACAGGGCGTGGACAAGTTGATCGAAATGATCCTGCTCCAAGCCGATCTGCTGGAACTCAAGGCCAATCCCAATCGGCGCGCTAAGGGGAATGTGATTGAATCAGGTCTGGAGCCGGGAGGACCTACGGCTACCGTGCTGGTGCGCAAAGGCACCTTGCGCGTCAGCGATGTGGTGCTTTGCGGGCAATACTATGGCCGCGTGCGAGCGTTGATCAACGAAGAGAGCAAGCGCCTGAAAGAAGCCGCGCCTTCGGTGGCGGTGAAGATCCTGGGCTTGAATGGCGTGCCGGAAGCGGGGTTGGAGTTTAATGTAGTAGAGAATGAGAAAGCGGCGCGCGAACTTGCCGAGCAGCGTATTTTGGAAGCCCGGGCGCTGGGGCAGGAACCTGCGCGCGCCAAGGTCACTTTGGAGAATCTCTTTGACCGTCTCGATTCGAGTTCGGGCAAGGAACTCAAGGTGGTGGTCAAGGCTGACACGCAAGGCTCGGTCGAGGCCATCGTGGATGCCCTCAAAAAGATCGAATCGGACAAGGTATCGCTGGAAGTCATTCATAGCGCCGTCGGCACCATCACCGAATCTGATGTGGCGCTGGCCTCAGCTTCGAATGCTGTAATTCTGGGTTTTCACGCGCGCATTGACAGTGGCGTGGCTGACCGGGCCAAGCACGAAGGCGTGCAGATCAAGCAATATGCCATTATTTATGAGCTGATTGACCAGGTAAAAGAAGCGATGGCCGGATTGCTGGAACCGCTGGTGAAGGATATCACGGTCGGCGCAGCGGAAGTGCGCAAGATTTTTGAACTGTCCAAAGGCGCCCCGGTGGCCGGGTGCATGGTTGTTAGCGGCCGCATTGCCAAGGGGAAAGTTCGGGTGCGACGGCGCAAAGAGATCATTTATGAAGGAATCGTCCAGTCGCTGCGTCGGTTTCAGGACGAGGTCAACGAGGTGCGTGCCGGTATGGAATGTGGCATTCGGATCGAAGGGTTCCGTGAATTTCAGATTGGCGATAGCATCGAGTGCTACACGATGGAAAAAATCGCCCAGAAGTTGTGAAAATCGTAGCAGCGGAGGCGCTGAATTGCCGGGCTAATTGGGTTAGCAATGTCTGCCCGTCTTGCGGCCAGCGAAGGTTTGCCATTACCTCCTAACGGATCGATCAGACATGGTTTCTCTCAGGCTCCAACGCGTGCGCGAATTGCTGAAGCGGGAGATCGGCGAGGTCATTCGCCGGGAATTCCAAGTCAGCGAGGCGGGTTTGATCACGGTCAACGATGTGGAGGTGGCTGGTGACTTGAAGTCGGCGTTTGTCTTCATCAGCATCCTGGGCAGTGCCGACCAGCAGCGCCAGGGATTAAGCCTGCTGCGACAACATCGCCGGCGTATTCAAGAATTAGTGGCAGGAGCGGTTATTTTGAAGTACACACCGCGGCTGCGCTTTCTGGTGGACGATTCTATCGCGCGCGGGAACCGTGTGCTGGAGATCATCGAGGAATTGGAAAAGACCCTTCCGGAGGAGCCCCCGGAATAACCGTTCGAAACGGAAATTGCTGCAGTGCTGAGGTTGTTTTCACTAAATGAGACCACACCCCAGGATTATTGATCGCATCATCGCAGGCCTTCAGGAAAGCCGGACAATTTGTGTAGCGGGGCATATTCGACCGGATGGGGATTGTGTCGGGTCGCAACTTGGATTGACGCTCGCGCTGCGCAACGCCGGCAAGCAAGTAGTGTGCTGGAATGAAGACCGCATCCCGCAAAAGTACGAATTTCTTGATGCGGACGGCATTATCCAGAAACCAATGCCCGGATTGGAATTTGACTGCGTGGTTGCGGTGGATGCCGCCACATTCGATCGCTTGGGCTCGGTCGGGCAATACATTAGCCGGCGCAAGCTCTTCATCAACATTGACCACCATGAGAGCAACTCACGGTTCGCTGACCTCAACTGGGTTTCGGTGCGCGAACCCTCTACCGGAGAACTGGTTTACCGGCTGCTGAAGATTGCGAAATGGCCCATCACTCGGCGCATCGCCGACTGTCTGTTCACGGCGGTATCCACGGATACAGGCTCGTTTCAGTATGCCAGCACCCAGCCCGGCACGTACCACGTAGCAGGTGAATTGGTGAGCCGCGGCGCCAATCTGGCCAGGATCTGTAATGAAGTGTACCAGTCTTATCCGCTCTCCCGTGCCCGGTTGCTGCGCCATATCTACAGCCACTTCCGTCTGGCACATCAAAATCAGATAGCCTATTTCTGGCTCAAAAAGGCTGATTTAACCCGCACCGGGGCCGATAGCAGCGACACCGAAGGGTTGATTGATCATATCCGCGCCATCGCCCCGGTTGTGGTGGCTTGCGTTTTCGAGGAAGTAGAGCCGGAACTGACCCGGGTCAGCCTGCGCTCAAAAAGTGCGAAGGTGAATGTAAGTGAAATCGCCGCTCAATTCGGAGGCGGAGGACACTCCGCAGCGGCTGGAGCGCGTATTCTCGGCAAACCCCTTTCCGTGCAGCGGAAGGTCATCGGAGCAGTCAGGCAGATGCTCAACTCGATTCACTGATTCGACGCCGTTTCTTAACACGTACCTATTGTTCGTGTGGGCCGGTAGGGATGGTCCTACCCATGGAGAACGAGTCTTTATAGAAACGGTAACGAATGGAACCCCTTGGCGAGGTGCGATATGACCTCATCGCGGCTGCCTGACGAATTTCAGAGCTTTCCCGCTGCCGCCGGATCGGCCAATACCAGAGTTCGGTCGCGGCGCACACGGCTAGCCGGGATCGTCAGCTCTCCCTCACACAATCGTAACAGCATCTCCGCTTTGTCCGCGCCCGTCACCACCCACAGGATGCGTCGTGCGCGATTGAGAATCGGATAGGTCAACGTCATTCGCCGACGGCCCTGGTAAGGTTGGGTTGGTGCCACGTCCGCTTCCGTGACTTGGAGCACCGGATCGCCCGGTATCAATGACGCGGTGTGCCCGTCCGCGCCAAGGCCCAGGTGGACGAGGTCAAGAACTGGCGGAATGCCGGCGATTCCCTGCAGTACGTGAGCGTAGTTTCGGGATGCCGTTTCGAGGTCCGGAAAATCCACAGGCATAGCCTGGATTTGTTTCGCGAGCAGCGAGACGCACCCCAGCAAACTCTCACGCAAGTGAACAAGATTTCGGTCTGGATGTTCCGGTGGTGCCACCCGTTCATCTACCTGCACCACGTAGACGCGATCCCACGGAACTTGCTCGCACGTTAACGCACGCAGCATTTTCCAAGGCGTGCGGCCCCCGCTGACGGCCAGGACGAATCGACCCCGCGCCGCCACGGCTTCCCTAGCCGTGCAGGCGATTTCCCTGGCCGCCGCGGCGGCGACCGCCTCGACGTCCGGTTGCACACGAATTTCCATGATGCCGGCTAGAGCGGTTTCACTGGCCTCGTAGCCGTTTGGTGGCCAAGAACAGGCTGTAAACATTGGCGATTAAAGATTCTGCGGCGGCCACAGTTTAGTTTAAACCGCTCTAACGCTTTTTCAACCGCCGATAGCGACAAATAAGATTGTTTGTGGAACTGTCATGCTTCAGCTCCGGATCACCCGTACTTTCCAGTTCAGCAGCGATATTCTGCGCCAGCACTTTGCCGAGTTGGACGCCCCATTGGTCGAAAGAGTTGATGTTCCAAATTACGCCTTGGGTGAAAACAACATGTTCATAGAGTGCCACGAGCGCACCCAGCGTGGTGGGCGTGAGGCGTTCAGCCAGAAGGGTGTTTGACGGGCGATTGCCCGTGAATACCCGGTGTGGTACGAGCCAACTCGGCGTGTCCCGGACCTCCTCTGGCCTCAGGCCAAAAGCCAGCGCCTCACCTTGCGCAAAGGCATTTGCCAGTAGCAGTTCATGATGATGCCCTAGCGGCACGAGTTCCTGAGCAAATGCGATGAAATCGCACGGAATAAGCCGCGTTCCTTGGTGAATCAATTGGTAGAATGAGTGCTGCCCGTTGGTTCCCGGTTCGCCAAAATAGACGGGGCAAGTATCATAATTTACCGCTTGGCCATCCAAGGTGACGTTCTTGCCGTTGCTTTCCATGGTCAACTGTTGCAAGTAAGCCGGAAAGCGTTTGAGGTACTGTTCGTAAGGCAGAACCGCCACCGCCGGCGCTCCAAAGAAGTTGTTGTTCCAGATGTTCAGCAAGGCCATGATCACCGGCAGATTCCTCTCAAACGGTTCCCGGCGGAAATGTTCGTCCATTTGGCGGAAGCCGTCCAACATCGCGCGGAAGTGCTCCGGGCCTATGGCTATCATTGTGGAAAGGCCAATCGCTGATCCCATGGAGTAGCGGCCGCCAACCCAATCCCAAAAGCCAAACATGTTGGTCGTATCTATGCCAAAGTCAGCCACACGCTGGGCTTGGGTGGAAACGGCGACAAAATGTTTTGCGACCGCTTTTTCATCCGCGCCCAATCCATTGAGCAGCCACTGACGGGCGCTTCTGGCATTTGTAATAGTCTCCAGTGTATTGAACATCTTGGAGGACACGATGAACAGCGTCTCCGCCGGATCCAAGCCCCGAGTCGCTTCCTCCAAGTCGCTTCCATCTATGTTAGAGACAAATCGGAAGGTTATAGTCCGGGTGCTGTAATGCTTGAGGGCTTCATAGGCCATCACCGGGCCGAGGTCGGAGCCTCCAATGCCAATGTTGACAAGATTACGGATCGGTTTGCCGGTGTACCCCTTCCAGGTCCCACACCGAACGCGATCGGCAAAATCAGCCATCCGGTCGAGAACCGCATGCACTTCCGGCACCACATTCCGGTTGTCCACGAGCATGGACTCACTCCTGGGGGCGCGCAAAGCTACGTGCAGGGCGGCGCGATCTTCGGTGAAATTAATCTTATCCCCGCGGAACATCGCTTCAATGCGTTCGGACAATCTGGATTCCCGCGCCAGTTGCAGGAGAAGTTTAATCGTTTCGTCCGTGATACGATTCTTGGAATAGTCCAGGAACCATCCTGCGGCTTCGGCATTTAGCCGTTCCCCGCGCTGCGGATCGTTAGCGAAGAGATCCCGCAAATGCCATTGGCGGGCAGTCCGAAAATGCGCAGCCAGCGTCTTCCAGGCATCGCGCTCTACAAGAAATTTGGGGCTAACAGTAGGATTCATGATTCTTGATCGCCCCGGCCGTTAAGCGAAGGCCGGCGGCCTTTTAGTCATTCAAAGCAAGGCTGACAATGTTCTGCGCTTCATGGACAATAGCTTCCAAGTGTTTCTCATCGCAGAAACTTTCGGCATAAATCTTGTAAAGGTTCTCGGTGCCAGAAGGTCGGGCGGCGAACCAACCATTGGCTGCCACCACCTTTAACCCACCGAAGGGTTCATGGGATCCCGGCGCGTGCGTCAGCCTGGCAATGATGGTTTCACCCGCCAGGCTCGGCGCCTTGACCGCTTCGGGTGATAGTTTTGCCAGGCGCGCTTTCTTCTCTGGGGTGATTGCAGCGTCAATTCGCGTGTAGAAAGGCACCCCAAGTTCCATAGTGAGCATCTGATAATGCTCTCCCGGATCCTTACCGGTGCAGGCCGTAATCTCTGCAGCCAACAAAGCCAGCAAAATGCCATCTTTATCCGTAGTCCAAACTGTTCCTTCACGCCGCAAAAAGCTGGCCCCTGCACTTTCCTCGCCGCCAAAACAAAAGGAGCCTTCAAACAGCCCCGATGCAAAATACTTGAATCCCACCGGCACCTCGATCAACGTCCAGCCCAGTTTTCGCACTACGCGATCAATCAGGCTACTGCTGACCAGCGTCTTGCCCACCGCAGCCTTAGGATTCCAGTTTGGCCGGTGACTGAGCAAATAGTGAATGGCCACTGCTAAATAGTGATTTGGATTCAACAACCCTGCCGACGGTGTAACAATGCCATGCCGATCAGCGTCCGGGTCGTTGCCAAAAGCCACTTGGTAATGCTCCTTCAATCCAACCAATCCGGCCATTGCGTAAGCACTTGAACAATCCATACGAACTTTACCATCATGGTCCACTGGCATGAATGAAAAGGTCGGATCCAGCCGCGGGTTAACCACGGTGAGGTCCAACTTATAGATGGAGTTTATCATTTCCCAGAACGGCAGTGAGGCCCCACCCAGCGGGTCCACCCCTAACCGAAGTCCGCCCGCATGAACCGCATCCATGTCAATGGCATTACGCAAATCCTGGACATACGCTAAAACGAGATCTTCCTTGTGAGTGGTTGCCGCCGAAAGTGCCCGGTCGAATGGGATCCGGCTCACACCAGCATTGCCGTCGCGTAGCAGTTCATTAGCCCGCCGTTCAATCCATTTCGTAACCCCTGTGTCCGCCGGGCCGCCATTTGACGGATTATACTTAAATCCGCCATCCTCCGGTGGGTTATGCGATGGTGTAATAACAATACCATCCGCCAAGGCTTCCTTACGGTTCCGGTTATAAACCAGAATAGCCCGCGAGATAACCGGAGTGGGGGTTACGCCATCGTTGCGCTGAATGATCACCTCGACATTATTGGCGGCCAGTACTTCGAGGGCGGAGCGTTGGGCCACCCCCGAAAGCGCATGTGTATCCTTGCCCATGTACAGCGGCCCACGGATACCTTGGCAACGCCGATAATCACAAATCGCTTGAGTAATCGCTAGAACGTGAGCTTCGGTAAAAGTCCCGCGCAGCGGACTGCCACGATGCCCCGACGTGCCGAAACTGACCGCTTGGTTGCGGTTGCCGGGGTCAGGTTTCTGGTGGTAATATTCGCGCGCAAGTTGCTTGAGGTCCACCAGTTTTTCCCGCGGTATGAGTTTGCCAGCGAGCGGTGAAGCTCCCGTCGGCTTATTTGTATTGCTGCTAACCATCGCGAGACTCATAAAGGGAAATCTACGCCGATTCAATATTAACTGTTGTCCCAAACTAACTTTAACCTGATTTGCCGGATACGCTGAACTTTCAAACTCCTGTGGACTTTCGAAAACCAACTAAACGAAACCGCAGCGATTCAGTTGGGTGGTTCAACTGCCTGCCCTCATTTCATCCCAAAAAACTAGGTTGCGGTGGTTTTCATAGAGGGTGAAGCGGTCTGGTTCCAAGCTGAGAGGCTCGGAATCGCGGGACTGGAATTGAACTCTCCGCAGTTGGCTTCGGCCAGCGTAATACCACTTCTCTATAATAATCAGAACAATATGCTTGCGATTTGGAAGGGGATGTGAGACGCATCGGCATGGCCCGAGCCCGACTCAAACTGACCGTCCTTCCGGCCCAGAAAGCCGAGTTGGAACAACGATTCAAGGCGGCGAACAACGTTCGCCAGCGTCAACGACTCCAAGCGATCCTGTTGGCCACCACGGGGCGGCACGGCTACCGAGACATCGCCCAGATAGTGGGCTGTGCCCCGAGCACCTTCGCCCTGTGGCTCAACAAGTATCTGGCCGGCGGGGTGGAGGAATTGCTGCGCCGGGACACGCCCCCCGGTTCGAGCAGTCCGATCGGGGCCCCCGCCGTGCAGGAAGCGTTGGTGGCAGGCTTGAAATCCGGGCGTTGGCGCACGGCGGGACAGGTCGCCGCTTGGCTGCAGGAGGAACACGGGATCAAGCGGGCGGCCAAATCCCTGTATCGGTGGTTGGGAAAAGCCGGAGGCGCGCTGCGGGTTCCGCGCCCTGCCCACGTGTTGCAGAACCCGTTGGCCCGCGCCGCCTTCCGCGCCGAGTTGGAGGAACGGCTTAAACGGCTGGCCTTGCCCAAAGATCGACCGGTGAAGATCTGGGTGGCCGATGAAAGCCGGTTTGGTCTGCATACGCACCGTCGGCGTTGTTGGACGCTGCGCGGGCAGCGGGTGGTGATTGCGCAACAGCAGCGCTATGAGTGGGAATATGTATATGGGGCCCTGGAAGGGTTGACGGGGCAGGCTCAGTTCCGGTTTATGCCTTCGGTCGGTCTGGACTTCAGCCGGGATTTTCTGGGGCAAATTGCCGCCCGCGATCCGTTTGCCGAGCCTGTGGTAATTGGGGATCAGGCCGGTTTTCACCCGCGCGCGGAGGATAAGCATCTGCCCCAACGGGTTCATCTGCTTCCCTTGCCCCCCCTACAGCCCAGAACTCAATCCTATCGAGGGGCTATGGGACCAAGTGCAGGACATCACGTGCAATCAACGTCACACCAGCTTGGACACTTTGGAGGAATCGCTGACCCGGGCGCTGCGCCCATTCTGGGAAACGCCGGCCAAAGTCTTATCCCTCATTCACCACTGGCTTCACGCTAAAGCAAACGCTACGCTTTGACCCACTGTTCCGATTCACGGTGAGAAATGGTATGACATATAAAAAAAGACACTCCGCGCCAGCGAACAGGATCGGTCGGACATAGCGCAGGTCCGCCGAGAATGGAAACGTCGCCAGGCCGGGTTGGATCCGGCAAAACTGATCTTCCTGGATGAATCCGGAGCCAAGACCAACATGACGCGCCTGCGCGGCAGGGCATTGCGAGGGCAACGCGTGCATGCCAAGAGTCCGCATGGTCATTGGCGAACCACCACGATGTTATGCGCCATACGGATGGACGGTTCCACCGCCTGCATGGCCGTGGACGGGCCGACCGATACGGAGGTGTTTCGAGCTTATGTGGAGGGCGTATTGTGTCCCACCGTTAAAGAAGGAGACATGGTGGTGATGGACAATCTCTCCCCTCACAAAAGCGAAGCAACCCGCTCGGTGCTTAAGGCTGCGGGTGCCCAAGTGATGTTTCTGCCTGCCTATTCGCCGGACCTCAATCCGATCGAGAACATGTGGAGCAAGGTTAAAAACCACCCCCGTGGCCAAGAGGCACGCAGCGACTCGGAACGGATCGGGGCAATAGCCTCAGCTTTGAAGACTATCACACGTCAGGATGCAACAAACTGGTTTGCCCATTGCGGTTACAGTTTTATTAATTTGCTCTAGCGTTCGTTGGGAGCCCCGCGGCTACGGGCGATGGGAATGCGCGTAGGCGCAAAGGGCGCGGAGATTTTCGTGGGGAGTATCACGGGGAACTTCACAACCGGCACCGACGATGAATCGCGGCCCGGCCTGGCGGTGGCATTCCGCTATGGCCCGGGTGACGTCGTCCGGATTCCCATTGCGCAGAATGGTGACCGGGTTCAGGTTGCCAAGCAGGACGGGATCCGGCCCCATCTTTTGCCGCGCCTCGGTGAGCGGGGCTAGGGAGTCCAGGTCAATAATATCACAACCGAGCCGGCTCATGCCCTCCAGTATCTGGCGGGTATTGCCACAGATATGCAGGCGGACCCGGCCGCCAAGGGCGTGGATGCCGTCCACAAGCTGCTTTTCGTAAGGCCAGACAAACTCGTTGTAAATCCCCGGGCCGACGAGCGACGCGGCGGCATCGCCAACGCCGATGATGTCCGCCCCGGCCTTGATCTGCTCGCGCGCAAACCGCAGCTCCATTTCAATAACGAAAGCGAAGAGGTCGCGCACAAAAGCCGGGTCATCGTAGAAGTCCATCATCAGGGTGTTAATGCCGCGCAGGTCGGCGGCTTCGGCGATGGGCCCCTCGACCCAGCCCTCAATGATCATTTCCTTCCCGACGCGCTGCTGGTACAACTCCAGCGCCTTGAGGGCGTTGTGCATACGGCCGCCGCCGCGCGGGTCCGGAACTTTCAGGGAGAGCAGCCGGGCCTTATCCGCCAGCAGGGACTGGCCTTCCACGAGCGCGACGGGCTGATGATCGAAATACTCCACCGCCGCGCCGCAATCCGCCGCCTCGCGTGCGGGATCGGACATGGTGTTGACGTAGTCGAAGCCGAAGGCCTCCGCGGTGCGAATTTGCCCCTCGACCAGCACCCGGTAGTCGGTGCAGTAATCACGGTAGCGCGCGCCGATCAGCGAGCCGGCGAACATCATGGTGATGGGCATGAGCGGCAGCCGGTCAACCGGCTGGCCGGCCAAGTGCGCCAGAACTCGCTCCCGGCGGGTCATCGGCGGTCAGCGATGGCGCAGGGCGCGCCCGGCGGCGACAATAAACTCGGGCCGCGTGCCGCAGCACCCCCCGACCAGGTTGGCACCCGCCTGAACCAAGGCCGGAATAGAACCGGCAAACTCCTCGGGAGTCGTAGTGTAGCGGGGTTGCCCGGCCACCATAATCGGCAGCCCGGCATTGGGCTTCATCCAAATGGGCCGGTCAGTGACCGCGCGCATTCGCCGGCAGATCCCGATGAATCCGGCGGCCCCCTGACCGCAGTTGGCGCCGACGACATCCGCGCCCGCCGTGATCAGCGCCTGGACGGCTTGCTCGGGCGTATTTCCCATCATGGTGCGATCCTTTTCTTTGCCGCTGTCGAAGACCATGCTGGCCACGACCGGCAGGCCCGTCTCGCGCGCGGCGCCGATGGCCACCGTGGCCTCCGCCAGGTCGGACATCGTTTCGACAACCAGCGCGTCGGCCCCGGCGCCGGCCAGGGCGCGGGCCTGCTCGCGGAAGGCCGCCCACAGCTCGGCTTCGGTGACATCGCCGTTCATGAGCAGTTTGCCGGTCGGGCCGATCGAGGCGAACACGCGGGCGCGGCCAGCGGCGGCCTGGCGCGAAATCTCCACGCCGCGCGCGTTGATCTCGCCGGCTTGATCTCCGGCAGCCGCTTCGGCAAGGCGGATGCGGTTGGCGCCGAAGGTATTGGTGAGAATCACCCGGCTGCCGGCGGCCACATACGCCGCGGCAACTTCGCCGACGCGCTCCGGGTGGGTGAGGTTCCAAAGGTCCGGCGTCTCCCCCGCGCCCAGGCCCCGCGCCTGAAGTTCGGTGCCCCATGCGCCGTCGGTTATGACCGGCCCCTGGGAAAGGAGTTCCTCAAGAAGCGGATGCATGGCCGGCGGAGAAACCCGTGCCGCGGGATCAGGCCACTCCCACGGCCTTCTTGGCCAGGGCCACGGCGCCCACCGCGTTCTCGCTGTAGCCATCCGCGCCGATTTCGTCGGCGTATTTCTGGGTAATGGGCGCGCCGCCGATGAGAACCTTGACCTTGCCGCGCACGCCCGCCTGGGTGAGCGCGTCAATCGTGGTCTTCATGGCGGGCATGGTCGTGGTCAGCAGGGCGGACATGGCCACAATGTCGGCCTGCTTGGCATTGACCGCTTCAATAAACTTCTCCGGGGAAACATTGACGCCCAGGTCGAGAACCTCAAAACCGCCGCCCTCGAGCAGGGAAGCGACCAGGTTCTTGCCGATATCGTGCAAATCGCCTTTGACGGTGCCGATGGCGACGCGCCCAACCGGCTTGTCGCCGCGCGCGATCAGGAGCGGCCGGATGAGCTCGAGGGCGCCCTTCATGGCGCGCGCGGAGATGAGCAACTCGGGCACGAAATACTCGTTCGCCTCGAAACGGCGTCCCACCTCGTCCATGGCGGGCACCATGTGTTCGTTGACCAGCTTCAGCGGGTCAATCCCGGCGGCCAGGGCTTCTTTGGTGATTAGTTGGGCGGTCTTGGCGTCGCCGCTTACCACGGCATCGTAGAGTTGTTTTAGATCCGGCATGAAGTTCCTTTTAATACGATTTGCACACGTTGTTGCGGCCACACTAGGCGGGGAAGATATTTCGAGTCAACGCCGAATTGCAGATTTTGGCGTCCGCCCCGCACGCCTGGCGCAAGTGGCAAAGGCGGCCGGCGCTCTTCGCCCGCCGGGCTGGGTTATCCGGACCGGCAGGGCCTCCGGGCCGGGCGCAGCGTCCAGGGGCAATTCCGTCAGCAACTGCCACACCGGCTTCGCCTGGCCGGGAAGCACCAGGTCCGGCGCAATTTCGCTCAACGGCTGGAGCACAAAGCGGCGCAGGTGGGCGCGCGGATGGGGTAGCGTCAGCCGCTGGCTGGCGCGGGTTTCGCGGCCAAACGCAATCAAATCCAGGTCGAGCGGGCGCGGTTCGTTCATCACTTTCTTTGGCCTTCGGCCAAAGGCGCGCTCCAGCGCGCGCAGGCGCGTCAGCAACGCTTCCGGGGTTGCCCCCCGCCGCGGCGCAAAAGCCACGACCGCGTTCACGAACGCCGGCGAGCCCGGAGGACAATCTACCGGTTCCGTTTGCCACAAGGAGGACTTGCGCAAGGGATGCCGGGAGAATTGCCGCAAGCAGGCCATCGCCCGCAGCACATTCTGCCGCGAATTCCCCAGGTTTGAGCCCAGGGCCACGATGGCCCACTCCCCGAGGTCCGCTGTTTCTTTCCGCGCGGCCGGACGGCGGGGGCGGGCGGGGCTTTGTCTTTTCGCCTTCATTTAAGCCCCAGCACGTGCTGCATATCGTAGAGCCCGGGCGGTTGCTTCACCGCCCACACCGCCGCCCGCAGCGCGCCCTCGGCAAACGTCTCCCGCGTGGAAGCCTTATGGGTCAGTTCAACGCGCTCGCCCGCGCCGGCAAAAATGACCGTATGGTCCCCCACCACGTCGCCGCCGCGCACGGAGTGCAGGCCGATCTCCTCCGCCGGACGCTCGCCCACGATGCCGGCGCGTCCATGCCGCAGGACCTGACCAAGCTGCTGCTGGCGGACCTCCGCCAGAATCTCCGCCAGCGTCCGCGCCGTCCCGCTGGGCGCATCGCGCTTCAGGCGGTGGTGCATTTCAACAATCTCCAAATCAAAGCCCGCTCCCAGTATCTCCGCCGCCTTGCGCGTCAGCCAGAACAGGGTGTTGATGCCCGTGGAAAAGTTCGAGGACAGCACCACGGGGATTCGCGCCTGGCAACCGGTGATCTGCGATTTCTCCAGATCCGAATGGCCGGTAGTGCCGACGACCAGCGCCTTCCGATGCGCGGCACACAGGGCCGCAATGCCTGGGGAGGCACTGTGCAGGCTAAAATCAATGACCACCTCCCCCCGGTCCAACACCGAACGCAGGTCGTCGCCCTGGTCAATCAGGCCGACAATTTGCAAATCCGAATGATGCGCGGCGCAGGCGGCCAGCGCCTGGCCCATGCGGCCTTTCGAGCCCGTGATGATGATCTTCGTCATACGTGGCGCGCCGCGCGGGGCGCGTCCGCCCACGGACCACGCGGCGCACGGCGCTTTGCCGTCCCAATACGCCCGTCGCCGGGGGAAAAGTCAAACGGATAAGCAATAGCCCTTTACGCCCCCAAGCGCCCCGGATACGGCAAGGATGGTGGGAAATTGGCCTGGAGGCTCGTCCGGCAGGTGCCGCGATAGCCAGAACCCGCCCAGGCGCAGGCTCGCATTTTTGCGGCGGCAGAAATCCCCCGATGTTTTGCTCAATAGCCCATGTTCGGAACCGGAATAATGCCAGACGCCGCAACTCACCACCCGTCGCAGAACTGTCCAATTATTGGACACTAAGCTGTTTTCGCCCCTGCAAATCCTTCCCAAGGCCACTTTGAATTTAACCCGCGTAATTTCAGGCCCATAAATAGCCACCAACTAGCCGTGTACAAGGGGTGTACAAGGGATGCTCACCGGGAGAACAACAGAAAATCCGATGGGCATCCGGGGTGCATCCCTTGTACACCCCTTGTACACGGCTGGAAGGGATGGGGGCAGGAGGGGATAGGGAAGAGGTAGGGATGCCGTTATTGGGAAGGGATTTGGGAATGGAATTCCGGCTGGTACTGAAGGCTGGGCGATTGCGGCGAGTTTTTCTCTTGAGCCGGGGCAAGGTTCCTGCCATAAGAAGCGCATTGTGGATGGCCCTTCTTTCGAGGGCGATCAATGGCATCAACCGAAAACGATCAGGAGTATAGAATGACAGACAACAAAGTGCGCTGTGTTTACCCGAGGCTGCAGTTGGCCTATCTGCTGCAATTTGCGATTTGGGGGAGTTGGTGTGTGGCCTTGGGCGGCTATTTGAACGGGAAGATGAGCGGCCCGCATATTGGCTACCTGTATATGGCGATTCCGTGGGGGGCGATTATTGCGCCGATGTTTATCGGGCCGATTGCGGATCGGTATTTTTCCGCTCAAAAGATGCTGGGGCTTCTGCACCTGATCTCAGGGGCGGCGCTGGTGGCGAGCGGCGTGATTTGCGCGCAGGCCGAGGCGGGGGCGGCGGCTGGCACGGTCTCGATCCCCTTCGGGCCACTGATGGCGTTGATGTTGATTTCCGGGGTCTGCTTTATGCCGTCCATCCCGCTGATTAACACGGTGGTGTTCAAGCACATACCGGATTCAGCCAAGGCGCCCAAGGTCTTTATCTTTGGGACGGCCGGCTGGATTATCGTGAACCTGGTCGTGGAAGTCTTCGGGGGAGGGGCGGCTCGTCCTAATTTCTTTTTCATCGGTGGCGGCTGCGGGCTGTTCCTCGGGCTTTACTCATTTACATTGCCGGATACTCCGCCCAAGGGGGCGCCGGCGAAAGGAGCCCGGACGGATACTTTCGGCCTGGGGGCCTTGTCGTTGTTGAAGTCCCCCACGTTTAGCGTCTTCATACTTTGCGCGTTCATGGCGAGCATTTTCGGGAGCAACTACTTTTTCCCGTCGGTGGTGCCCTATCTGAGCGAGTATGGTTACCCGGCGCCGGTGGCACTGGGCACGCTCAACCAGTTTTCCGAGCTGTTTTTCATGGCAATCCTGCCGTTTTGCGTCGCCCGGATAGGGCTCAAGTGGGTGCTGGTGATTGGCATGGGTGCCTGGGCGGCCCGCTATTTCATCTTTACGCTGGCGGGGTTCCAGTTTGCGCTGATCGGGTTGCTCTTCCACGGGATGGGGTATGCGTTCCTTTATGTGGCGGCCTATATGTTTGGCGACCGGGTGGCCCCGGCGCATCTCAAGGCGAGCGTCCAGAGTTTGCTGGCGTTTTTGCTGTTGGGAGTCGGCCAGGTGCTCAGCGGTTACGCGTTCGGCTACCAGTTTGACCGCAATGCCCCGGCCATCACCAAGACGGTGGCGGTCGAGGAAGGGCAGCCGGGGAAAGCGCTCCCGGCATGGAATGACCCGGCGATGGAAACCTCGGCTTGGCGTTATTTGGACCTGACCAAGTCGGTCAAATATCTCTGTGGCGATAAGAACGTATTCAACTTCGGGGAGCACCTCGGGATGTACACCCAGCCGGACGGTTCCATTGACCTGGATAAGCTGCCGGAAAACTGGGAAGCGGGCGGGGTGAATTACACCCGGGCAGAGTTGAAGGCGACGTTCGAGCGGATTGGGACCAAGGTCACCCGCGAGGACTATTTGAAAGCCCAGCGGCACAACTGGAAGGGGTTCTTCATTCCGGCAGCCATTTTCGTGCTCGTGTGGACGCTCTTGTTCAGTGTGTTTGGCCGGCAGCCGGCGGCGGCGCCGGCTGAGCCCGCGAAGAGCTAAATGGGAGCCGGTCCCCGAGGGGCGCGGCATCGAGCGCCACGGCTGGCGGCGAGGGTTCGTCGCGCGCCGGCGCGGCGGTTTTGGTGAAAGGCCGCAAATGCGAGGGTGCGTGATAGGGGCTGCTGCCGGCTGGCCGCCTTTGGCGCGGACTGCTGCTGGGGTGGCAGGGATGTCGTGGGCTGCAGTCCAGTAGCGCCCCGCCGAGGGCGGTCGGGGGCCTGCCGGCACGGTTTCTAAAGGGGCGGCCTTGCGAAGGCGAGTCGTTCCTGACCGGGGATTTATCCGTCTCCGTGCCCCAAACAGCCGTCGGCTATCCGCGCACGCCCGCATTGTCGCCGCGCAGGCGGCGCTCTTCCAAACAAACCGCTTGGGGGACAGGCTCTAAACGGGGGGCTGCTCTATCCGGTTTGGAGCGTGGAGTGCGGGGTGCGGCCTCGCGCACGGCGCGACCCCGGATCGCCGGCGGCCTTGTTGCCTACTTCAACACTCCCACTGCCTTCATCGTCGCCTGCAGAACCCGCCGTTTTCGCGGGGGCAGGGGCACGAGGGGCAGGCGGTATTCCTCTTTGATCAGGCCGAGCATCGCCAGAGCCGCCTTTACGGGAATCGGGTTGGTCTCGAGGAACAGGTCTTTGAAAAGCGGGTAGTATCGTTGGTGCAGCTTGAGGGCCGTTTCGGTTTTGCCGGCGGCAAACGCGCGCACCATGCGCGCAACCTGGCGCGGGATGACATTTGAGGCCACGCTGATGACGCCCTGCGCGCCCACCGCCATGAACGGCAGGGTGAGCGAATCGTCGCCGCTGAGAATCACGAAGCGCGGCCCGAGCGCGGCCCGCAACTGGCTCACGCGGTCCGCGTGGCCGCCCGCTTCCTTGATGCCGATGATGTTCCGGCATTCGCGCGCCAGCCGCCGGGTGGTGTCCACGCCGATTTCGACGCCGCAGCGGCCGGGGATGCTGTAGAGCATGAGGGGCAGGCGCGTGCTCCGCGCGACCTGGCGGAAGTGCTGGAACAGGCCTTCGGGCGTGGGTTTGTTGTAGTAGGGCGCCACTTGGAGGGAGCCGTCGGCCCCGGCTCGCTCCGCCTGTTCCGTCAAAAAGACCGCTTCGCTGGTGGAATTGCCTCCCGTGCCCGCGAGCACTTTAATTTGCCGCCGCGCAAACTTTACGGCCAGCGCAATGAGGTGGACGTGCTCGTTGTAATCCACCGTCGGCGATTCGCCGGTGGTGCCCACGGGGACGATTCCGTCCACGCCCGCCTGCACCTGGAGTCGGACCAGCCGTTCCAGCGCCAGCTCGTCAATCGCGCCGTTCCGGAACGGCGTCACCAGGGCGGTGTAGGTTCCGGCAAACATCCTAAAGCTCAATCCTTCCTTCGAAGACGAATTCCGCGGGGCCGCTCAGCCGCACGTCGGCAAATTCCCCGCCTTCATCCTTGAAGCTGACTTCCAATTCCCCGCCGCTGCGGACCTGGATTCTGACGGGGGACGAGAGGCCGTATCGCCGCGCCGCAATCAGCGCCACGGCGGTCACCCCGGTGCCGCACGCCAACGTTTCGCCCTCCACTCCGCGCTCGAAGGTTCGCACCCGGAGGTGGTTGGGCCCCAGCCGTTGCGCAAAATCCACGTTGGTGCCCTGGGGGCCGAAGTGCGGGTGCTGGCGGATTTCCGGCCCGAGCTGCGCCATCGCCACTCGATCGGTATCCGGCACGAAGATTACCGCGTGCGGCACTCCCGTATTGATCGAATGAATCGTTTCCGTGCCCGTGGAAAGCGGCACCGGTTCATTAAGCCGCAGATCCCGGGGGCGGGTCAGGTTGACGGTGACGCGCTCGCCCTGAAAGCTCGCGGTGATGATGCCCGCCCCGGTCTCGAAGGTGAGTTCGCCCGGCGGCCCGGTCAGCCGTTGCACGAACCGGGCAAAACAGCGCGCGCCGTTGCCGCACATCTCGCCGGAGCTTCCATCGCAGTTATAGAACTCCCAGCCCCAGTCCGCCTGGCCCGAGGGGGAGGGGCCCAGGAGTATGACGCCGTCCGCGCCCACTCCCCGATGCCGGTCGCAGAGGCGCACGATTTGATCGCGGGTGAGCCGGACTTTCTGTGCCCGGTTGTCAACCAGCACAAAGTCGTTTCCCGCGCCGTTCATTTTGGTGAAGTCCAGAACCATTAAGCGGAAGGCTAAGGCGTGGCGGGGCAAGTGTCGAGACGGGAGTCGCGCCGATGGCGGCATCACAGCCTAAGCAGGATGCCGGCGCGGGTCGCGCTCCACGTGATGACCATGATCAGAAGGGTCAGGACGCCGGCGTTCAGGGCGCCGGGCCAGCCGCTATGGTATTGCCACAGCAAGCCCGGCAGGCCCAGCACGGTAAAGAAGTTGGCGAGAATGCCAGGCAGAATGTAGGCCAGCAGCGCGTTCTGGCCGATGGGCACCAGCGGCCTGGCCCAGCGCTGCAGGTGGCCCAGGTCCATAAGGCAATACACGAACAAAAACGCCAGGCAGCAAAGCCCGCCGGTGACCAGGGTGTAGGAATCCGTCGCGGCGGTTTTATTGATGCCATGCAGCGGGCGGAGCAGGGTGCCCGCGAGGTAGAGCCCCAGCCCAAACCCCAGCAGGAACCGAACCCGGACGGCGGGCCGGAGCGCGGCTGCTTCCCCCACGAAACTATTTCCGACCAGCACGCCAATCATGACATTGGCAGCCGTGCTGCCCAGAACCGGCCCGACCCCGACGAAGCTGCGGATGGGGCCTAGCCAATCGAGCACGCCGTGCTTGTCGCCGATGTAAAGCGCGATCAGAAAGCCGAGCATGCCCATGAGCGCAACGGAGCTGCCGCGAAATGCCAGGTAGGCCAGGCAGCAGACGAGATAGGCCCAGCCAATCAGGCCCAGAATGCCCCACCAGGCATGTTGCAGCCAGACAACCTGCCCCTCCGCATTCTGGCCGCGGAAAGCAATCAGCAAACCTGCCAGCACGAGGGCGGCCAGGGCGCGCAGCCCCAGGAAAATCCGCTGTTTCATGCGCGGCGCGACGGCAGGATAACTATTCCACAGCGCCACGACCGCCAGCATGGCCAGCAGAAACCAAAGGCTTTTGCTCAGGCCGGTGGCGTCGGCCGAGTAATAACTCGAATTGACCATGATGACCCCGACGAACAGCAGCGCGGCGGAGCGCGTAACCACGCGCCGCAGCAGAGAGAATCCGGATTCGCCCCGGGCCATGCGCTTATGCAGCGCCAATGGAATTGCGACGCCGACGATGAACAGAAACCCTGGAAACACCACATCTACAAACGTATAGCCTTCCTGTTCCGGGGGCAGGTGTTTGGCCCACGCGGGGATGTTTTTCACCCCGGCGAGATAGTTGACGAGCGTCATTGCCAGGATCACCAGGCCGCGGAAGGCATCCAGCGAGACCAGGCGGCCGGGCGCGCCCGCGGACGGGACGCCGGAGAGGCCCGGGGATGCGCGGTGCGGCAAAGTCTGCAGGATGGCGGCAGAAGCGGGGGCAGCCGGCGACGGTTTCATGCTCCGCAATCTGAACCAATCGCGGGCCGGCGACAAGCAGAAGCCGCTGGCGGGCGGATGCTCTGTTCTGCCCGGCGGGCGGGCGCCCCGGATACTCCAAGCCCGGGCGCAACTCCAGGGAGTCACGCCCGGGCTTATTCCCAGGACAGGGCAGCTTTCATACCTTTCCCCGCCGCCCCTGGTCTTTAATCCCCACAAACACCACCAACTCTCGCGCGGTATCCAGAACCGCAAGAGTAAGTTAACGCAAAGCCCCCGGGAGGTATAGTCAGCCAATGGCGGATTATTTTGTAAGGGAAATCCTTATCGATCGGGGGCCGACGCGCTCTGCTTCCTTTCCCAAAAAAAAGCGCAGTCAGCGAAGACCGCGCTAAGGGCGGGCGGCGCGGAGGTAGAGCGTTTCCGGCCGCCATCAGCCTGTTCCGTTTAACGGAATACAGCACTATCCTTTCTCGTTGGAGAGGCCGCAATGCCAATAAATACGCAAGCAACCGCTGTGTAGTTCTACGGATAAAAGCGCCGCGGCGGGAACAGGCCGGGGGCAGCCTCCCAGCCAGGGGGGGGGCGCGCCTGATGGCCAGATTTTGGCACCGCGCGGATTGACATTACCGATTGGGTTAGTATGCTGCTACACAAGTTTCTAACGACATTCGTGCGTAGCATAAAATAAACTGTGGCTGAGAAAGACGACTATCTGGCAGATATCCTCGTGGATTTGGGGTACGTTTCTGCCGAGCAGGTGGATGAGGCGCGCCGCGAAGCCGCCGGGGCCGGGGTGGGCGTGGTGGACCTCATGCTCGCCAACAAGGTTATCCGTCCCGCCGATGTCACGCAGGCCAAGGCCTCCCATTTCGGCGCGGAAGTCGTCAACCTCAGTGAGTTGCAGATCGCCGATGACGTCATCGCCGCGGTTCCCCGGCACATTGCCCGCAAGTACCGGGTGGTGCCGGTTTTTAAGCACGATAACAGCCTCACCGTCGCGGTGACCGACCCGTCGGACCTCGATACGATTGATAGCCTGACGCACCTGTTGCACGCCGAGATTAGCCTGCGCGTCGCCTCCGACGAGGACATCGAGGCGGCCTTGAGTAAATACTACGCCGAGCGTGGCGGGGGCGGCCTCGCGGCGGACCCGCGCCTCAAGCAGGTGATCGAGGACCTCACGCGCGAGCATGTGGAGATCCAGGCCGTTGATGCCGGCGACGGGGCGGTGGTGGAAGCGGATGCGCCGCTCATCAAGCTGGTCAATACCATCATCGTGGACGCATTCAAGATGCGCGCGTCGGATATTCACCTGGAGCCGCTGGCAAAGACCTTCCGCATGCGCTACCGCATTGACGGCGTCCTGCACGAGGTCAAAGCCCCGCCCCGGAAGCTGCAAGCCGCCGTTATCAGCCGCCTGAAAATCCAGTCCAACATGTCCATCTCCGAGCACCGGATTCCCCAGGACGGGCGCATCCAGACCTCGGTGGGGGGCAAGTTGATTGATTTGCGCGTGTCCTGCCTGCCCACCAACCATGGCGAGAGCATCGTCATGCGTATCCTGGACAAGGAAGGGCTGCGCCTGGGGCTGGCGGAACTGGGCTTTTTTACGGATGACCAGCAAACCTTTGAACGGCTCATTGGCCTGCCCGACGGCATCCTGCTGGTCACCGGGCCGACGGGTTCGGGCAAGACCACCACGTTGTATTCCTGCCTGCACTTCATCAACCGCCCCGATCGCAAAATCATCACCGTCGAGGATCCGGTGGAATACCTGCTTTCGGGCATCAACCAGGTGCAGGTCAACGAAGCGGTGGGGCTGACGTTTGCCTTTGCCCTGCGCTCGATTTTGCGCCAGGCGCCCAACGTCATCATGATTGGGGAAATCCGCGACCTGGAGACGGCCACCATCGCGATCAACGCGTCGCTCACCGGGCACCTGGTGTTTTCGACCCTCCATACCAACGACGCGCCCAGCGCCGTCACGCGGTTGATTGATATTGGCGTCAAGCCGTTTCTCGTGGCTTCCTCGACCCGCGGATTGATGGCCCAGCGGTTGGTGCGCAAGGTATGCAAGCAATGCGCCAGCCCCAGCCTGCCCACGGAGGCCGAAATGCGCACGCTGGGCTTGGACGCCGCCAGCGTCCAGAACGCCACGTACATGAAAGGCAAGGGCTGCGCCAATTGCTCCAATACCGGCTACCGCGGCCGCTTTGGCATCTTTGAAATCTTCCTCATAGACGACGAAGCCCGCAAACTCATTTACGAAAAGGTCGCGTCGTCGGTGCTGCGCGCCCGCGCCCGCGAGATGGGCATGCGGACCCTGCGCGAAGACGGCATTCGCAAGGCCCAGGCGGGTTTGACTACCCTGGACGAAGTCATCCACGCGACTGTGGGCGACGTGGATTAAATGCCCCGCCGGAAAGCAACGCAATGAGCAGTGTGACGAAAGCGCGGCGGCGCTGTCCAATGATTCAAAGCCCGGGGACGGTGCAGCGGGGTGGCGCGCCGGCGGGAACCGCCGCTTAACTGGATTCAAGCATGTCTTACTCAATGTCCGATCTGTTGCAGTTGGTCGTCTCCGAAGGAGCGTCCGACCTCCACATCCGCGTGGGCACGGCGCCCGTCATCCGCGTGCACGGCATTTTGCACCGGGTGGAAGGCCCCTCCTTGTCGCCGGAAGACAGCGAAGAACTGATGCGCAGCATCACCTCGGAAGACCACATCCAGCACGTGCGCGAGCGCGGCGGCGCCGACTTCGGCTTTGCCTTTGGCGATATGGCCCGCTTCCGCGTCAGCGTGTTCAAGGAAAAGGGCAACTTCGGCCTGGTGCTGCGCCAGATTCCCAACAAGATGCTCACCATGGAGCAGATCGGGCTGCCGCCCTCGGCCAAGGAACTGCTCTACAAGCCGCGCGGCCTGGTGCTCGTGACCGGCCCCACCGGCTCGGGCAAGACCACCACGCTCGCGTCCATGATCAACATCATCAACGAAGAACGCGACGAGGCGCACATCGTCACCATCGAAGACCCCATCGAGTACTACCACAAACACAAGAAAGCCCTCATCACCCAGCGCGAAATCGGCGTGGACGTGCCGAACTTCGCCGAGGCGCTCCGGCGCGTGCTGCGCCAGGACCCGGACGTGATCCTAGTCGGGGAAATGCGCGATTTGGAGACCATTGACGCGGCCATCACGGCGGCCGAGACCGGGCACCTGGTATTCGGCACGCTGCACACCACCGGCGCCGCCAAGACGATTGACCGTCTCGTCAACGCTTTCCCCACGAACCAGCAGGAGCAAATCCGCATCCAGCTCTCCACCGTCTTGCAGAGCGTCATCTCCCAACTGCTGATCCCGCGCGTGGACAAGCCGGGGCGCGTGGCGGTCTTCGAGATCATGATGAACACCCCGTCGGTGGCCGCCTTGATTCGCGACAACAAGACCTTCCGCATTCAGTCCGACATCCAGACCGGCGCCAAATACGGGATGGTGACGCTGGATAGCTTCCTGATTGACAAATACCTGGCCGGGATGATTGCCCGCGAGGAAGTGATCACCAAGTCCCAGGACCCGGTTACCATCCAGGCCAAACTGCAGGAGCTGGAGCTGGCGGCGGCGGTGGGCGCCGACGCGCAAGCCGTGGTCGAAGGAAAAGTGTAATCCCGCCGTCGTATGTCCGAAGAGATTCACGATCCCCTGCTGGCCCTGATCAAATCCCAAGGCCTGATTGACGACCTGCAGTACGAGGAGGTGCTCGGCGAACTCAAGCGCACCGGCAAGCCCGTGGCGCAAATCCTGACGGACTTTGGCCTCCTGGACTTGGACACCGTTCTGCAGGTCATCGCGGATCACCTGGGCGCTTCGACCGTGACCATCCACGAGCGGGATTTGACGCCAGAGCTGCTGCGCGTCATTCCGGCCAAGACCGCGCGCATGTACCAGTGCCTGCCCGTGGGAATGGCCGGCTCCACCGTGCAAGTCGCGCTGGCCGACCCGCTGAATGTCAGCCGCATTGACGAACTTGGTTTCGTCATCAAACGGGACATCCAACTGGTCGTGGCCGACCCGGGCCAGGTCCAGAAAGCCATCGAGAAGTTCTATCCGCAGGAGAGCGAAAGCGTCGCGGACGTGCTGAAGGAGCTGGGCGACGACCAGGAAATCGCGCGGGAAGCCAGCGAGCTGGCCGTCACCGATGACGCGGCCATGATGGCGCACATGGCCGACCAGGCCCCCATCGTCCGCTTCGTCAATCTCGTCCTGTTCCAGGCCGTCCAGGACCGCGCCAGCGACATTCACTTCGAGCCGTTCGAGACCGAGTTCAAAATCCGCTACCGCGTGGACGGCGCCCTTTACGAGATGGCCCCGCCGCCCAAGCACCTGGCCTTGCCGGTGGTTTCCCGCCTCAAGGTCATGGCCAACCTGAACATCTCGGAGCGCCGCCTGCCGCAGGACGGGCGCATCACTTACCCTCTCGGCAATCGCACCATTGACCTGCGCGTTTCGACCCTGCCCACGCAATTCGGCGAGTCGGTCGTGCTGCGTGTTCTGGACCGCGCCGCCGTCAGCCTCGAACTCGAAACGCTGGGCTTCCCCAAGTTCCTCTACGATTACACCGTCGAGACTATTCAGCGGCCCAATGGCATCTTCGTCGTCACCGGGCCGACCGGCTGCGGCAAGACCACCACCCTCTACTCCTGCCTCCGCCGGGTGAACACCATTGACTCCAAGCTGCTCACCGCGGAAGACCCGGTCGAATACGACATTGACGGCATCATGCAGGTGGCCATCAACGAGAGCGTCGGGCTGACCTTCAGCAAAGCCCTGCGCTCCTTCCTGCGCCAGGACCCCGATATCATCATGGTCGGCGAAATGCGCGACCTGGAGACGGCGCAGATCTCCATCCAGGCCTCCCTGACGGGGCACCTGGTGCTCAGCACCCTGCACACCAACGACGCCCCCGGCGCCGTCACGCGTCTGATTGACATGGGCGTGGAGCCCTTCCTGATTTCCTCGACCATGGTGGCCGTCATTGGCCAGCGGCTGGTGCGCACCATCTGCAAGAACTGCCGCACCCCCTTCGAGCCCACCGAAGCGCAGTTGGCGCTCCTCAACCTGTCCGCGCACGATCTGGGCGATAAATCCTTTTATTATGGCCGCGGTTGCTCCGCCTGCAACGACACCGGCTACCGGGGGCGCAAGGGCATCTTTGAATTGCTCATTATCAATGACGCCATCCGCCTCTTGATCAATGAACGCGCCCCCACCGTCGTCATGCGCCAGAAGGCCGTCGAGCAGGGCATGATCCCCCTCCGCGAGGACGGCCTGCGCAGCATTTTCGACGGCGACACCACCATCGAAGAAGTCGTCAAATACACCTAACGCGAACGGACCCTTATGCCCAAATACACCTACGTGGCGATGGACGCCCATGGCAAGGAGAGCAAAGGCACGCTCGAGGTCGCCAGCCAGAACGAGGCCATCAGCCGGGTCAAAGACATGGGCCTCTTCCCGACCAAAATCGTGGAAGTGGACAAGGCCAAGGCCAAGCCCGACAAAAAGAGCGCGCCGGCGGCCAAATCCGGCGCTAAAAAGGGCGGCAAGGGCCTCAATGTCAACATCAACATCAAAATCCCCGGCCTGGGCGGACGGGTTAAATCCAAGGTTCTGACCACCTTCACCCGCCAGCTAGCCACGCTGGTGGATGCCGGCCTGCCGCTGCTGCGCGGTTTGCGCGTGCTGGAAAAGCAGGAACGCAACGCCACCCTCAAGGGCATCATTAACGAACTGGCGATAGCCATCGAAGGCGGCAGCACCTTCTCCGAGGGCCTGGCCCAGCATCCGAAAGTCTTTAACCGGCTCTTCGTCAACATGGTCAAGGCCGGCGAACTGGGCGGCGTGCTCGAAGTGGTCTTGAACCGCCTGTCCGAATTCATGGAGAAAGCCCAGAAGATCAAGGGCAAAGTAGTCGCGGCCATGTTCTATCCCGTTGCCGTGCTGGTTGTTGCCGTGATCATCCTGAGCATCCTCATGGTCTATGTCATCCCCAAGTTCAAAGAGGTATTCGCCGGCATGTTGGAGGGCGCGCAGCTCCCCGCCTTCACCCGTTTCGTCCTCGCCATCAGCGATACCATCCGGGAACACTTTGTGGCCACGCTCTCCATATTGGGAGGCTTCGTCGTCCTGCTCATGCTGTTTATCCGCACCAAGTTCGGCCGGCGGGTCTTTGACAAGTTCAAGCTCAAAATGCCCGTCGTCGGCCCGGTGATCAACAAGGTCGCCATCTCCCGCTTTACCCGCACCTTGGGCACCCTGGTCAGCAGCGGCGTTCCCATCCTGCAAGCCCTGACCATCGTCAAGGAAACCGCCGGCAACGTCATCATCGCCAACGCCGTCGCCGCCGTCCATGAAAACGTCAAAGAGGGCGAAACCATCACCGCGCCGCTCGAAGCTTCCGGGGTCTTCCCCCCCATGGTCATCAGCATGGTGGACGTCGGTGAACAAACCGGCGCCCTGCCCGAAATGCTCCTCAAGATCGCTGATACCTACGACGATGAGGTGGACAACGCCGTCGCGGCCATGACCTCCCTGCTCGAACCCATCATGATCATCTTCCTGGCCGTTATCGTTGGCAGTATCGTCATCGCCATGTTTCTGCCGCTTATCGAGCTGATGAACAAGGTCGGCAGCGAAGGTGGCGGCGGCGGCAAAGACGAATAACCCGTTCGCGCGAAAACCGAACTACCGGCAGCCACTGGCCGGCTTTGCGGCCCGCCCAGCCTGACCGGGTGGCAGGCTGGCGCAACCGCCCCTCGCAAGCCGGCCACGCAACCGGTGGGACATTGACAGCCAAAACCCAAGTGATAATGGCTCCAGCAAGTCGCAATTATCGCAGCCGAACTGTGCCAATTTGGCACACCGGCGCGCAGATAGCGCGACGGTTATCGTTGCCCAATCAGCCGCCAAAAACTTCGGGCATATAAAGCCACTCCGGAACCTCCGATCAGGCGAAGCAACTGCCCCGGCCACCAACCGCGTTCCATTTTAGCCAACTTCACTCCTTACAGGCTTTTCCCTGGCCAACCTCAAGCCGTGTACAAGGGGTGTACAACGGATGCTCATCGGATGTACAAAGGATTTTTCCTTGTAATCCCGGTGAGCATCCGTTGTACACCCCTTGTACACGGCCATATAGTCGGGTGAAAATAGGGTAAATTAGCGGAAATCAGAGGATTGGCTGATAAGACGTGGGGCAGGGGAGCGCCTGACTGGCTGAGGTGGATTGGGAGGGTATTTTGGATTTGAGGAAGCCTTCGGATGGGGTTTGCGCGTGAGGGTATGCAGGAATGGCCGCAGAGATGAGAGTGTGCCAAATTGGCACAGCTTGGCTGGTGGATTGGAGGGTTGCCCAAGACAAGCAGTATCTGTGGGCCAGAGATCAGCTTCGGTTATCTGGGGGCAAGGATCAATGAGCCGTGCTCCAAATTGCCTGGAAGCGCATGGTGGCGAAAAAAAAGCGAAAAAATCTTTTGACAAACACTTGCTGCCAGGTGTAAATACATTGTAGATACATTGTATGGGCTTTATACAGACGAGAAAGTCTCTATGGATTTTGACTGGAATAATCCGCCCTTCAATTTAGACAGGTCTTTGACGTTGCGGGAAATCGAGGAATCGTTTGAGGATCCGTTTGCCATTCGGCTGTTGCCGGACTCGGCACGGTTTGCCGTGCAGGCGCGGTTCTTTAACCTGGGGGTTTCGGCGGCCGGGACGGGGATTTTCAGTGTGTATCGGACCAACGGCAAGCAGGCCCGCGTGTTGTTCGCGCGGCCATTCGAACCCGAGGAACGGTTTTTCTACCAGCGCAAAGTGGATCAGGCCCTGGCGCAGTAGGCGCCGGGCGTGGAGAGAAGTTATCGCGGACAAGTTAAGTGAGCAGAACAATGCGCGCCATTGCCAAATGGGAAGAAGTGCCAATCTTCGACAGCGAAGAGGCTGAGGCGGATTTCTGGGCGGAGAACAAGCCGGATCTGCGCCTGATGGAAGGCGCGGTGGCGACGCCCTCGGAGACGGCGGGCTCGGTGGCCATCTCGTTGCGAATTGACGCCCGGATGCTGGCCCGCATCAAGCGCCTGGCCCAGTCCCGTTACTTGAATTACCAGAGCATGATCAAGCAATGGCTCAGTGAGCGATTGGAATCCGAATTGCGCGAACGATGAAGGGAGACGAACGAATGAAGAAGGCAAATGGCGAAAGACCGAATCGGGAACGCGTCCCGAGGTCCGCGGCGGCCCGGCGTGTGCGGCGCGCCCGTCCGCGGGGCGGTGCGTTCACGCTGATCGAGCTCCTGGTTGTCATCGCGGTCATTGCCATCCTGGCGGCTTTGACGTTTCCCGCGGTGCGCGGCGTCCGGATTTCCATGACGCGCGCCCGGGCCAAGGGCGAGATGGCGCAGATTGAAACCGCCATTGAGCGCTACAAGGACAAGCTCGGCCACTACCCGCCCGACGCCCGGCTGGCGGGCAATCCCAATCCGTATGCCCTGAATACGCTTTATTATGAATTGCTGGGGACCACCAATGCCGGCGGCGTCTTCCGCACGCTCGACGACAGCGCGCAAATCGAGGAGGCGAGGATTCCCCTGGTGTTTGGCCCGGAGGTCAGGGGATTCGTGAACTGCGCCCACTCCGGCGGGGATGAAGCCGTGGTCGCGAGGTCATTTTTGCGGGGGCTCAATGGGAAGCAATACCTGGCCATCACCAATGGCGCCTCGGCGGATCCGGTTTGCACGGTGCTGGGCAGCGCGCTGGAGGGGCCGCTGGTTTACCAGGATGCCCGGGGCGCCAAGCTCAACCCCTGGCGCTATAACTCTTCCAATCCGACCAATAATCCCAACTCGTTCGATTTGTGGATGGATATCGCGGTTGGCGGCAAGACCAACCGCATTTGCAACTGGAGCGACAAGCCGCTGGTGGTCAGCGCGCCGTGAATGCCATGACTGCGCCCGCTCAACTTCGATTACCCCGGGGCGCTTGCGGAAGCGGCCGCGCCGGGCGACCCCGGGCGGCCCAGCGGGTGCCGATTGCCTGGCAGGAGAACGAGTGGCGTCCGGCGATTGTCGTTTCCGCCGCGCGTCCGCGCCGCGCGCCCGTCCGCGCCGGAAATCCGCGCGTTCCCCGGTTTTCCCGGGCCGGTTTTATTTTCCGTCAAACCCATCCCCGGCGCTTTGCCGCGCCCGCCAAATTTATGAAATACCTTGCTTCGCTTCATTCCTGCTCCGCCCCAGCCCGGCCGCGGGCGCCGCATCGCGGCCGCCGTTCGCGCCGGGGGTTCACCCTGATCGAACTGCTCGTCGTCATCGCCATCATCGCCATCCTGGCGGCGCTGCTGTTGCCCGCGCTGGCCCGGGTGAAGGTGCAGGCCCAAGTCAAGAAGGCGCACTTGGACGTGGGCAGCATTGCCAATGCGATTCATACCTACGAGGCGGATTACAGCAAGTTCCCCGTCTCCAGCGCCGGGACAATCAGCGCCCTCAGCGAAGCCGCGCGGCAAGGCGAGGATTTCACCTATGGCACCAAAGGGGTGAGTTGCGTGGGGCCGAGCGGCCCCAATGGGATGGACCAGGGCTTCAGCACTCCCGCGGGCGGCGCGTTGCAGAAAGTGGAAGCGATGGGTTCCTACCAGACCAATAACGCCGAGGTCATGGCGGTGCTGCTGGACGTGGAGTCCTGGCCCAACTCGCCCAGCCAGCCCACCATCAACAAGGGACACGTCAAGAATCCCAACAAGACCCGCTATCTCAATGCCACCATGGCCGGCAACAACGAGATGCCCGGCGTGGGCACGGACGGCACCTATCGCGATCCCTGGGGCAACCCCTACATCATTACCATTGACTTGAACTTTGATGACAAGGCGCGGGATGCGTTTTACTGCCAGCAGGCCGTCTCGGAGGATCCGGCCGATGCCAATAAAGGGTTGAATGGGCTTATCCTCAAGCGCGACAGCAATGGCAACCCCGCCCCCGTCAACGGGAGGCGGGTCTTTGAGGCCAACGCGCCGGTGATGGTCTGGTCGGCCGGGCCGGATACCCGGATTGATCCGCACGCGAAGGCCACCCAGGGCGCCAACAAAGATAACGTGGTGAGTTGGAAATAGCCGCCGTGAAGATGAAACTTCCCATGCCCCGGCTCGCGCCCATCCCCGCTCGCGGGGCGTGGCCGCGCGGCGTGACCGCCCCGGGGAACCGGGGCGAACGGGCCGCCGGTTCTCCGCCATCCCGCGCCGTGAGCGGTGGCCGGCGGCGGGCGTTTACGCTGCTCGAATTGCTGGCGGTGATAGCCATTATGGGCATCCTGGCGGCCATTTCCCTTCCGGCGATTCGGGGGCTTAAGCCCAACGCCAAAGTGGCCGCCACCCGGCAGTTGCTCGATGCGGTCAGCCGCGCCCGGCAGTTGGCCATCAGCCAGCGCACCACCGTTTACATGGTGTTTTTATCCACCAATTTCTTCAATGGCCTGAGCGGCGCCAACCTGGACCGCGTCCGGCCGCTGCTGGATAAACAGATGATTGGCTATGCGTATGTCTCCCCGCGCAGCGTGGGGGATCAACCCGGCGCGCACACGCCCCGCTATCTTTCCTCGTGGAAGACGCTGCCGCAGGGCGCCTTCATCCCGCTGGGGAAGTTCGATCGGGGGCTGACGCTGACCAACACCTCGCTGCTGCCGGCGGGAGCGTCGCTGTTTGTCCCCGGGTTTGCCTATACCAACAGTCTTCCCTTTCCCTCGGAGGCGGACCCGGTGACCGTGCCGGTGTGGCTGCCTTATATCGCCTTTGACGCCACCGGTTCGCTGGTGCGGGAGCCGGGGAAAGAGGGCCAGCCGGAACTCATCCCGCTGTCGGAGGGGAACATCCTCTTTGCGCGCGACCGGGATAGCAAGGCGGCGCAGCCGCTGCCGCCGCAGGCGAACGAGCAGCCGCCCGGCAACACGCTCGAAAACTACAGCATGATTTACATAGAACCGCTCACCGGCCGGGCCCGGGTGGAGAGTCGAAAGGTGCAATGAAAACCGCAGACCGAGAAAGGGAGCTTCGCGGCGGGAGGGCGGCGGCCGGGGGGCCGGACGGGCAGGGGCTCCCGTATTCCGCCCGGCGCGCAGCGCGGGCCTTTACGATGATCGAGATCGCGATCAGCCTGGCGGTGATTGCGTTTGCCATGGTCGCCATCATCGGCGTGCTGCCCATCGGGATGAACACGCAAAAGGATAACCGCGAGGAGACCATCATCAACCAGGATGCCGTGCTGCTGATGGAGGCCATTTGCTCGGGCGCCCGGGGGCTGGACTACCTGACCAACTACGTCGTGGCGATTACCAACTGGGTGACCCTTTGCGATCCCAGCGGGCATCCCAGCTTGGCGACCGATGTTTATGGCTATACGTACACCGAATCTTCGTGCAACGGGACGCCGCTGGATCCGCCTTTCCCGCTCACCAACGGCCTGCGCATCGTGGGGCTGCTGAGCACGCCCAAGTACCTGCTGCCGCCGGGCGGGGGATGGGGGAACACCAGCTACCTCAGCAACCGGGTGGTGGCTTACGTCCGCTCCCTGAGCGGGTCCGCGAGCGAGAAGGCGCCCCAGGACAATAAAGACGCGCAGGATTTCGCCTTCAGCTATCGCGTGACGGCGGAAGTGGTTCCCTGCTGGACCAACTATATTGATCCGAGCTGGATACAGTCGCCGGCGGATCTGGCGGTGGCCAAAAACCTGCAGGCCAATCTGCATGACGTGCGTTTGCTCTTTCGCTGGCCGCTCCGCTCGCGGGGGCAGTTGGGGACGGGCAGCCAAAGTTATCGCACGCTGGTGGGCGGCCGGCTGGCGCAGATCAATGATATTGGGTACCCGCTCTTCTTCTTCGAAGCCCGCAACTACACCAACGCGCCGTGAAATCCCTTCTGACTATTGCCCGCGGACTGCGGAATGCGCGCCGTTCCCGGCACGGCTTCACGCTGGTCGAAATCCTCGTCACCGTCGCGCTGCTGGCGTTCATCATCCTGGGGTTGTATGCCATGTTCAGCCAGGTGCAGCGCGCGTTTCGCCAGAGCATGGGCCAGGTGGACCTGCTGGAGGCCGGCCGGGCCGTTACGGAAATGCTCCCGCGTGAGCTGGAGCAGGTTGTTCCCGCCGGGCATCCGTATCCCTACGGCGTCAACTTCTGCGTGCAGCTCCCGCCCGGGACGCCCTTGACCCTGCCGCTGCCGGGCAGCTCTCTGCTGCGGACGAACCTGCTGCAGGATTGCTTTTTGCTGCGGCGGGACAACCAGACGTGGGAGGGGATTGGCTACTGCGTGCGCACCAACGATGCCGAGGGGCGCCTTTGGCTGGCTGAGTCCGGCCCTGGTCAGATGAGCGTTGGCTCGCTTTACCGCTTCTACGCCCGGACCAATTTCCTGGGGCCCAGGGGGCTGCCTTCGGACCCGAGCATCCTCTACCGGGATTTTCAGGCGGCCTGTGTTTCCGGATCGGCCGCCTCGCGCAATATCTCCAATCGCATTTGCGATGGGGTCATACACTTTTACTTCCGCACCTTTGCCCCCAACAGCTTCCCCATTTTCAGCGATGGCGTTCGGACGAACGCGTTCTACCGCGCGGATGGGGGCTTGAGCTACCCGTGGGTTTATGGGGAGATCGTGGGGGCTTGGACCGATGGCAATTTCCGTTATCCGGATAATTTGGCCGGCTGTTATTTTCTCAGCAATGCGCTGCCCGCTTATGTGGAAATGGAACTGGGCATCCTGGACCAGCGCGCCTGGAAGCGCTTCAACGCGATTGGCGCGCCCGCCGCCCAACTCGCTTACCTGCGCGATCCGGAAAACCTGATTAGCGGCCGGCTCCAGCTTTTCCGCCAGCGCATTCCGATTCGCAACGTTGATCCCTCGGCCTACCAATGAGAAGAGAATGCAGCATGAAGGATGAAGAATGCAGATTGCCGGGTGTGGCGGCGACCCTTCCGCGCTCCGCGCTCCGCCTCAGGGCCGGTGACAAAGCCGGCGGCGCGCGGGCGTCCTCGCCCGCTTTGGGCTTGGGGGGGGCGAAAACCAGCCTTTTCGCGCGGAACTGCAGACGGTTTAAGCGGGCGGGGACGCCCGCGCGCCGGCACGATGGGGACTTCGCCACTGGCCCTGCTCTCCGAGCTCCGCGCTCCGAATGCGGAGTTGCCTTGGTCGTTACCCTGGTGTTGATCACCGTCATCACGTTCATGGCGGTCACCTTTTTGATCGTCAGCCGCAGCCAGCATGGCGCCGTCGCCACCACCACCGACCAGGCCATCGCGCGCCTGGCGGCCAATGCCGCCCGCGATCGGGCCATCGTCGAGGCCCTGTCCCGGATGATGGCCCAGACCAACGAATTCAGTTATGGGATGTTGGTGGCCACCAATTACTTCAATCCGCTGGGGTTCGACCCCGGGGCGGTGCCGCAGGCGTCTCCCAATCCGACCAATGTCAACTACGATTATACGATCACGGGCGCGCCGCTTACTCCGGAACAGCGGCTGCAGAATATCGCCAACCTGTTATACGCGCCCCGCCCGCCGGTCTTCATCACCAACCGCCTAAGCCAGGCGAATGAGTTTCGGTTCTATCTCGATCTGAACCGCAACGGACTTCATGATCCCAGCGGTTTGTTGCCGGAAATTAACCCGCTGGGCGGCTTCTACGATTTGAATGGTGATTGGGTTCCTTATGCCTGGCCGCCGCCGTCTGGCATCGTGAGCAACTTCTGCATGGGTGACCCGGAATGGATTGGCCTGTTGCAGCGCCCCGAATATGCGCACTCCAGTTCGAACCTCTTTATCGCCCGTTATACGTACCTGGTGGTGCCGGCGGGGCAGACGCTGGATATCAATACGATCCATAACGACGCCAAGCTGCGGGTCATGACCGCCCCCGGGGACGGCTTTCTCCGCAACCAGGGCGTGGGCACTTGGGAAATCAACTTGGCTGCGTTTCTGGCGGACCTCAATACCAACCTTTGGCCAACGACGCCGTTGAATTTCTACAGCTTTGCACCTTACGCTTATGATGTCAGCTTTCCACCGCTGGCCAATCAGGGAGCGGCATTCGATGACGCTTTCGGCCTGTTGCATTACCGATACGCCACCAATGTGGACAACCTGGCGAAAGTTCAGGATCTGTTCGGCAACCCCGGGGCGCTCGCGTTCCAGGCTGACTTTGCGGATGTTTACTCCGGCGGTCCGGTGATGGACGGGCTTTGGTGGCCGCCGCCCTTCTTCGGTAACATCAACCAGCCCAAGATCAGCCGCGACCCGTGGTCGGGTGGGGATAATCCCAACCGCTACTTTACCACGCAGGATTTGTTCGATTCGGCCAAAACCCGGCCCGGCTGGCTTTCCGCGGGGGTGCCGTCTTTTACCGACCGTCTCAAGATGGCGGGAACCAATGTGGATTCCTACAACCGCTACACGTTCTACCGCCTGCTTTCCCAGCTCGGCACGGATTCGGCGCCCGAGCCGAGCGGCAAGATGAATCTTAATTACCGCAATGTGGATGAGCACGGCTATGTGGTGCCGAATATGGTCACCAACTTCATCCCCTGGACGCCGGAACAGTTCTTCACAAATGCTGCCGTGCGGTTGCTGGCGGATGCCGGCTATGCGGTTGGTCATGGCCGCAGCACCTCAAACCTGCTGGTTCTGGTCACCAATTCCTTTGGCGGCCGTGGGATCGTGACGACCAATCTCAACATTCCGATCTGGCCTACGAATTACTATACCCCCAGCGTGCATCGCCTTTTGCAGCTTGCTGCCAACCTTTACGATGCCACGACCGTCACGAATGAGGCGGGCACCACGGCGACCGGGATCAAGCTCTCGCTTCCCACCATATTCCGGCCGGTGTTCGCTGGCAACGCGGCCAGCGGGTACATTTCCGTGGTTGGTTATCGTGAAGTCACCAGTGCGGACACCGCCGACTTGGTTGACAATAGATATGATTTGGTGCGTGATCTGACCGATACCAACGATCTGCCACAGTTTGATCCCGCCCGGGATATGGCCTACAACGTTCCGCTGGTGATTGGGGCCAAAAAAGGCTTTCCCAACTTTAATGAGTTTGTCCTGCAAACCCAGATTCAGGTTACGCGCAAGCTGCAGTTCCACCGGCCCGGAGTTTCCACGACCGAACCCGTCAACGAGATTGACCAGATGTTTGTCGTAGGTATTACCAATACGCTGGGGATCGAGGCTTGGAACTCCTACGCGACCAACTTTCCCCGAGGCCTTACCATGGTGGTTTGGCCGGACATCGGTCTTTATCTCACCAATCGTGAGTCGGGCAAATGGCTCAATGAGCCGCCGCTGTTGTCGCGGTATCGGCAGGGAACCCCCGCCGTGAAAACGAATTTCCCCGCGAACTCATGGCCGGGTTATGCTTCGGAATCGCCCAAGGCGTCTTTTCAAATTCCCCTGGCGTCCAACGTCGTTTTCTTGCCCAAGATGACGTATCGAAGAACGCCGACGGATGGTTTCGTGCCCTTGACCGGCGCGTTCGAACGCACGATTGGTTCCACCAACTTCTATATCCCCCAATGGAGCGTGAGAGTCAAAGCCCGGCTGCGGTTTGCGCTGGTGGATGACGGGACAGGGCGGATTGTGGATTATGTGAACCTTGCCGATGATAATTTCCAGGACCTGACGGAGGTTCTCACCCAGGGCGGAAATAATAGTGTGACCTACACGCCCGACGGCAGAAATGGCAGCATGTGGCTCACCAACCGCATGTATGGCCGGCCGGCAAACGATGTCACCACGGCGACCTTTGGCATTCAAAATCAAATTGAGGCCTGCTTTAACAAGATTACGGTGGACTGGAAAAGCGCCCTCGAAGAGCACCCGGCCGGGATGAGCCGGGAAGAGGCGATTCAGTTTTTCAAGGGCCAGTTTATCCGTGGTTACCAGAAAGCGTCCAATACCTTCCACGCCCCCTTCCAGCCGTTCCGGAATGTTTACCTGGTGACTTCCTGGCAGGCTAATGATCCGCTGGTGCATTATATGACCGGCGACCTGCGGGATGAATCAGGAACGCAACCCAGGCTAGTGCTCGACCAGTTCAGCAGTGGTGCGCCCACTGAGAATCTTGGCCGGGTGAACGACCGCTATGAGCCTTGGGGCCGGCTTCGCAGCGGTTCGGCCGGTGCCCTCAATAGCCGCTACGAGATGGCGGTTAAAGACCCCGTTTCAACCGCTACCGTAAAGCGGCCTGAGGGGCGCTCGGACGACTGGGATTTCCCTACCAACCGGCTCCCGAACATAGGCTGGGTGGGGCGCATTCATCGCGGGACACCCTGGCAGACGGTTTATTTGAAGCCGCAAGGCTATGACCCGGCCAACTGGCAGCGGTGGACCGGCAATGGCGTTGCGATGACTAATTTCGGCCAGCTTGCCGCTTCGGTGCCGATTCCGGTGAATTCTGTTTATGCCGATGCGTACCTGTCCCAGCCGACCAACGATTGGCGGTTGCTGGATCTGTTCACCACGGCCCTCAACGATAATGCCACCCGCGGCCAGTTATCCATCAATCAGACCAATCTGGCAGCCTGGTCGGCTGTTTTAAGCGGCGTTATTGCGCTCACCAACTTTGACGTGAACGGCAAACCTGGATTGACTCCGTATGTGATCGCGCCCGCGGGCGTATATAATCCACGCAATACCAACACCTGGACACCCGTGGCGCGGATCGTTAATGCGATTAATGCCGCGCGAGCCAACACCAATGCCGGCCGGTTTATCTTCCCGAATCAGACTTTCCGCCGTCTGGGGGATATTCTGACCGTGCCAGAACTCACGATTGCGTCGCCCTTCCTGAATACCAACGTGCCGCCGGGCGACCCGAACTACGCCTTGAACGATGCCGCCTATGAACGATTGCCGCAGCAAATAGCCGGATTGTTGAAGGTGGATTCCGTCCCCCGGTTCGTGATCTACTCTTTCGGCCAGGCCCTTAAACCCGCATTGCGGGCGCCGTTTGTCACTAGCGGCGACTTCCGTGGCCTGTGTACGAACTATCAAATTATGGCTGAAACCGCCACGCGCACCGTCGTGCGTTTCGAGGGCGTCAGCCCTTATCAGCGTGGCACTCCAGCGGCCACCCGGGTCCTGCATCCGGTAATTGAAAGCAGTAACGTGCTGCCCCTCGACTAACTACCACTTCTTATGCGTTTGCGACCTTTAGGCTGGCTTCTGGTAAGCGCGCTGTGCTTTGGCGGCGCCTATTATTTCTGGCGGTTGGGAGATCGAACCGTCGCTACTCGGGGAAAGGCCGGGCAAAGATCTCCCGGAGAGGAAGCTGGAAGCGCTCCTTTCCGCCATGCCGTGGCAACTCCGTTTCAGCTTTTGACGCAGTCCGGCAGCCTCCTTGCCACACAGCCGGGCGCGCCGGCCACGAATCGTGCGGCCATGACGGCGCGCCACCTGGCTTTGCGCCTGAGTAATACCTCCGCCTCGCTTACGGAGTTGCAGCGCAGCGATCGGGCTATTCTGCTCGAAAATGCCTTGCTCGATACCGCCCAGGCCGTCCCTGCCATCCCTGGCCACCTGCGCGCCCAGGGTGATCCGGGCGCTTACCTGGTGCAGGCGCGCGGGCCAGTGGATAACTCCTTCCGCGCTTTGCTGCGGCAGGCCGGGGCGGAGATTGTATCCTATATCCCGAATAACGCCTTTCTGGTTCGCGCTTCGGCGCAGGTGGCGGGACAGTTAAAAGCGGCGCCGGGAATGCAGGCGGTTTTGCCTTATGAGCCCTATTACAAGCTGAAGCTGTCCCTTCTCCAGTGCGCGGTGGCGCGGGAACCCTTGCCCGCCGGTAGCGCGCTGAACGTGCTGCTCTTTGCCGATGCGCGCGAAGCGACGCGCGCAGAATTGGAGAAGCTGGGAGCCCGGATTCTCGGGGATGAGGAGCGTACGCCCTTTGGCCCGGTGTTCACCGTGGCGGCCCCTGCCGACAGCCTGGCGGCCATTGCCGGCTTGCCGGGGGTGCAGGAAGTGGAATGGGCGCAGCGGCGCGCTCTGGCCAATGATTTTAGCCGCGTGGGAATCGGGGTCGCGCCGGACGCGCTCGACACGAATAACTACCTGGGGCTGAGCGGTGCCAATGTGCTGGTGAACCTCAATGATTCCGGCGTGGATACGAACCATCCCGATCTCCAGGGGCGGGTGTATTTTGCGGATCCGGCCAGCGGGGTTGATACCAACGGCCACGGCACGCACGTGGCTGGCATCATCGCCAGCAGCGGCGGCCAGTCCGAGACCGTGACCAATGCCTCCAGCCCTGCGGGCCCCTATGTTGGTGTCGGCAACCAGTTTCGTGGCAAGGCTCCCGCCGCCAGCTTGTTTGTGCTGCCCGTCGGTATGGACCTCAAACCGTCCTCCGACGGAGCCACCCTGACCTGGCCGTCCGACCGCTATTTGCAGGAAACTGCCGTGCGCAGCAATGCCTTCATCGCCAATAACAGTTGGAGTTATGTTGGCAATGATTCCCAGACCTACGACCTGCACGCCGCCAGCTACGACGCGGCCGTCCGCGATGCCCTCCCCACCGTGCCCGGATCCCAGCCGCTTTTAGTGGTCTTTCCCGCTGGCAACGGCGGCCGCGGCGATTCCGATGGAACCGGGGGCGAACCCGATTCCATCGCATCGCCGGGGACGGCCAAGAATGTCATCACGGTGGGCGCTGTCGAACAACTGCGCTTGATTACGAACGAGACCTGGAAATGCTCAATGGTCAGCACGAACTGCCAGACCAATCAACCGTGGCTCGGCCTTTCGGATGCCACGAACGGGCAGGTCGCCGCTTTCTCCGGTCGCGGCCCGGTCGGCGTCGGCATCGAGGGCAAGAATGGCCGGTTTAAACCCGACGTAGTGGCGCCCGGCACTTTTGTCATTTCGACCCGCTCACAGCAGTGGGATACCAATGCCTACTACAACCCCACCAGCAGTATCTGGCGCGTTGAACGGAATATATTGGTTCCCACCAATGACCTTTATCTGGACTGGATTTTCGTTCCTGAAAACGCCGTGCAGCTTAATGTCTTTGTCTCCCCGAATACCAATTCGCCGGTTCCGTTCCCCGACCTGCCTATTTATATCAACCCGACGGACTTCCCGACCAATACCGATCCGGTAATCGGCACCAACTACGTTTCCCTGCCGCCGGCGCTCAACTTGAGCCCGGTGGGTGCCGACTGGTATTATGGGATAGGCAACTATACCTCACGGCCCGTCCGGTGCGATTTGTGGACGGAGATTGTTGTCACTAACGAGCACGGTAACGAACTGGAGGTGCTGGCCGGGATAAACGATTCGCTCGGCCCCTGGTATCGTTATGAGTCAGGCACCAGCCTGGCGGCGGGCGGCGTCTCCGGCACCCTCGCCCTGATGCAGGAATTCTTCGAGCAGCGTTTAGGGCGGACTAATAGCCCCGCCTTGATGAAGGCGCTGTTAATTAATGGGGCTCGCTCGGTTGGGTCACATTACTTCTTCAGCCCCCGCGGCGGTGTTAATTCCCAGGGGTGGGGATTGGTCAATTTACCCACCACGTTGCCAGGATCGCTGACCAATGCCAGTCCCACGACCAATGCCATGGTCATGATTGACCAAAATCCCGCCGACGCGTTGGCAACCGGCCAATCCCGCACCTATAAAATTTCGCTGTCGCCCTCCGCCCGGCGGGATCCCCTGCGCATCACGCTTGTCTGGACCGACCCTCCCGGCAATCCGGTTGCCGGCATTAAGCTCGTCAACAACCTGGATTTGGTTGTTACCAATCTCGACAACACGAACTTCGTTTACTACGGCAATGACATCGCTTCCCGCATGGAGTTTAACGAGGCGTGGGATACCAATCTGGTCGCCAACTTGGACATGGTGAACAATGTCGAGAATGTTTACCTTTCTCCATCCATGGGGATTGATTCTCAGCTCAGCGAGAACTACTCGATCACGGTGGTGGGACGCCGGGTGAACGTCAATGCCGTCACCGCGCAGACCAATAATGTTTGCCAGGATTATGCCCTGGTGATCTCCGGCGGCGATGGGCTCATTACCAATGCGATCAGCTTTGATGCCAGTTCCCCCGTGGTTGCCGATGACCAACCGCTGGTGACCATCATCACTAACAGCTTCACGGGTTCTCCGGACTTCGTTGGTGGCATCTTGTTTAATCAACGGGCCGGGGCCAGTCCGCAATTACTGGGCACGAATACCATGCCTATTTCCAATGCCGCTAATGCCGTTCTTACTTTCGGGGTGACCAATCAATGGCGCTTCTATGCGATCACCAACGATACGCCTTTTACCAACGCTGCCTTTTTGACCTTCCTACCTGCCAACCTTGCCGTGCCACGCGAGGGCGTGTTCCAGCCCAGCGCGGATCGTGCGGCGCGCCCGGAAGCCGACATTGACCTTTATGTTGCGCCGCCCAGCATCCCCAATAATGCGGCGCTGACAAACCTGGCTCCGGCGGTGGTGGACGCAGCTACCAAATCGCTTGGCCGGGGCGGTACGGAGACGATTGTCTATTCCAATGCCATCCCCGGCGTCTATTACCTTGCTGTGAAATCCGAAGACCAACAGGCCGCGGAATACGCGCTGTTGGGGGTCTTCAGCCGGAATCCGTTTAGCAGTGGCGACAGCAACGGCGTCCACATGATCGGCATTCCCACCCTGCAACCGATTCCGGATGGATCGCCGGAGTTGCCGGGCGTGGCCAGCATTCTAGGCATCGCCGTTGATAGCCTGATGGTGCGCCGGGTGATTGTGACCAATATTGTCAATCATGAACTGATCGGCGATTTGATCGCCGGGCTGAGTCATGGCGCCGATTATGCCGTTCTCAATAATCATACCTGCGTGCGGGAAGACGCTTCCGGCCCCTGTCAGGTCCTGACCAGTTATATCTTTGACGACAGCAGCGAACTGAATGTGGGGCCTGACCCCAATTTTCCTTACGTTAATCAATACGTGCAGCATACAGATGGCCCCGGCAGTTTGGATGCTTTCGCTGGAAAGGATGGCCAGGGCCAGTGGATGCTCACGATGGTGGATAACGCCACCAATCACATCGGCACCAATATTGCCCTGAGCATCTTTTTGGAACGCCAGGAAGACCTGACGGGCAATGGCGTTATCGCGACCATCCGAGCCGGAGCCTGTCGCAACGATTTTATTGAAGTGCCCGCCGATGCGATCAGTCTCACCGTCACCGTCGCGGTGGTTTCCGCTACGGGGCCGATTGACTACACCATTGAGGTTTGCCCGCTGGCGGGAGGAGGTTGCCAACAAACGGAGGTTACCAATGCGCTCGGCGGTGCCGTCACCATTGATCAAACCGATATCCCGCCGCTGCAGGCTGGCACCTATCGGGTGCGCGTCTGCAATCGAGCAACAACGGACATCACGGTGAATATCCGCGTGGTCCTGCGCTATTCTTCGCTCACCGTCCACCCTTTTGTCTCCACGAGCATTACCTCGGCCGTGCCCATTCTCGACGATGCGATCACCTTTGTCCACCTCACCAACGATACGCACGGCATCATTTCGTCGGTGGACGTCGGCCTGCTCATCAGCGACCCGCGTATCTCCGACCTCGCCATTACGCTCATCAGCCCTAACGGCACCCGGGTTTTGCTCTTCGAGAATCGGGGCGCCGACTCCCCGGATGGGATAGGCACCTTCAATCTTGGCACCAACTACTTCATGCGGCCATTCTACACCAACGACTTCGACCTTGCCCCGGTCGGTCTCTATACCACCGGTGCGGTGTTCCAGGGCTGGAGCGTGGTGAGCAATTTCGTGGAGGTCTTGGACGACTTCGCCTGCCTCTGCCTCAGCAATCATGTTTTGGGCCTCCTCGACGGGGCGGTTTCCAATGCTCTTCCTACCACCCGTTCTTTGCTGGCCACCAACGCCAGTCCCTATGCCCTGACGTTCAAAGTTAATCACCTGCCACGACTCGAAGGCATGGTCGCCTGGTGGCCGTTTGATACCGATGGGACCGATATCTTCGGCGGCTTCAATGGGTTCCTGTTGGGCAACACAGCTTTTTCCACCGGTCAAACCGCCTCATTTGCGGACGACTTTGATGGCACCGGACTCAACGCTATCTGGCAGCCTTCCTTGCCCGCCAGCGGCACGGGTGCTGGCGCAACGCCCGTCGTGGCTTACGCCGGTGCGCCCAGCTACACCTTTACGACTGTTGCTTCAAACACCGTTTTGCGAATGTCCAATACTCTCGGCCCCTGGCAGCGGCGCGGATGGAGTTCGGATACCATTTTCGTGGGGCAGGATTTTCGCTATGAAGTCCGTTTTAACACCCTGGCTCAGGGAGCGGGAATCAGCGCGGGCGGGTTTGTCGAAATCTGGGTGTTGGATGCGGCCAATCCCAATCGCTTCGATGTCCTTTCTCCTTTTGGCGGCGAATTTGGCACCAATCGCGTCCTGCTGGCGGGCAGCAGCATAGATAGCTCATTCAACACACTTGCCTTCAACTTCCAGGGTCATACTTGGTACCGGTTGGTGCTGTCCGCCGCACCCAATCAGGGCGTGCGCGCGGCGGTGCTGAATGACAGCGGCGTGGAACTGGCCGGGACTTCCTTCATTCACGGGGCGGCAGCTTTCGGATCCGGTTTCCGGATTGGCCTTTCCCAATTTGTGGCGGCGGGCGTCGTTCCCGCCCCAGTGGATGTGGCGTTGGATTCGATCCGGGTGACGAGCGGGTTGTCGGGCAAGGTCAATCAGGCCTGCTTTGGTGATGGTATCGCCACGCGCATGATCGTTCCACGCTGCCCCGAACTGGACCTCGGCTTGCGTCGCGGCTTTAGCATTGAAGGCTGGATTAACCCCGTCAACGTTGGTCGATCGGCGCCATTGGCAGAATGGTATGATCCCGTGCCGCCCACTAACCAACCCTCGACGGGAGTTCAATTCTGGCTGGCTCTGACTAATGGTGCTGGTTCACTTGGCGCGTTGATTTGGGACACCAATTCCCAGCCCCATGTGGTCTCGTCTCCGCCTGGAGTGATTACGAATTCCGGCTGGCAGCATGTCGCACTTACCTACGACACTAACAGCGGTCTAGCCGCCCTGTATGTCAACGGCCTCACCAACAACCAACCGCTGGTAGCCACCAACTTAGGTATTTTCGTGCCTCGCACTTCCGGTGATCTGTATTTCGGCTTCGACCCAACTGTCCTGCCTGTGCCGATCAACTATATTAACTTCCTCTCTCTCGCCGGGCTTAACCTGGCTGGTAGTGCCGGGCAAACTGGAGCCGTCTTGCGGCTCACCGCCGCGGCCGATAGTTTGGTAGGCGGAGCGTTTGCTTCCAAGAAGCAGTTGTGCGCCACCGGCTTCGATACGCGTTTTCAGTTCCAAATCACGAGCCCCGGGGCTCGTCCGGGAACCACTCCCGGCGGGGATGGATTCATGTTCACGGTGCAGAATCTCGGGCCCAATGATTCCGGCTGGCACCCGCCTCCCACGCCCGTCAACAATTACGTGGGTGTGTTCTTTAACACCTTCCTCAACTGGCCGGGCTGCACTAACTATACTGAGTGCGATGTCAGCTCTAACGCGGTCGGCATCGTTTCCAATGGATTGTACGTGGCCCAGACCGATTTGACTCCCTTGGGCATCAATCTGAAGGATGGTGCTGTCCACGCAGCCCATATCGCCTTTGATGGCGAAGCCTTGACGGTTTGGCTGGATGGCGTGATGGTGTTGACCAATGTGCCCGTGCCGGGACTGGCCACGGCTGTGGATGCTGCCGGCTACGCCTGGGTGGGATTTGGAGCGGGAACGGGCTGGGCGTGGGAAAACCATGATATCCTGAGCTGGACTTTTGGTGGCCCGACGCCAGGCACTTCGTTTGCCGGCGGACTGGATGAGTTTAGTGTCTATGGCCGCGCCCTTTCTCCCTGCGAGGTCAATGCCATTTACAACGCCGGCAGTCACGGCAAATATGGCACCAATGCGCTCATCTGCCCGGTTGTAACGGAAGTTACCTTGTCCAACAGTCTGTCGGGGACGCAGGTTTTCACTTTCACCAACGGACTGGACTGGGCTGTCAATGGTCCGCGTTGGGAAACCAATACCATTGCTTTTTCCTCCTCCACCAATCCAACGGCGATCACTCTCCGCGGGCTCAACCCATATGATTCGAATGATCCCAACGCCCCTAATAACCTCAATGTCATGGTGGACGATTTCGTCCTGTCTGAACTGGTCCCGCAAACATTTGATGGGTTACTGCACTTCTCTGAAAATACCAATCTGGCCACCATTCCGATCAAGTTTGCGCCCGCTCCGTTCTTGGCGTCAAACTTCCCGCCCGTGCTCGTTTTCTCCAATGATTTCGTTTGGGCTACGTCCGGCGTTTACCAGGCGGGCGAGATCATCGCCGGAAATCCGAACAGTCCCGGGGTCGGCCAACGGGACTGGACCGTTATAGCCAGTCCGGTTTCCGTCGTCAGCAATGCGTTCCTGGCTCCGACTCTGACCAACTGGCTGGCTATGGCGACCGGTGCCGTGCAGTGCTTGCTTCCGACCATCCCCGGGCATCGTTATGAGCTAAGCTACAATCTGCGTGGCCCCTGTGCTGTCGGTTGGTGGGATGGCTCGGTTGACCCGCTGAGCCGGCGTGCCCGCGATATTATTGGCGGCAATCATGGTGCATTCATCAATTCCGCCACCACGACACCCGCCGGATACGTCAACGACCGGAACGCTTCCGAAGCGCTCTGGTTCCCAGGCATTCCGTGGCCGACGACCAATTCCCCCTGGTATGCTTTTGCTCCCAAAATCGAGTTGGGTGATCCGGCCAACCTTCACTTCACCAACTCGTTCACCATCGAAGGCTGGATCAATTCTGTCCCACATCATACCAACGACATCGGGGTCTCCACTCTCCAACAGATATTTTTCCGGGGTGACTCCCGAGACTGCCGCGATCCATACTACCTGGCCTTGCAGTGGCACCGCACTTGGGAGTTCGATTTGATCTTTCATGTCGAAGGCGCCAATAGCCCCGGCTGCGGGGTATCGCTGATCACCACGAATCACCCGGTCAAAACCAACACCTGGATGCATGTGGCCGCCGTCTTCGAGGCCAATGTGCCATGGGCGCCCAACGCACCCTGGCCCACCAATGAGTTGCGCCTTTACCTCGATGGCCAACTGCTCACCAATGTTTTCCTTTCCGATCCGGCTTTGGGAGCGATCGAATCTTCTTTCACGGGCGAATCTCCCTTCGCGGATCTGGCTGCGTCCTACCAACCCGGCATCACCATTGGCAATAGCAGCCGCTACGACAACTACGAACCTTTCTGCGGATATATTGATGAGCTGTCAGTTTACGCGCGTGCCCTCACTGCCCCAGAAATCGTTGCTATTGCCGCCGCGGGAACTGTCGGCAAGGCCGATCTTTCCGTCCCGGTGGCCCAAAGCCTGGCCCGGGTTAACGTGTCCGTGGACGGCAAACAACTTGGAATTGGCTATGGCGACAATTCCCGCTGGAGCAATCACACATTGGAGTTCACCGCGTTGGGGACGAACGCGATTCTCACTCTGCAAAGCCTCCTCCCGGGGACTTTGTTGGCTGACGTGACGCTCACTGAATTAGCTCCGGAACTATACTACTTGCCCGAGGAATCATTGGCCGATCTCGCGGGTGAAGACATGTTCGGCATTTGGACGCTAGAGATTTGGGACAATCGGATGGGGCCAGGAACCAACAATGCGCAGTTGGTCGACTGGGTGCTCAACCTTGGTTTGGCCCCGAGCAATCCGCCCCCGGTCATTACTCTCGCCCATGGGCTGCCTTATACGAACTCCTTGCCGGCCCACGGCATTCAGTATTTTGTGATTCCAACACCACAGTGGGCGCTGCTGGCAACCAATGTTTTGCAATTCGCGCAGCAAGTCCGCACGGGTAATCCGCTGCCGCTTACCGTTCTCTTTAATCAAACCAACTTTCCTGCGCCCGGAGACTTCCCGTTGTTGGGGCCGCTGGTATCGGCCGGGGTCGCCACTCTGAACTCCAACAGCACGCCGCTCTTGATACCCGGCCAGACTTACTATCTCGCCGTGACTAACCCCAATCCCGTCGGCATCACCTTCGCTCTCGGAGTCTGGTTTGACATCACCACTCTTCCCAACTGTCAACTGGTCGTTTCCAACCTCGTCAGCCCGGCAGGCATTCCGCGCTACTTCCAGTTTGATGTTCTTCCGAATGCTGCCACCCCCGGTCTGCCACCCGAATCGGTGGCGTTCTGGCTCTCGGGTGCCGATTGCAATCTTAAAGTGGTCTTGAGCGAACACTTGCCGTTGCCAGATCTCAATCATTATGACTACATCAGCCAGCAGCCTTGCACGAACATTCAGGTAATCATGCTGGTCACTAACTACACGCCTTTCCCCATCCAAACCAATCGCTGGTACGTCGGCGTCTTTAATACTGGTCCCACCAACATGTTCGTTGACGTCCAGGCCTGCTACACTACCAATTCTCCGGTTATTATTCCTCTGACCAACGGGGTTCCTTTCGTCGTTCCTTTCACCAATAGCCTGTTTGCCGCTCCTCCTGGGCCACCTCGTTGGTTCTTCTTCGAGTTCCAGGTTACCAATTCCGTCCCCGGAGTTCTGTTTGAACTCTACAATCTCTCCGGCGATGCTGATCTGCTGCTCCAGCAGAATGTGCCGCCCACGATGGCACCGTATTTCAGCAGCAGTTTCTTCTCGGGACGCAACGCTGAACAGATTGTCGTGCGCACTTCTGCGACGCGCCCGGCTTCCACTGCCTTCTCCGATTTGCGTGGCCACTGGTACTTGGGTGTTTATAACTACGAAGATGCAAATGTGACCTATACCATCCGTGCAATGTTGCCCAACGACGATGGTCTCCTGTCTAGTGCGCTGCCGCTCCGCCTTTCGGTCACTTCTCTGGCATTCCCCCGCGGCCTGGTGCTGAGTTGGAACTCGGTCGTTGGCGAGCGCTACATCGTCCAATACACGCCCAGCATTGCCGCTCCAGTCATTTGGACCAATGTGGGAGCGGTCACTGCTACTACCACGTTGACCACCTTCGAGGTGCTTCCGATCAAGACCGGCGGTTTCTACCGTGTAGTCCAGATTTTCGACTTCCAACCGCGGCTTAAAATACAACTTTCCACCACCAACCAGGTTCGTATTTCGTGGCCCACCCTTTTCTCTGGATACACGCTCCAGTACAAACTGGGACTCTTCGGAACGTGGACTAATGTTGCCTTTCCACCGGCAACCGGTGTATTCACGATCGGGGACGAGTTTGTGGTCTATGACCCCATCGGCCCTGTGCCCAAATACTACCGGTTAATCAAATAGCACTTTGGACTTGTCTTCGTTTCAGGGTTGCGCGACAACATTTCAGGAAGACTGGTGAAACACAGAGTGTGATATGAGATTCTTGCTTTCTATTGTGATGCTGGCAGTTGTCTGTTCGGCCCGAGCCCAAGGAACTTCCCAGGCAATCCTAGGATATACTAACGCCATTGTGGGCCTTTTCAGCGGAACCGCCGGTTGGACTTTCCAAGTCACCAACGCAGTAACCGTCACTGAACTGGGATGCCTGGCCAATTTTTTTGTCAATAATCCTACCGCTAATCAAGTGCAGGTAGGGCTTTGGGCGTCAGATCACTCACTTTTGGCTTCCAGCAGCATTTCTCCCACGAATGCACAGGTGGAGCTTTCACTTTATGACTCCATTGCTCCAGTGTTGCTAACTCCCGGTCAGCCCTACTATATCGGAGTTTATTACCCGGGGGGCCTTGTTGGTCTGGATGTCGTCACCCCGACAATCGGAGGCCTTGTCTTCGCTTCCACGCACATCGTCTCTCTCGCGGCTGCCTATAGCCCAGGCGGTTTCAGTTGGCCCGCCATGGAAGCGGGGACCATAGGTGCAGCCTACCTTGGCCCCAACTTCCGCTATGTCCCGGAACCTTCCAGCATCGTGCTTTTCGGATTGGGAGTCTTGTGGTTAGCAATTCGACGCGGCTTTAAACTGCTCTAATCCTGTCATGGAGATTGCGCATTTGGGCGTAAGCGGTCATTCTGTCCTACCGTAACCGGGCGCCTCGTGGCCATCTGAGGGCCGATTTAGAATGCTTTGCTGCCATTTTCCACCCCAATGGATTGGCCGGTTCGTTCTTCTTCATCCTTGCTAAAACTGGTAGTGTCCTAAAATTCTGCAAAAAGCAGCGGGTCATGGTAAGCCACTGGGGTGAATAGAGGCCCCAGAAACGAAAGGCAAAGAACCATGACCCGAAAGGTTGAAAAGAACGTAAAGACAGTAGCATTGGAGTTGGATGAAGTGAAGCAGGCCTTATACCATTTCCTGTTAGTAGTTGCATTGTATTGAGAGGCATGGCAAGAACAGTCATGCCGAAACGATTTCATCTGAACCGGCCCGACCTTGCGCAAGCCGTGGCGGCGGCGCTGCCGGGTTGCAAGGACGTCAAAGCCC
>JAAYVL010000181.1 GCA_012517205.1 Verrucomicrobiota bacterium
CACCCTGATGCCTTGCCTTTAACCGGGCCGACTCGGATTTCTCCCCCCATTCAACCCCACGAAACGCGCAAGTCCCTGGCTTTACGGGTGGAAGGCATTCGGAGTCCAGCAATCCGCCCATTGATTTCACCAATCCAGCAGTTCGTTGATCCTCTCCGCCGGCCTGCCAGGCCCGTTTCAACTCCAGAACTTAACACTTCTCCTCCCGTCCTCCTCCATCGTTCCAGCCCTTCCAGGCATCCGCGCCCATTATCCAGATTCCTTGGAAATACCCTGCTTCCAGGCCGTGTACAAGGGGTGTACAAGGGATGCTCACCGGGGGTCCATGGGATTTTAGCTGGTACACCCGATGAGCATCCCTTGTACACCCCTTGTACACGGCGTAGAGATAGGGGGTGTTTTGGCAGCTATGTCGCTGATTTTACTGAAGAAAGGATTTGCCGGAACTATGGCCTGGGCGATCGGGCCTGCCCAGGCTCCGAGGGGGCGAAGGCGAACGGTTGAACTATTCAACTGAAACGTTCCGATTTAAGCCGGACTGTTGGCTTCGCAAAAGCCCGGACGCGCCCAAGGCGAAAAAATGCGCAAAGTTAGACTTGCCTTCGGCAGGGGGGCCGTGCTAAAGTTGGCGCATGGCATGGGCTCGTAGCCCATACGTTAGATCAACGCAACGCAAATAAAAACAAGACTATGAAATCCTTCATTCAAACAAAGCCGGGCGTCCTCCTGGGCGGCGCGGTACTGGCGCTGGCGCTCGTCATGGCGGCTCCGTCCGCTCACGCGAACGTGTATGCGAGCAATATCAAGATCAACGGCGAGCTTTTGGCCGCCCAGGCCGAGCAGGGCCAAAATGTCAACATCAGCTATATCCTTAACGAACCCGCCTCCGATGGGGTGACGATTAACATCCTGTCCAACGCCGTGGTGATTCGCACCCTCAACGTGGCGGGCGGCGGGGCCGGCGCCTTGCGCGGGGCCAACACCGTGGTCTGGGACGGCAAAGACGCGGGCGGCAATTTCGTGGGTTTGGGTGCTGATTATTCAGTCAGCATCACCGCCGCTTCGACCGGTTATGCGAGCTGGACCACCACCACGGATGACAGCGAACCCTTTCTCGTATGGGAAGGCCGCGGCATCGCCGTGAACCAGAATCCCAAGAGCCCCTACTATGGGCGGATTATTGTCTGCAATTCCTACAATGGTCCAAATCTATCCGTCCCCGGTTATAATGTGGGCATGCTCAAGCTCAATGCCGACGGCAGCTACGCCGAAGAAGGCGGCCACAGCACCGGCGGCCATACCTGGGGCAATGATTATTACAGCCCCTGGCATGTCCGGATTTCCGCCGATGACTATGTCTATATCAACGACTGGTCCGCTAGCGGGGAAATCTATCGTTGGGATATGACGCTCTCAGCCGCCTCCAAGCTGCATGTTTTGAGTTCGGACAACTGGGCGCCCGGCTGCAATATGAGCGGGCCGGAAATCGTGGGCACCGGCACCAACACCATCATCTACATGGCGGATATTGCCTATCCGAATTCACAGGGCGTCGTTAAATACACCGTGACCGAGGATGGCACCTGCGACCAATACGACATCGGAACACCCGTCATTCCAATCAGCTACCCGCTCAGCCTCTATCCGTATGATGTGGCGGTGGACAAGAACGGGAATTTCTACATCGTCCAGTACCGTTCCAACGTCACCGATCCCTCGCCGCGCGTGATGTGCTATGATTCGGACTACAACCCGGTATGGAACACGGCGGATATCTATGGCGGGCTGGGCCAGGCCGACGACACTTGGGCCTATGCCAACGCCGTGGCGGTGGACCCGACCGGGACCTACGTGGCGGTGGCATTCCGCGGCAACACCGGCGGGGTGGGCTGCACCCGGATCTTCGATGCGGCCACGGGAGCCATCGTCGCCAACCTCGATTACGGCCTGGACATCAACGGCAACGGCACCCTGCATTCCGACCGGGCCTGCGGCTGGGATGCGGTCGGCAATGTCTATTACGTGGATAACTGGTATGGCGCCTGGCGCGCGGTTTCGCCTCCGGGCGCGAACTCGTCCACCACGGAACCTCCGGTGACGCTGGAAATCGTGGCGGCTCCGCCGCCGGCTCCGGTTATCACGAGCTGCTCGCTGGCGCTGGGAACGTTCACCCTGAATTTCACGGGCGGCGTGGCCGAAGTGCCCGGGGATTTCGAAATCCTTAGCAGCGCCACCGTGGACGGCACGTACAGTTATGCCGCCGGCCAGAACATCACGGGCGGCAGTGGCGTGTTCCAGGCGACCATCCCGGCGCCGGACCAGGCGCAGTTCTACCGGGTTCACCGCGTGGAAGCGGCGCAGGCGCGCTAGGCGGGGGCCTGGCGGAACGCCGGCGGGGGCGCAAGCCCCAGCCAATATGCCCGGGCATTCGCGCGCAAGCGCGGATGCCCGGGAGGGTTAATAAATGGCGGACGGAGCGGGGACAGGCTCCGCCCGCGAACGAAAAAACACGAAATTACCATGCACGCGCGATCGTTAAACCCAGCCCCGGCGCGCCGCGGCGGAGCGCGGGCGTTCACCCTGATCGAATTGTTGGTGGTGATCGCGATTATTGCGATCCTGGCGGCGCTGCTGCTGCCCGCCCTGGCCCGCGCCAAGGACAAGGCGCAGGCGGCCGGGTGCCTTAACAACCTCAAGCAACTCCAGGTCGGCTGGGTGATGTACAGCGATGACAATGTCAACGTCCTGATTCCGAATGCGCCGTCGGGCTTTCCGCCCTGGCAGACCTGGTGCAGCGGGACGACGGTGGGGTGGGGCAATGTCAATGCCAACACCAATCGCACGCCCTACCTGCAATCCCTGATGGCCCCCTACATGGTCAACCAGATCGGGGTTTACCGCTGCCCGGGCGATAACGTGCCCTCCTTCAACGGGCGGCGTCTCCGCAGCTACTCCATGAATTGCCACATGGGCAGCATCTACTCCGGGCCGCTGACCCAATCGTATAACCCCGGCTGGAAGGTGTATCAGAAGATCACCGATATTACCCAGCCCGCGCCGGCGGATGCGTTTGTGTTTATCGGCGAACACGCCGGCAGCATCAACGACGGCTATCTGCAGGTGCGCAGCAACGCGCCCGAGTTTCCCGACGTGCCGGGTTCCTACCACGGCAAGAGCGAGGGCGTTTCCTATGCCGATGGCCACGCCGCGCTGCATAAATGGTGGACGGCCGCGCTGGCGGTGCCCGTCGCGTATGGGGTCGCCTACAAATCCGTGAAAGTGGCCGCGGACAACGCGGATTGGATTTGGCTGCGCGACCACGCCAGCGTTAAGGAGTAATCCGCTCCGCCGGGGCCCGCGCCGGCGAAACCGGGCGGCGCAGGTATTCGTGGATGGCGCGCGCGGCGCGTTTGCCGTCGCCCATGGCCAGGATAACCGTGGCGGCGCCGCGCACGATGTCGCCACCAGCGAACACCCCCGGGAGGTTGGTCATGCCCTGTTCGTCCACGGCGATGCCGCCCCGGGAATCCAGCTTGAGCTCCGGGCAGGTGCCGGCCAGGAGCGGGTTGGCGCGGGTGCCAATGGCCACGATCACCACCTCGCAGGGCACCAGGAACTCCGAGCCGGGAATGGCACGGGGACGGGCGCGCCCGGAGGCGTCGGGCTCACCCAGTTCCATGCGGACGCACTGGAGGCCGGTGACCCAATTCCGCGCGTCGCCCTGGATGGCCACCGGCGCGGCGAGGAACTCGAACTGGATGCCCTCCTCCTCGGCGTGAAGCACCTCCTCGGCCCGGGCGGGCATCTCCTTGCGGGTGCGGCGATAGACGATCGTCGCGGACTCCGCGCCCAGGCGTTTGGCGGTGCGGACGGCGTCCAGGGCGACGTTGCCGCCGCCGATCGTGGCCACGCGCCGGCCCGTGAGGATGGGGGTGCCGGCGCGGGCGGACCGGCGGGCGCCCATGAGGTTGGCGCGGGTGAGATATTCGTTGGCGGAATACACGCCCTTGAGGTTCTCGCCGGGGATGTTCATGAACACCGGCAGGCCGGCGCCGTTGGCGATGAAGACGGCGTCGAAGCGCGCGCGCAGCTCCGCCAGCGTGTAAGTCCGGCCAATCACGGTGTTGCAAAGGATCTTCACGCCCGCCCGCTCGAGCCGGGCGACTTCCTCGCGAACGATCTGCTTGGGAAGGCGAAACTCGGGGATGCCATAGACCAGCACGCCCCCGGGCTTGTGGAGCGCCTCGAAGACGGTGACCTGGTGGCCGAGCCGGGCGAGCTCCCCGGCGGCGGTAAGCCCGCCGGGGCCGGCGCCGACGATTCCGACCTGCTTGCCGGTGGGCGGGGCCGCCTCGAGGGCCGGGCGCTGGGCGTGGCCGCGCGCCCAGTCGCCAAGAAAGCGTTCCAGGTGGCCGATGGCCACCGGCAGCCCCTTGTAGCCGCGGATGCACTCCAGTTCGCATTGGGTTTCCTGCGGGCAGACGCGCCCCGTGACCGCGGGCAGCGGATTGTCGTTCAGCAGGCAATGGGCGGCTTCGGGCAGCTTGCCCTCGGTCAGCAACTGGATGAAGCGGGGAATGTTGATCCCGACGGGGCAGCCGGCGACGCACTTGGGGTCTTTGCACAACAGGCAGCGCTCGGCTTCCAGGAGGGCGATCCGCTCCGGCAGGCCCAGGTTGACTTCCGCGAAATTGGCGCGGCGAACTTCGGGCGCCTGCGCCGGCATGGGCTGGCGCTCAATCTGCAGGCGCTGCCGGGTGGAAAGTTTCGGGGACACGGGACCTCCTTTAGCTGGCAACGGGGCTCCGCCCGCTCCGGGGGCGGCGTCCGCTCGGTGCCGCGCCCGGCGCGGCCGCGGGAAGCGCGGGGCGGTTTCCCCGCGCCGCAGCCCGGGAGCGGCGGCCTATGGAATCAGCGTCGCCCAAGTTTGCAGTCCCCTTCCTGGCAGGCGGCGAGCGCTCGCTGTTCAAAGTCCCGGTAGGTAGTCAGGCGGTCCATCAACTGCTCGAAGTCCACCGCGTGCCCGTCAAACTCGGGGCCATCCACGCAGGCAAACCGCGTCTGCCCGCCCACGCTGACGCGGCAGCCCCCGCACATGCCGGTGCCGTCCACCATGATAGGGTTGAGCGAAACGATGGTGCGAACCCCCAGCGGCCGGGTCAGGTTCGCCACCGCGCGCATCATCGGCACGGGGCCCACCGCATAGACGATGTCAATGCCGCCGGCGGCCAGCGCGTCCCGGGCGGCGTCGGTGACGAATCCGCGCCGGCCGTAGCTGCCGTCGTCGGTGCAAACGATCACCTCGCCCAGCCGGCGCAGTTCCGGCTCGAAGATGATGGCTTCCCGGGTGCGCCCCCCGATAATGCTGCTGACCGTGACGCCCCGGCGCTTCAGGCCCTGGGCAATCGGATGCACCACGGCGACCCCCACCCCGCCCCCGATGCACAGCGCGCGGCCGGCGGCGATCAGTTCCGTGGGGTGGCCGAGCGGCCCGGCGATGTTGGCGATGGCCTCCCCCGGGTTCAGCGCGGCCAGCTCGCACGTGCTCTGGCCCGCGACCTGGATGACCAGCGTGATGGTGCCCGCCTCGGCGTCGGCGTCGGCAATCGTCAGGGGAATGCGCTCGGCGTCGCCGCCGCGGTGCACAATCACAAACTGCCCCGGCTGCCGGATGCGCGCGATGCGCACGGCGGCGACGTCCAGCCGGATGATCTGCGGGCTCAACGATGCTTTGGCAATGATCTTATGCATGCCGATCGGCCAATCTCATAAACAGGCGTAGTCCTGCGGACAATCTGCACCTGAACCCGCGTTCCCGCAACCGCCGGACGCGCGGCGATGGCACCGGGCGGGGCGGATCGGGCGATGGGCGGGCGGGCGCTTAGCGGCGCCGGGGGCCGAGGGGGATTTCAAACGAGCCGCCCACCCACAACTTGCTGTCCGAGTTGTTGCCGTCCAGCACCGAGCGCAGGTGAAAGGCATAGCGCCAGTGCCGTTTCGCGGTGGTATAGCTGAAGCCCGCCTCGAGCGCGTCGCTGATCTCCCGAACGTCCCGGGGATAATCCAGGGCGGCGGGCTGGGCGGGGTCGTAGCGGATATTGTCGCCCGCCACGGAGTGCAGCCGCCGGTAGCCCACGTCCAGTTCCCATCCCTTGATTTGCTGAAACAATCCCACCGCGATGAGGTATTGGTCATTGCCGGTCGTGCGATTCCAGCGATACAGCGCGTCCCCATAGACGCCCAGCCCCGGCCAGCCAAAGTGCTTCCGCAGCAGCAGCTCCGGCTCGATCGCCGCCGAACGCTGCCCGGGGGCGAAGGGGAAGTTCTTGTCATACGACCCCGGCAGCACCGCCCCGGCGCGGAACGTCAGGGTCGGCACCCAGGGCGATTGCCGCGGCGCGGCCTCGTTGAAGATCTGGTAGCGGACGCCAAAGGACCAGTCCATCAGCCCGGTGGTGGAATCGGCATGTTCGTCGGGCGCGAACTTGCGCCAGCCGACGGTGGTGGCGCCCACGCTCAAATCGGCCGCCCACCGTTCGGTAATGCCATACTGCGCGGTCAGGTAGCCCTGGTTGATATCAATGCCGTATTTCTCGCCGTGCGAGCGGGTCGTGATATCGTGCTGCCGGCCCCCCGCCCAGATGTGGTAGGCCTCGGATTCCTCATACACCAGCCCGATCACAAACTGGCCCCGCTCCGGCACGTTGGCCCACTGCGCAAACGGCCGGTGCGGCACGTTTTCGGAAGCCCGCAGCCCCGGCGTCAGCGCCAGGATGCCCAGGATCACTCCCAGCCCCAGGGCCGCGCGCCCAACCCGCCGCCCGCCAACCGGAAAACTGAACTTGCAATAGCTCATCATAAATGTTTGCCCGGATTATGCCGGAATCCGCGCCCCGGCGCAATCCTCGAAACGGCCCGCGTCGGCGCGCGCGCGCGGAAACCCGCTTGCCTGGCGCCCGCCGGACGGGAATAATCCCCCCAACCGTGATGAACGCTATCGTTTCCAAAACTCCTGCCTGCCGATGAACGCAAATCCTCCCGATCGCCCCGCCCGCTCCTCGCGGCGCGCCTTTCTCCAAACCTCCAGCACGGCCCTGGCCGGCGCGGCGCTGTCCGGCGTCCTCGCCCGCCCAGGCTACGCGGCGGAAAACAACACGCTCAAGCTGGCCCTCGTCGGGTGCGGCGGACGCGGCTCGGGCGCCGCCGCCCAGGCCCTTTCGACCCGCGGCCCCACCCGGCTGTGGGCGGTGGCGGACGTCTTCGCGCACCGCGTCCAGACCTGCCTGGCCGGGCTCAAGTCCTCGCACGCCGCCCAGGTGGACGTGCCGCCCGAACGCCAGTTCACGGGCCTGGAGGGATTCCGCCAGGCCATGGACACGCTGGGCAAGGGCGACGTGGTGCTGCTGGCCACTCCCCCGGCCTTCCGCCCCCGCCACCTGGAATACGCCGTGCAGAAGGGCCTGCATGTGTTCATGGAAAAATCCTTCGCCGTGGACGCGCCGGGCATCCACCGCGTCTTGCGCGCCGGCGCGGAAGCCACGGCCAAGGGGTTGAAGATCGTCGGCGGCCTGATGAGCCGCCACTACCGGCCGCTCGAAGAGGCCATTCAAAAGATTCATGACGGCTTGATCGGCGACCTGGTCACGTGCTGGGCCTACCGCATGCACGGCCCCGTTGCCCTCAATCCCCGCGCCGCCGGCCTGACGGAACTGGCCCACCAAATCGCCAATTACAGTTGCTTCACGTGGCTCAACGGCAGCTTCCTCGAAGACTGGCTCATCCACAACCTGGATGTCTGCTGCTGGGCCAAGAACGCCTGGCCCGTCTCCGTCCAGGGCATGGGCGGACGCCAGGTCCGCCAGGAACCCGACCAGCTCTTCGATCACTACACCGCCGAATACTCCTTCGCCGACGGCACGCGCCTGCTGGCCCAGGGCCGCCACATGACCAACTGCTGGGACTTCTTCGGCAACCTCCTCCACGGCACCCGCGGCAGCGGCATCCTCGGCGAAGGCCAGCCCCGCCCCCGCCTCTACCGGGACTGGCGCCCCGCCGCGGAAAACCTTGCCTGGAGCTACACCGGCCCCGCCTGCGACCCCTACCAGGCCGAGCATGACCTCCTCTTCAGCGCCATTCGCAACGACCTGCCCTGCAACGAAACCGAGCGCTGCGCCAAAGCCTGCTTCACCGCCATCCTGGGCCGCATGGCGTGCGAGTCCGGCAAGCGCGTCACCTGGGACGAAGCGTTCGCCTCCACCACCGAGCTGGCCCCGGGCCTGGACCACTACACCCTGGACTCCACCCCGCCGGTCGTCCCTGATGCCGCGGGCCGCTACCCGCTTGCCCTCCCCGGCCAGACGCCGCCCTTTTGAACGCCGCCGCCCCGATCCGCCCCCGTCCCGCCGGCTGGCGCCCCGCCCCGGCGCGCCGCGCATTTATCGGTTTCCGAAAAGCGGGAATCGTGTATGTTAAGGCGCGGCGCCTTCCTGACCCTGGTGCAGTGAAAGGCGGGAACGGTCATCCGGTGGCGACCCGGTCATTTTCCGGATCCGCCCCCGCCGCCGACCACGAATAACTATGCGCAAGTCGAAGCCTGAAAAGAAACGCCGGCCCGTAAGCAAAAAGGCCCCGTCCCGCGCCTCCCGGCGCGCCCCCGCTCCGACGGCTCCGCCCGCGCGCGCTCCGCGCCGCCGCTCCCGCCGCCCCGCCGCGGCAACACCCGCCGCTCCCGCTCCCGCTCCCGCGTCCCCGCCGCCCGCCCTGGACCTCGCCCAGAAGGTCAAAGAACTCCTGCGCCTCGCCAAGGAACAGGGCTACCTGACCTACGACGACCTGAACGACGCGCTGCCCGATGAACTCGTCACCCCGGCGGACCTGGACCAGGTTCTGCTCAAACTGCGCGGCCTGGACGTCGAAATCATTGATGCCGCCGAAGTGGACCACGGGCGGCGCCCCGACGGGGAGGAGGAGGGCGAGGAAAAGCGCTACGACCTGCTGGACGACCCGGTGCGGCTGTACCTGCGCCAGATGGGCAAGGTGCCCCTGCTGACGCGCGAGCAGGAAGTCGCCATTTGCCAGCGCATCGAAGCCGCCGAAGCGGAAGCCCGGCGCATCCTGCAAAGCTTCGGGCTCGCCCCCAAGGAATACCTCGCCCTGGCGGAAAAGCTGCTGGCCACGCCGCCCCGGGAACGCTTTGATCGCGTGGTCGCGGACCAGTCCCCCCTCCACCGCAAGCGCTACCTCCACTCCCTCCGGCGCCTGGTCAAGCGCGTCCGCGCCCTGGATTTCCAGGCGGACGCCCGGTTCGCCGCGTGGCAGCGGGCCACCCGGAAAGCCGACCGCGCGCGCCTGCATTACCAGCTTCAGCGCTTCCACCGGAAGCTCGACGCGCTCTATCCCCGCTTCGGCTTCAAGCGCAAGGTGGTGGACGACATGGCCCTGGTCGTCGAAAACCTGCACCTCAAACTGCAGGCCAGCCTCCAGGCCCTCGCCGCTCCCCCGGCCCGCCAGAACCCCGCCGCCCGCCGCGCCTTCCTCCGGGCCGAGCACGACAAAATCCGCATGTGGGAGCGCTTTGCGCGCATGCCCCACGCGGACTTCCTCACGGCGCGCGCGCAGTTGAACGACGCCCGCGCGCGCGCGCAGGAGGCCAAGCGGGAGATGGTGGAAGCCAACCTGCGCCTCGTCATTTCCATCGCCAAGAAATACACCAACCGCGGCCAGTCCTTCCTCGACCTCATTCAGGAAGGCAACGTCGGCCTCATGAAGGGCGTGGAGAAATTCGAATACCGCCGCGGCTACAAGTTCTCCACCTACGCCACGTGGTGGATTCGCCAGGCCATCACCCGCTGCATCGCCGACCAGGCCCGCACCATCCGCATCCCCGTCCACATGATCGAGGTCATCAACAAGCTCTGGCGCACGCAAAAGCAACTCACCCAGGAGCTGGGCCGCGAAGCCACCACCGAAGAACTCGCCGACAGCATGGAAATGCCCCTCGAACGCGTGCGCGTGGTCCTCAAACTGGCCCAGCAGCCCGTCTCCATGCAGACCCCCGTCGGCGAGGCCGACGACGCCAGCTTCGGCGACCTGCTTGAAGACAAGTCCGCCGAAAACCCCGGCGACGTCACCAGCTTCCACCTCCTCCGCGGCCGGCTCTCCGAAGTCCTCGGCAGCCTCTCCGAACGCGAGCGGCGCATCCTCGAACTCCGCTACGGCCTCCACGACGGCTTCCCCCGCACCCTGGAGGAAGTCGGCCAGCAATACGAAGTCACCCGCGAGCGCATCCGCCAGATCGAAGCCAAGGCCCTGCGCAAACTCCGCCACCCCGTCCGCAAAAGCAAACTCGAAGGCTTCCTCGAATCCTCCCCCGCCCCGCGCCTGGCCTGAGCGGCCCCTCGAATTGGCGATTGGAAACCCGGCCCCCTTCGGCTACTTTCCGCGCCATGAACATTTTGGACGAACTCCAATGGCGCGGCCTGCTGGCGGATTGCACCGACGCCCCGGGCCTGGCCCGGCGGCTCGCGGCCGGCCCCCTTACCGTCTATTGCGGCTTTGACCCCACCGCCGACAGCCTGCACGTCGGCCACCTCGTGCCCCTGCTGGCGCTGCGCCGCTTCCAGCGCTTCGGCCACCACCCCCTCCCGCTCGCCGGCGGCGCCACCGGCTCCATCGGCGACCCCAGCGGCAAATCCCAGGAACGCCAGTTGCTCACCCGGGAAACCCTCGCCGCCAACATCGCCCAGGTCAAACGCCAGCTCCAGCGCCTGCTCGACTTCGACTCCCCCCCCAACCCCGCCCGCCTCCTCGACAACGCCACCTGGACCGCCCCCCTCAGCTACCTCGACTTCCTCCGCGACGTCGGCAAGCACTTCTCCGTCAACCAGATGGTCGCCAAGGAAAGCGTCCGCGCCCGCATGCAGGACCGCGACGCCGGCATCAGCTACACCGAGTTCAGCTACATGCTCCTCCAGGCCTTCGATTTCTACGTCCTCTGCCGCGACTACCAGTGCGAACTCCAAATCGGCGGCCGCGACCAGTGGGGCAACATCACCGCCGGCATTGACTTCACCCGCAAAAAACTCGCCCGCACCGTCTTCGGCCTCACCCTGCCCCTCATCACCAACGCCGACGGCTCCAAGTTCGGCAAAACCGTCGCCGGCGCCGTCTGGCTCGACCCCGCCCGCACCAGCGTCTATCGCTTCTACCAGTTCTGGATCCGCGCCGACGACCGCGACGTCATCCGCTACCTCAAATACTTCACCTTCCTGAGCCGCGACGAAATCGCCGCCCTGGAGCAACAACACACCGCCAACCCCGGCGCCCGCGCCGCCCACCAGGCCCTCGCCCGCTCCGTCACCGAACTCATCCACGGCCCCGACGCCACCGCCGAAGCCATCCGCGCCAGCCAAATCCTCTTCGGCGGCGACCTCGCCGGCATCTCCGCCGCCGTCTTCAACGAAATCGTCGGCGAAGTCCCCTCCCGGCCCCTCAACCGCCGCGAGCTCGAAGGCCCCGGCAAACCCCTCGTCGAACTGTTCGTCCTCAGCGGCCTCGCCCCCTCCAAAGGCCAGGCGCGCAAAGACATCGAAGCCGGCGGCGCCTACCTCAACAACCGCCGCGCCACCAACCCCCTGCACCCCGTGACCACCGCCGACCTCCTCTTCAACCGCCACCTCCTCCTGCGCAAAGGCAAACGCAACTACGTCGTCCTCTCCGCCGCCTGACCCCGCCCGTGATCCTCTACAACCTCTTCCCCCTCCTGGCCGGCCCCCTCCACCGCTGGGAGCCTCACCTCGACCGCGCCCGCGCCCTCGGCTTCAACTGGCTCTTCCTCAACCCCATCCAACTCCCCGGCGCCTCCGGCAGCCTCTACTCCATCGCCGACTACTTCCGCTTCAACCCCCGGCTCCTCAACCCCGCCGACCCCGCTCCCCCGGAAACCCAAATCCAGCGCCTGGCCGCCCGCGCCCGCGAACGCGGCCTGCGCCTCATGATTGACCTCGTCATCAACCACTGCGCCATTGACTCCCCCCTCATCCGCGAGCACCCCCAGTGGTTCGTCCGCCAGCCCGACGGCCGCCCCGCCCACCCCTCCTGCCAGCACCACGACCAGACTGTCGTCTGGACCGACCTGGCCCAGTTCGACCACCAGCACCCGCGCGACCCCGAGGGCTTCTACCGCTACTGCCGCCGCGTCGTGGACGCCCTGCTCGCCCTCGGCTTCGACGGCTTCCGCTGCGACGCCGCCTACCAAATCCCCCGCCCCTTCTGGCAGCGCCTCATCCACGACACCCGGCAACGCCACCCCCACGCCTGCTTCGCCGCCGAAACCCTCGGCTGCTCCCCCGCCCAAACCCTCGAAACCGCCCGCGCCGGCTTCGACTACGTCTTCAACAGCTCCAAATGGTGGGACTTCCACGGCTGCTGGCTTCTCGAACAATACAACCTCATCCGCGAAATCACCCGCTCCATCAGCTTCCCCGAAAGCCACGACACCCCCCGCCTCGCCGCCGAACTCAACGGCAACCCCCACGCCCTCAAACAACGCTACCTCTTCGCCGCCCTCTTCGCCGCCGGCGTCATGATGCCCATCGGCTTCGAATTCGGCTTCCGCAAACCCCTCCACGTCGTCAACTCCCAACCCGCCGACTGGGAACCCGTCCACGTGGACCTCTCCGACTTCATCACCCGCGTCAACCACCTCAAACTCCAACACCCCGTCTTCCGCGAGGAAAGCCCCGCCAGCATCCTCCCCACCGACAACCCCAACATCCTCCTCCTCTGGAAAGCCTCGGTGCAACACCCCCAGGAAGCCCTGCTCATCCTCAACCAAGACCCCCATCACCACCAGGACTTCCACACCGACCACTTCCGCCGCTTCATCCAGTCCGGCGCCCCCTTGCGCGACGTCTCCCCCGAATACCCTCTCGATTACCTCCCCGAACCCTTCCACTACGCCCTCCGCCCCGGCCAGGGCATCGTCCTCGTCACCACCCGTTCCTGAACCGCCCTCAAACCCAACCCAAATACCGCCCGCCCTCGCGCAGTAACAACAACGCAAACCCACCCAGCAACACCGCCAAGCAACGCAACCCCACCCGGTACACCCGCCCCGTCATCCAATCACGAGACCGCGCCGCCAGCAACGCCACCGCCACCTTGATCCCCACCAGCCACCCGTAAAACCCCAGCAAAAACGCCCCCGCCGCCAGCCACCCCCCCGCCAGCGCCTTCGTCAGGCTCGCCATCCCCACCGTCAGCCAGAACAGCCACGGATGCGGACTCAGCAGATTCGTGCCCAGCCCCTTGCTCCACGACCGCGGCGACGCCTCCGCGCACACCACCCCGCGCCGCGCCGCAACCCAGCTCTCCCCCGCCAGATACAAAAGAAAAACCCCGCCCGCCACCGAAACCCACCCCAGCAACCGGTCAAACTCCGTCAACCGGGCCGCCAGCGCCATCGTCACCCCAATCACCGGCACATCCGCCAGCAACGGACTCAACGCCACCTTGCACCCCTCGCGCGCGCCGTGCCGCAGCGTCTGCGCCAGCACCAGTGCCAGCAAAGGCCCCGGCATCACCCCGCACGAAATCCCCAAAAACGACCCCACAACCAAACTCGTCAACACCGCCCCATCTTAACCCACCCGCTCCGCGCCGCAACGAAAACACCCGCCCCGGCAAACATCCCTCCACCGCCGCGTGAGGGCACGCGGCCGGCAAGGGGGGACGGAAGGAACATCCGCTCACGCGGCGGCGTGCGGGAAATCGCTCCCTGAAAAGCTGGTGCCAGAGGAGGGATTTGAACCCCCGACCAAAGGCTTATGAGTCCTCTGCTCTACCCCTGAGCTACTCTGGCAACCGGGCTAGTCTGCCCCACCCGCCCCGCCCCGTCAATCCACCTTTGCCAGAATCCTCCGCCACATCCCCCCGGCGCGCGGGCCTCCCGGCCCGCTTTGGGTGTTCGATGAACAAGCAGCGGGACTACAAGCCCATACCGAGCCTGCCTCCCAACCAGCGGAGTTTTGCCTTCGCAGAGAAGACCACGCTGACGATTACAGACTATAAATCCGCTATACTTAACAGCTCACTCAAAGCGGGCCGTGGGCCCGGAGCGCGGGCCTCCCGGCCCGCTTTGAGTATTCAATGAACAATCCGCGGGACCATAGGCCCGCCCCTGCTAACAGCCCGCCCTAAGCGGGCCGGAGGC
>JAAYVL010000114.1 GCA_012517205.1 Verrucomicrobiota bacterium
AAACCCCGCCGTGCCTATTACCTGGGCCTGTTGGGGCCGAGCCAGAACGGGCAAAGCGACATCACGGACCTCTATACAGCCCGGTTTGGGCGACCCGCCCCGGGGCAGAAGGTGTTTATCGCCGTGGTTCAGACCCGGAACGGGTGGAAAGGCCAAAGCCGGGTTCACAACGCCATCGTTCCGCCGCCGCCGATGTTGAAATCTCAGCAAGCGGCTGAAACGGCAAGGGTTAAGAAATCGAAGCCCGCCGCCGCCCCGGCATCCACCACCGCCCGCAAGACCGTCTCTTCTCCGTCCTTTCGAGCCATGTACAAGGGGAGTACATCGGAAGCCCGGCAGGAGCACATGGAAAACAAGCATGAGCCCCCTTTGAGCCTCCGTTGTACACCCGTTGTACACAGCCTAATGGGAGCGTTGGGCTGGCTGGGGCGGGTGGGGCGGGTTTGGGCGCGGGCCTGAGCCGAAATGGGGGGATGAACGAGTCGCGAACGATGTAAAACGACGTTAAAACCCAGGTTGAGCCCGGCTCGGGCGGGCGGTTGTTGAACTCACTGGTTAGTGAGAAAGGAGTGGTTGTCTCCTGCCCCGGGGTCTGGGCGGGCGGGTTTTTTCTGTCCGGCGCGGATCATAAGAGTCGAGCGGTCTGCTGGCCTTTCTTTCCATCGGGGACGGAATTGGGACTGGCCCATCAATTCAGGCTCCGCTGAGGAAGGAGCTCCGCAAAACGGGGCGAGCTTGCAGGTTTAAGCAGGACGCCACCCGAGGTTCCCGGGAACCGGCGCCAGCCGAGGGGCGGGAAAACCCATTGGCCGTCTCCGGCGGCGGGCGGCGGTTCCTGACCTTTGCGTTGAGTTTTACCTGCCCGCAACGCGCCATCGGCGGCCATGACGCGGCGCGAACATGCGTTGACGCCGGCCATGGGATTGTGTTTAGTGGCGCGTAGATTTGAATATCCGCATGAAGACTTTATTTTTCCTTCCGGCCGGGGGCCTGCGGGTGGCGGCGGGTGTCTGCCTGGCGGTGTGGCTGACCGGGTGCGCCACGCAGCGCGTGGACTGGCCCGCGCGCATTGGGCAATATACCTACGACCAGGCCGTCGCGGAGATGGGGCCGCCCGAGAAGCAGGCCCAACTGGATGATGGCCGCCGGGTTGCGGAGTGGCTCCTGAACCGGGGCAGCACTTACGTCCAGGCCACCCCGCACCTTTATGGGCCGTATTATGGGGGGTTCACCACCGTGCAAACGGCGCCCAGCCGGTTTATGCGGCTGACCTTTGACGCCGCCGGCCGGCTCGCCGACTGGAAAAAGGTTTACCGGTAGGGCCGGCGGAACGCGCCGCGCCGGGAGGCGAACCGCCGCGCCAACGCCGCGGGCGCAGACTCCGCGCTTGCAACTCCCGGGCGGCTTCGTCAGGCTCCCGGCCGGCTTGCCGTCCGGTCCGGAGCGCCCCCGCCGCGCCGCGAGCGGACGACCGAATGATGAAGACTTGCCAGCCGCTGATCGCCGAGCTCCAGGAGCTGTAAACGGACCTGTGCGGCCGGGACTTTCTCCTGACCTGGGAAAAGACCGACGCCGAGATCCGCGCGTTGTTGCTGGTGGCCGAATGCCTGGCGGAGCTGCACCGGGCGCGCCAGCCGTTCCGGGTGTTTGACTCCGGGCTGGCCGTCTCGATTTTCCGGGACAAGTCCACCCGCACGCGCTTCAGTTTTGCCTCGGCGGTGAACGCGCTGGGCCTGGGGCTGGCCGAATTGGACGAGGAGAAACCGCAGTTGGCCCACGGCGAAACCGTGCGCGAGACGGCCAATCCATAGCCGCGGGCGACTATCTGAAGCGGCGCTTTCCCGCGCTCAAGACCGTGGCCAGCGAAGCCTGGCAATGCCCCACGTTGCTGCTGAACGGCTTTGGCGAGCATCGCATCGAGGGCATTGGCGACAAGCATGTTCCGTGGGTCCACAACGTCCGCGACACCGACGCCGTGGCGGCCATTGATGACGAGGATTGCCTGCGGATTCTGCGCCTGTTCAACGAGCCGGCCGGGCGGGAGCACCTGGTGGCGCGGGGCGTGGGCGAGGGCGAGGTGGAACAGCTGGGCTGGCTGGGCATCTCCAGCATCGCCAACCTGCTGGCCGCCATCAAAACGGCCAAGTACTTCGAGTTGGGCGAGGCGGACCTGCTGCTCACCGTGTTCACGGATTCGACCGATCTTTACGCGTCGCGCTTGGCGGAGCTGCGCGAGCAGCGGGGGGGCTTATACGGAGAAAGACGCCGTGGCCGATTATGCCGGCCCGCTGGCGCACCAGGGCCGGGACGGTTTCAAGGAGCTGACGTACCCGGAGCGGAAGGCCATTCACAATCTCAAATACTACATGTGGGTCGAGCAGCAGGGGAAAACCGTGCAGGAACTCAACGCGCAATGGGACCCGGAGTATTGGCGCGCCCGTTTCGAGGACGAAGTGGCGTATTTTGACCAGTTGATCACCGAGTTCAACCGGCAGGCGGGGGCGGCGGACTGACGGGGGAGCGCCGGCGGGCACGGCGGGGCGGGGGTTGCGGCCGGGCTTGACGCGGGGGGAGGCGAAGGGTTATTTCTAGGCGCAGTTATGGACGTGTTGCTGCTTTCGCGAATCCAGTTTGCGCTGACGACGTCGTTCCATTACCTGTTTCCCCCGCTGAGCATCGGGCTGGGGCTGCTGCTGGTGATTATCGAGGCGGTCTGGCTCAAGACCCGCAATCCGCTGTATCACCAGATGGCGCGGTTTTGGACCCGGGTCTTTGCGCTGACGTTCGCCATCGGCGTGGCGACGGGGCTGGTGCTGGAGTTCGAGTTTGGCACGAACTGGGCGACCTACTCGCGGTTTGTGGGGGATGTGTTTGGCAGCCCGCTGGCGGCGGAGGGCATTTTCGCGTTCTTCCTGGAATCGGGGTTCCTGGCGGTGCTGTTGTTTGGCTGGGACCGGGTGAGCCCGCGGCTGCATTTCTTTTCCACCTGCATGGTGTGCCTGGGGGCGCATTTCAGCGCGGTCTGGATCGTGGTGGCCAACTCGTGGATGCAGACCCCGGCCGGGTTTCATATTGTCGGGGAAGGGCTGCGGGCGCGGGCGGAGATTACGGATTTCTGGCAGATGGTCTTCAATCCTTCGGCGGTGGATCGGCTGTCGCATGTCTTGTGCGGGGCGTGGCAGGCGGGGGCGTTTCTGGTGGTCAGCGTGAGCGCGTGGTATCTGCTTAAGAAACGCCACACGGAGTTTGCCCGGGCCTCGCTGCGGATCGGGCTGCTGACGGGGCTGGCGGCTTCGCTGCTGCAACTGGCCACCGGTCATAGCAGCGCGGCGGGGGTGGCCCGGAACCAGCCGGCCAAGCTGGCGGCGTTCGAGGGGCTTTATGACACCATGCCCCGCGCGCCGTTGACGCTGTTCGGCTGGGTGGACGAGCGGGCGGAGGTGGTGCGGGGCGGGGTGGCGATCCCGGGCCTGCTGAGTATCCTGAGCTACGGGGATATCCACCATCCGGTGCAGGGCTTGCGCGAGTTCAAGCCGGAAGACCGTCCGCCGGTGAACCTGTCCTTTCAGTTCTACCATATCATGGTGGGCGTGGGGGTGGGGATGATCGCGCTGGCGGGGCTGGGGTGCTGGTATTTCTGGCGCGGGTCCCTGCCCGGGCAGCGCTGGTTGCTCTGGCTGCTGACGCTGTCGGTGCTGGGCCCGCTGCTGGCCAATCAAACCGGGTGGTTTGCCGCCGAAGTCGGGCGGCAGCCGTGGCTGGTCTATGGACTGTTGCGGACGTCCGACGGGCTGTCGGCAGTGGTCAGGGCCAACACCGTGCTGACATCCATTCTCCTGTTCAGCGCGGTTTACCTGCTGCTGTTCGCGGTCTTTGTTTATCTGCTTCACTCCAAGATTCAGCACGGGCCGGACGCGGCGGATTTGACGCCGGCCGGAAAACTGGCGCGGCCGCCGCGCGCGAACTGAAAGAAGGGCATGAGCGACACTGATTTCATGAGTTTCACCGACAGGCGCGAAGTATGAGCGGCGCGGGACTGGATCTTAACGTTGTTTGGTTCGCCCTGGTCGGCGTGCTTTTTACGGGCTACGCGGTGCTTGACGGGTTCGATTTGGGGGTGGGAGCGCTGCATTTATTCACCCGGACGGATGAGGAGCGGCGGGTGATGATCAACACCATCGGGCCGGTGTGGGACGGCAACGAAGTGTGGCTGGTGACCGGCGGCGGGGCGCTGTTCGCGGCGTTTCCGAACGTGTATGCGACGGTTTTTTCCGGGTTCTACCTGGCGCTGGTGCTGCTGTTGCTGGCGCTGATTTTCCGCGCGGTGGCCATTGAGTTCCGCAGCAAGCAGCCGATGCGCTGGTGGCGGCAGATGTGGGATTTCGGGTTCAGCGCGGGGAGCCTGGCCGCCTGCCTGCTGTTGGGAGTGGCGATTGGCAATATTGCCTGGGGCATTCCGATTGACGCCCGGGGCGAATTTGCCGGCACTTTTTGGGGCCTGCTGCATCCCTACGCGCTCCTGCTGGGCGTGACCGCGGTGGCGGTCTTCATGACGCACGGCGCGCTTTACGCCCTGATGAAGACCGAGGGGGCGCTCCACGACAAACTGCGCCGCTGGAGCAAACGGTGCTTTATCCTTTTGGCCGTTTGCAGCGTGGCGGCCACGCTGGCCACGCTGTTCTGCGTCCCCCACCTGGCGGCGCGGGCGCGGGCGAATCCCTGGCTGTTCGGCCTGGTGCTGGTGAACCTGCTGGCCATTGCCAACATCCGGCGCGAAGTCCAGCGGGGGCGGGACGGGCGGGCGTTTTTATCTTCGAGCATTGGGATCATGGCCCTGATGGGGCTGTTCGCGCTGGGGATGTTTCCCAACCTGTTGTGGAGCCATCCGGACCCGGCCCACAATCTGACCATTTACAACGCCGCTTCCTCGCCCCGGACGCTGGGGATCATGCTCACGATCGCGGCGATCGGGATGCCGTTGGTGCTGGCCTATACCGCGTTTATCTACTGGATTTTCCGCGGCAAGGTGCGGCTCGACCGGGCGAGCTATTGACGCCGCCCGCGGCTCGCCGCGGCGGGGGCGCGCCCAGCCCGGCGCGCGGTTTGCGGGGTTTGGCGCGGGCTACTTCAGGTTAATCTCAACCAGGCTGAGGCGCTGATTGGAACGCACATAGCCGAAGATCAGCTCGAACTTGCCGTAATGCCCGGTCAGGATGTTGCTCGTGCGGCCCCGGCGGGTCAGCGGGAGCTTTTGAATGGCCGCGAGCGAGAGCGAATCCGTGTCCGGGCTGATTTCGGTGTTTTCCACCTTGAGCCGGCCGGCAAACGGCGTGGTGGCGCCGGCGTTGCCGCCGGTGCCTTCGCAATCCAGCACGATGCTGGTCGGCCCGCCGTCCGGCTGGGCATAGAGCAGCAGCCCGTGGCGGTCGAACACGTAAATAATTGCCCCGGTTTGCGCCACCCGGTTGGTGCGGCTGGGGGCGCCCAACTGCCGGGCGACAGCGGGCAAAAGATTTTCCCGCGAGACCCGCTCGCCGCCGAGGTACAGGCCGTCCGGCTGCAACTCCAGCAGCACGGGCGCCGCGGTATTGGCCGGCGCCGCGCCGCCGACTTCTCCCGGCGGGCCGGGGCGCGGCGAGTTGTCCCGGGGAGTTGCGGCGGCCGTTTCGGAGCGCGGCGGGGAAAAGGGATCCTTCTGTTGGCGGACCAGGAAGGCAATGCCGGTCGCCAGCAGGGCCAGGGCCAACAGGGCGATAAACAGCTTCCAGGGAAACCGGCGACGCCCGGGGCGCGCGGCCGGCGGGGCTGACGGTTTCCGCCGGGGCGCTGATTCCGTGGAACTCCCGGAGGGGCCATTTGCCGTCCCGGCTGCATTGCTGCGTGATCGTGACCGCCGCCGCGGCGTAAACTCCAGTGACGCGTTGGCGTCATAGGAAACCGGTCTGCCGTCGCGCAGATCACTGACCAATTGGGCCGCCTTGTCCGGGTCCAGGCCGCGGCGGATCAGCGCTTGAACGATTTCGGCTTCGGCCGGATTTTCGTTCAGCAGCCGACGGGCAAACGCGACGTCCGATTGCAAAATATCACGTATCATGCCTGCGCTAGCATCAATTACCACCGGTCTTGCGCCGATTCAAGCTCACAATTATAAAACCGCGCCCGCGCCGGGCCGGGTGGGAGCCCGCGCGGTTCAATACTGCCGTTTTCCGGGCACCAGGCCGGCCCGGTGCTTTTCGAGTTCCTGCCGCAGATCGGCGATGATTTCGGGGTGATCGGCGGCCACGTTAAAGCGTTCCCCCGGGTCGTTGGGCAGATGAAACAGCAGCGGCGGGTCATGGCGCTCCGGGGTATCCTCGCCATAGCCGGAATAGGTGGTGAAGTGCGCTTTGTAGGCCCCCTTGCGGAGGGCATAGACTTCGTCGCCGTTGTAATAGATGACGTGGTTGCGCTGGCTGGGGCCTTGGCCCAACAGCATCGGGGTCATATCCACGCCGTCAATGATGCGGTCGGCGGGAAGGGGCACTCCGGCCAGGGCCAGGCAGGTGTTGAAGAGGTCCATCGAGCAAGCCAGCTCGCGATTGACGGTGCCGGCCTTGATCCGGCCGGGCCACCAGGCTATGGCCGGCTCGCGCATGCCGCCTTCCCAGGTGCTGCCTTTGCCCCCTTGCAGGTGGCCGGCGCAGCCGCCGACGAGTTCTTTGATCAGCCACGGCCCGTTGTCGCTCGTAAAAAAGACGAACGTTTGCTGGTCCAACTTCTGCTGGCGCAATGTTTCGAGCACCCGGCCGACGCTCCAGTCCAGTTCCTCGACCACATCCCCATACAAGCCGCGCGGACTGGTCTTTTGAAATGCCTTGGAGGCAAAGAGCGGGATATGGGGGTAGGTGTGCGCGAAGTAGAGGAAGAAGGGCTTTTCCCGGTTCTGCTGAATGAAGCGCACGGCCTTTTCGGTATAGCGCCGGGTGAGCGTGCTCAGGTCGGTCGGCTGCTCGAGGGGCTGGTTGTTGCGCATCAAGGTGCAACTCCACCATTCGGGGTTGGGGTTGAGGCTGCTGGAAGCGCCCTTGGGGATGCCGCGCGCCGGTTCCATGTCATTGGACCAGCGCAGGCCATAAAAGGCGTCGAAGCCGTGGCAGAGCGGGAGGTTTTGCCGGTAGTGGCCGAGATGCCATTTGCCGACGCAGAACGTCGCATATCCTTTCTCCTTCAGCGCGTGGGCGATGGTGATTTCTTCCGGGGGCAAGCCGCCGGGCGATTTGCGGCTTTGCACCCGGTGCTGCAGGTCGCCGGACATGCCGCTGCGGATGGGCAGCCGGCCTGTGAGCAGCGCCGCGCGGCTGGGCGTGCAAACGCAGGCGCCGACGTAGAAATCAGTGAACCGCATTCCCTCGGCGGCCATGCGATCGAGGTTGGGCGTGCGAATGCTGGGATGCCCGTAGCAGCCGAGGTCGCCGTAGCCCAAATCGTCAGCCAGAATGATGATCAGGTTGGGGAGTTGGGCGGCGGGGCTTGAGGCGGGCAGGGCGGCCAGGATTGCCGCCATTCCAGTCAGCAAGAGATTCAAGATATTTCCGCGCATAAGCGTCCGACTGACTTCGGCAAGGCCATGAGTTAGCAGAGCGCGGCGTTGGTGGCAACCCAAACCTGGCCGGCGCGCGGCCCGCCGTATTCGCTACTTATCCGGTCCGGCATTCTTTAGCGGCCGGCTCTTTTTCCCTTTTTTGCCTGGGGCGGGCGGCGGAGAGCCGGAATTTCGGGTGGGCATTGGGGCGTGGATGGACTTGCGCCAGGCGGCCAGCCGGGCCTGCAGTTCCCGGGCCGTGTCCGGCAGTTTGGCCGCGAGGTTGTTGGTCTGGCCCAGGTCGGTGCGCAGGTTATACAGTTCCAGGCGGCCATCTTCGAAGTATTCTTGCAGCTTCCAGTCGCCGGACCGGATTGCACCGGCCGGCGTGGTCCGCCACGCGCCCGCGCCCGCGCCCAGGTATCCCGGGAAGTGCCAGAAGATCGCCTCGCGGCGCAGCCCGGTCTTGCCGCCGCTGGTCAACGCGGGCAAATAGTTCACGCCGTCGAGCGGATAATCGGGCGGCGGCGAGGCGCCCGCCACCGCCAGCAAGGTGGGATACAGGTCCACGCTGTTAATGGGCTGGTCGCAGACGGTGCCCGCCGGGATGCGCCCCGGCCAGCGGAAGATATAGGGCACCCGGATGCCGCCCTCGTAAAGCATGCCTTTGCCGCCGCGCAACGGCGCGTTGTCGGTCACGTCGCCGGTCGGTTTGATGCCTTCGCGGACGTAGCCGCCGACGCCGCCATTATCGCTGGAGAAGATCACCAGGGTGTTTGGCGCGAGCCGCAGTTCATCCAGCAGCGCCAGCACCCGTCCGACGCTCTCATCCACGCTGGCGATCATCGCGGCGTAAGTTGGGTTATTGTGCCCCCCGACGGTCGGTTTGGCCTGGAACTTCGCGACCAGGGAGTCCTTGGCCTGGAGAGGTTGGTGAACGGCGTAATGCGGCAGGTAAAGGAAGAAAGGCTGCTCCTTATGCCGGCGAATGAAATCCACCGCCCGATCCGTCAGGAAATCGGCCAGGTAAGCGCCCTTGGGGTATTCAACCGGCGGCTGCGTGGTGAACTCAAAATGCACGCCGGCGCTGACAATCGCCTCATCAAAACCGCGCTGGCGGGGGTGGTAACGCTCTCCGTCGCCGAGGTGCCACTTGCCGAACATACCCGTCGCGTAGCCGGCCCGCTTCAGGGACTGGGCGAGGGTGATTTTATCGAGAGGCAGCCGGATGACGTTGTCCACCGGCCGCAGCGGGCGGCTGCGCCAGTTGAACCGATCGATGCTGCCGACGGTATAGACGCCGGTGCGGGGGCCGTATTGGCCGCTCATGAGCGCGGCGCGGGTGGGGGCGCAGTTTGGGCCGCAGGAATAGCCGCTGGTAAACCGGATGCCGCTTGCCGCCATCCGATCAATGTTGGGCGTTTCGTAATACTTGCTGCCATAACAACCCACGTCCGTATAGCCAAGGTCGTCGGCGAGAATGAAAACGATGTTCGGAGGCCGATCCGCTCCGCGACTCGAAAAGGAACCCGTCAGGAGGATTAACAAGGCGAGGCAGGCCCCGGCGACGCGAAGGGCGCGATGATGGCTATTCATGCCCTATGCTGTGGGGAGCGCCCTTGATTAGGCAAACCAGAAATGGCGTTGCGCTGGCAAGCCCTGGTTTTGAAGCACTTGGGCTGGTGAGGCCGGCGGGACGATTGGCTGGCCGGGTTGGACGGAAACGAATGCAATGGCAGGTTTCCGGGTTGATTGGGGCGCGATTGGCGAGCGAGCGAGGAATGCTTGCGCACATTGGCGAATCTGCAAATAATATGGGTGCGTAGCGTCGCGCAACGGGCCGGGAGCTTTCGGTGCGCACTGGAGAGTCGGATTGGAATCGAGTTTTTGCTTATGCGAACAATGCACAGAATGAGTTGGTGGGTTGATTGGGGCCGGCGTCTTGGCGCGGCCGGGTTAGGCATGTGGGTGGCGGGAGCCGCGGCGGCCGGCCCGGGTTTGACGCCTGCGCAGCTTCGTTGCGAGTATCGCACGAACCCGCTGGGCATTGATGAGTTGCGGCCGCGGCTCAGTTGGGTGGTCGCATCGGGCGAGCGAGGCCAGCGCCAAACGGCTTACCAGGTTCTGGTCGCCAGCGATGAAACCCGCCTGCGCAAAGGCCGGGGAGATTTATGGGACAGCGGCAAGGTGGCCGGCGGCGAGACGACGGGGGTGGTTTACAGCGGCAAGCCGCTCGGCTCGCGGCAGCTTTGTTTTTGGAAAGTGAAAGTGTGGGACAAGGATGGCCGGGCATCCGACTGGAGCCAGCCGGCCCAGTGGTCTATGGGGCTGCTGAAAGACAAGGATTGGCAGGCGCAGTATATCAGCTTCCGCGACACCAGCCCGGTGCATAAGTTCAAAGAACCGCTGTTCCTGCCCCCGGCCCGGCAGTATCGGAAGGAATTTGCCGCGGCGCGCCCGGTGCGGCGGGCGACCCTTTATGCGACCGCGCTGGGCATCTATGAGTTGCACCTGAACGGCCAGCGCGTGGGCGACGAGTGGTTTGCGCCGGGCTGGTGCGATTATCATCAGCGGGCCTATTACAACACGTATGACGTGACCGCGCTGGTAAAGCGCGGAGCCAATGCGCTGGGGGCCTGGGTGGCGGATGGGTGGTATTCGGGTTATATCGGGTTTGGCCTGCTGACGGGCATCGGGACCGAGGCCATTGGGCGTTATACTTACGGGAAGACCCCGGCGCTGCAGGCGCAGCTCGAGATCGAGTATGCCGACGGCTCGCGGCAGGTGGTGGCGACCGACGCGTCGTGGAAAGTGACCGGGGCGGGGCCGATCCAGGAGGGCGATTTCCTGATGGGCGAGAGCTATGATGCCCGGCAGGAGATGCGCGGCTGGGCGGAGGCGGGGTTTGATGACTCGCGCTGGGAAGCGGCGATTCGCGCCGAAGCCAACGGAAGCGCGCCGGCGAAGTTCTATGAGTATCGGAACCCGACGGGGGGCGGCGGCCCGAAGATTGAGGGGCGCGAGGTGGACCTGGCCTTCAAACCGCCGCCGAAGCGGGAAGCGTTCCCGGGGGTGCCGGTGCGGGCCGTCGAGGAGATCCGCCCCACGGGCATCACTTCGCCCACCAATGGCGTTTATATTTTCAACCTGGGGCAGAACTTTGCCGGGGTGGCGCGGCTCAAGGTCAAAGGCCCGGCCGGCACGCGGGTTCGCCTGCGCTACGGCGAGATGCTGCACCCGGATGGCCGTTTGATGACCGAGAACCTGCGCAAGGCCCGCGCGACGGATTACTACACCTTGCGCGGCGACCCGCTAGGCGAGACGTATGTGCCGCGCTTCACTTTTCACGGGTTCCAATATGTGGAACTGACGGGCTACCCGGGCGAGCCGGGCCTCGAGGCGGTCACCGGCATTGTGCTCCAATCGGATACCCCGCTGGCCAGCGCGTTCGAATGCTCCGATCCCGTGGTGAACCGGCTGTTTAAGAATATCGTCTGGACGCAACGCGCCAATTTCCTCGATTTGCCGACGGATTGCCCGCAGCGCGATGAGCGATTCGGCTGGACGGGAGACGCGCAGATTTATGTCGCAGCGGCGGCTTACAACGCCGACGTGGCGGCCTTTTACAGCAAGTGGCTGCGGGAATTGATGGAAGCGCAGCGGCCGAGCGGGGTGTTTCCGGGCTATGCGCCGTATCCGTTTCAGCATGGATGGGATTTCGGCACGGCCTGGTGCGATGCGGGCGTAATCTGTCCCTGGACGATCTGGCAGGCGTATGGAGACACGCGAATCATCGAGCGGTGCTGGGAACCGATGACGCGGTTTATTGCCTGGCGCAAGGCCGCGAGCCGGGAGTTTCTTGGGGTGGCGCACGGCAACGAGTGGGGTGATTGGCTGTCGGTGAATGAGAAGACGCCGATTGACTATATTGACACCGCCTACTTCGCTTACTCGACAAAGTTGATGGCGGAGATGGCGCAGGCCATCGGCAAGACCGCGGCGGCGGCGGATTACAGCGCGCTGCTGGGGAAGATCAAGGCCGCCTTTAACCGGAAGTATGTGCAGGCAGACGGCGCGCTGTCGGTGGATACGCAAACGGCCTATGCGCTGGCGCTTTATATGGACCTGCTGCCAGAGTCCCTGCGCGCGGCGGCCGGGGCGCGGTTGGCGAAGAAGATCGAGGCTAACGAGGGCCGGATGAGCACGGGTTTTTTGGGTACCCGGCCGTTGTTGCCCGCGCTGTCGGCGACCGGTCAGTCGGACCTGGCGGCGCGCCTGCTGCAAAGCCGCAAATATCCATCCTGGGGCTACGAGGTCGAGCAGGGCGCGACGACCATCTGGGAGCGCTGGAACAGCTATACCAGGGACAAAGGCTTTGGCGGTGCGCAGAATGCGGAGATGAATTCGTTTGCGCACTATTCGTTCGGCGCGGTCTGCGAATGGATGTTCTCGCAACTGGCCGGCATCCAGAGCGACGGGCCGGGTTACCGGCGCATTATCATCCGGCCCACGCCGCCGTCGCCGGGCAGCAACCCGGACCAGGCGCCGATTGACTGGGTGCGCGCGCACTATGATTCCATCCACGGGCGCATTGCCAGCGCGTGGAAAGTCGAGGGCGAGCGTTTCCGCCTGGAACTGGCTCTCCCGGCAAACACCACCGCGACGGTTTATGTGCCGGCGCGCGCGGCGGCGAGCGTCACGGAAAACGGCCAATCGCTGGAGCAATCCTCCGGGGTGAGGTTCCTGCGGATGGAAGGCAACCGGGTGGTGCTGACGGTTGGGTCCGGCAGTTACCAATTTGCCTCACGGCTTTGAGCGCCGGTTTTGCGGTTTTTCCCGCCTGTCCGCCCGGCATCCGGGTGGGCGGAATCGCGCATCTTCGCCCGCAGGTTGGCTCGGAGTGGATGGAGAGACGCGCTGGGGCAGAGGCAAGGGCCGTGGTTATGATCAACGCCGCTGAAAAACCAACCCGCGGGCCGGTCCAGTGGGACGGGCGCTGGTTTTTCCGAGGGCTGCAAAAAAGGCGTCCCAGGGGGACGCCTTTGACACCGGGGCAGTTCGATTGGCTCAGGCAGCCGCCTCGCCGATCTGAAACCGCACAAAGCGGCGAATAGTCACTTCGTCCCCCAACTGTTTGGCGACGGAGGCAACGTGCTCCTTCACGGAGATTTCCGAGTTCTGCTTTACGAAGCCCTGGTCCACCAGGCAATAGCCTTGGTAGAACTTCTCCAGCTTGCCTTCGACGATCTTGGCGACCGCCTGCGGCGGCTTGTTTTTGAACTGTTCGGCGGCGATTTCCCTTTCTTTGGCCAGCACGTCCGCCGGGACTTGTTCGCGCGATACGGTGAGCGGATTGCCGGCGGCAATCTGCAGCGTAATGTCCTTGACCAACTGTTTGAAGTCGTCTTTGGCCAGCGTTTCTTCCCGGCCTGCGCCCACCTCTGCCAGCACGCCGACCTTGGCGCCGGTGTGAATGTAGGCGGCGATCATGCCATTGCCGGCGACCTCCATTCGCGCATGACGCGCGAGTTTGATGTTTTCGCGAATCTTTGCCACCAGCCCTTCGCGTTCAGCTTCCAGGCTCGCCTGGGGGTCCGCCGCCAGCCGTCGCGCCACTTCATCGGCAAAGGAGCGAAACTCCTCGTTGCGCGCCACGAAATCAGTCTGGCAGTTGACTTCCACCAGCACGCCGACGCGTCCGTCGGGCGCGACATATCGGGCGATAACGCCTTCGCGGGCTTCGCGTGCGGCGATCTTGCCGGCAGTCACCGTGCCCGCTTTCCGCAGCAGATCCACCGCGGTGTCCAAGTCGCCTTTGGCTTCCGTTAACGCCTTTTTGCATTCCATCATTCCCGCGCCAGTCATCCCGCGCAGTTTGCCCACCAGGGCCGCTGTGATCTCAGCCATATTAACAGTCTTTCCTTAGAGATTGAACGTTGTTCGTTGTTTGGATGAATTGTGGGGAGGCGCGGGCGCCGCGTTGCGGTGGCGCCGCGCTTCCCAAAATGGTCAGGCCGCCGCCGGGGCGGCTGTATTAGTTGCCGAGACGGAAGGGGCTGCTTCCACGGGGACCGCCGGCGCAGGTTCCGGTTGGGCTTCGGGCATGGTGGCCGCAGCTTCCTCGTCTGCTTTGCGGCGCGCGTGTTTGGTTTCGTACTCGGCTTGCGCCTGCATCACGGTTTGGCCCACCTGCGCCAGGATGAGCCGCACCGCCCGGATGGCGTCGTCGTTGCCCGCGATGGGGAGATCCGTCAGGTCGGGATCGCAGTTTGTATCCACGATTGCCACCACGGGAATCTTGAGCCGCCGCGCCTCCGCCACAGCGTTATGTTCGCGCTTGATGTCCACCACGAACAGCGCGCCCGGCAACTTGTCCATCGTCTGGATTCCCTCGAAGAACTTCTTCAGCCGCGCTGCCTCGCGCCGGATGACCGATTGCTCCTGTTTGACGAAATTATTAATCGAGCCGTCGGCCTCCATCTTCTCGATTTCCTTAAGGCGCCCAATCGAGCGCTTGATCGTCGCGAAGTTGGTCAGCGTGCCGCCCAGCCAGCGTTCGGTTACGTAGAACTGCCCGGTTTCCTTGGCGGTTTGTTTAATGGCTTGTTGAGCCTGTTTTTTCGTCCCCACAAACAGCACTTTGCCGCCTTTGCGCACCGTGGCGCCCAGAAAATTACACGCGGCTTCCAGTTGATTGATGGTCTTGCCCAGATCAATGATGTGGATTCCGTTGCGGGCATCAAAGATGAAAGGCTTCATCTTGGGGTTCCACCGTTTGGTCTGGTGTCCAAAATGCACCCCGGCGTCCAACAGTTCTTTAACTCCGATCGCGATCATTCGTTTCCTTTGGTTAAAAGCCGGCCTTGCGGGCCAGCCATCCCGCGGAACACGGGATTGATTTATATGTCGTTATGGCCCCCTGCGCCCAGCGGCACAGGCATTTAAGGCCGTTTATTCCCCCCGTCCGGCAGGACACGTTACACCCGGCCATTTCCGCGAGGAATGGCTAACATAACAACTTCACGCCCCGCCGCAACTGCTATTTTTACCCAAAAAAAGAGGGGGGCCATGCCCAAGGTTAGAAGCGAACCGGTTGGGAGACCGCTCGCGCCAGGCGCTGTAAATACTCCGCGCGCGGGATGGTGATGCCGCCCAGTCGGGCGGTGACGGGCGTGAGCATCTGGAGGTCAAACAGCTCGAATCCGCGCTGTCGCAAGTGTTCGACGAGATGAGCGAGCGCCACTTTCGAGGCGTTGCTCACCCGGTGAAACATGGATTCGCCCGCGAACAAGCCCCCGATCGTCACCCCATAGATCCCGCCCACGAGCCGGCGGCCCTGCCAGCATTCCAGGCTGTGGGCGTGACCCTGCGCGTGCAACTGCGCGTAAGCCGTGATGAATTCGGGGGTGATCCACGTGCTGCGCCGCCCGGGCGCTGGAGTCGCGCATGCTTTCATGACGCGCGTAAATGCCTGGTCCCGCGTAATCTGATATGTCCCCTGGCGCAAGATTCGGCCCAGGCTGCGGGGCACGTGAAAGCTTTCCCACGTCAATATGGCGCGTGGGTCGGGCGACCACCACGTAATCGGATCCACGGACCAGGGGAAGATGCCGCTGCGGTAAGCCAGCAGCAGGCGCGGCACGGACAAATCTCCGCCGACCGCCACCAGCCCTTCCGCGTCCGCGCCGCGCGGGTTGGGAAAGTGCAACTGGTGATCGAGCAGGGTGAAGCGCATCGTGAGTGTGTTTCTTTGGCCGGTGGCCAGCCGCGCGGCAAGGGCGGGGCAGGCCCGCTCGCCGCCGGCATCGGCACCGATTTCATTCTTCCTTATGCAGCGCCGCGAGCAATTGCAACTCAAAGAAGCCAGCGATCTCCATGAACAGGAGATCGCGGACGGAAACGTCGTCGAGTTTGGGCGGCATCGCTTCCGGCTCGTTGAGTTGAATCCAGCTTCCGATTCGGATGTCGTTCAGCACTTGCAGGAGCCATTCAACTTCAGCGGGCGCCAGTGAGAGGCGGCCTCCTGTCTTTGTTGGCGCAAACCGCTGCCGATCCGCCAGCAGCGCCAGTACCTGTTGCCGGTTTTCTGCCCGCTGTTCGGCGAGGGCTTCGTTCAGCAATTGCTGATTCGCCTCCGGGTGAGGAATCCGGCCAGTTCGGCTGAGTGCCTGGTGCGCGGGCGGAATGCGCGGATACAACTGCAGGATTTGCGGCAGCAGGAATGCCTCCTGCCGATCGAGGTGAAACAGCAGCCGTGCGCCGGGGGTTGGGACCAGCTTCATTCGTCCCGCTCCATCGTCGCGTGCAGCGAGTATTTTTGGAGTTGATGCACGTAATGCTCCGCCTTCTCCAGACTCTCGCGTGCCAGCACGCTCTTGCCCTGCTCATGCACCTGCCGCATGTGAAACTCCGCCTTGGCGCGCGCCCAGCCGAAGACCTTCTGAAAGACATGCGTGACGTAGTCCACATAATTGACCGGGTCATTCCAGCAAATGACCAGGTAGCCCGGGTCCAGGCTGGACTTTGGCCGATCCTCGGTCGTTTGGACCAGGCCAGGCTGAATTTCCGGCGTTGCTATTCCCGCCATGATGCCATCTTACCAAAGGCGGCGCGGCTTGTCGAGCCACGCCGCCGGCACCTCACAGTTTTGGGCAACATACTCAAGAGGGGAACCGAGCTATCGTAGGCTCCGATGCTTCAAACGGCGATTACGCTGTGACCCTCTCGGTTTTGGAACTCCCCGCACAACGGCAGCCATCCGTTTGAAGCGCTCTTCCATAGACGCTTTCCAGGCTTACCCTCACTCTTGCAAATACCGCGAATCAGGGCAGACATGAGCGCCTGTCCTGCCGATCTAACAGGGGAGGCGCGCCACCATGCCGCGGTACCGGGGCGTGGGAGTTCCCGTTTATTGCTGCGAGGCACTGAGTGCCTGGTCAATATCGGCCTGGATGTCCTCGAGGTCCTCGAGACCCACCGAGACGCGGACGTAGTCGGGCGTGACGCCCGCCGCCGCTTGTTCCGCCGGGGTTAACTGCTGATGCGTAGTGGAAGCCGGGTGAATTACCAGGCTTTTGGCGTCGCCGATGTTGGCCAGATGCGAGAGCAGCTTGACGGCGTTAATGAACTTCCGGCCGGCGGCCAAGCCGCCCTTGATGCCAAAGCCCAGGATGCCGCCGAAACCGTGTTTCAGGTAACGGGCGGCGATGGGGTGGTTGGGGTTGTCCGGCAGGCCTGGGTAAATGACCCAGCTTACCAGGGGATGCTGCTGGAGCCAGCGCGCCAGGGCGAGCGCATTGGCCGAGTGCTGCTGCTGGCGCAGCGGCAGCGTCTCCAGGCCTTGCAGGAACAGGAAGGCGTTGAAGGGACTCAGGCAGGTCCCGAGGTCTCGCAGCAGTTGCACCCGCGCCTTGAGGATGAAGGCCACATTGCCCATGCCCGGCACGTTGGAGAAGGCCTCCCAGATTTTCAGGCCGTGATAGCTCGGGTCCGGTTCGGTGAACTCCGGGAACTTCCCGTTATTCCACTGGAACTTGCCCGAATCCACAATCACTCCTCCAATCGAGGTGCCGTGCCCGCCGATATACTTCGTCGCCGAAGCCACCAGGATGTCGGCGCCATGATCCAGGGGCCGCACCAGGCCCACGCCGACGGTATTGTCCACCACCAGCGGCAGACCGGCGTCATGGGCAATTTGGGCCAGCGCCGCGAAGTCCGGCACGTCCAGCCGCGGATTACCGATGGTTTCGACGTAAAGCGCCCGGGTTTTCTCGGTGATCGCCTGCCGGAACGTCTCCGGTTTCTGCGAGTCCACGAATTTAACCGTGCGGCCCAGCTTGGGCAGTGTGTAGTGAAAGAGTTGGTAGGTGCCGCCATACAGGTTGCTGCCCGACACAATCTCGTCGCCCAACTGCGAGAGGTTCAGCAGCGTCAGCGTCGTGGCCGTCTGCCCCGAAGCCACCGCCAACGCGCCCGTGCCGCCTTCAAGGGCGGCAACGCGCTGCTCGAACACATCCGTGGTGGGATTCATGATGCGCGTGTAAATATTGCCGAACTCCTTGAGCGCAAACAGGTTGGCCGCGTGGTCCGAGTCTTTAAAGACAAACGAGGTGGTCTGATAGAGCGGCACCGCGCGTGCGCCGGTGACCGGGTCCGGGGTCTGGCCGGCATGCAGCGCCAGTGTGCGAAGGTTTTTAGACGTATTATTCATAAGCTTGTTGTATAATAAACTTCTATTGCTGTTATGCAAGCATCCGAAGGATATACTCCTGTCGAGGGTGCCTACTTGGGGTTTTGGCAAACGGACTGATTCTGTGCCAGCTTTGCGAGGTGGGCTAGCGGGCGCGGTTTTTGGGTTTTTGCAGGGCGTGGCCGTATTGGCGTTTGAAGCTGTGGCAGGAGGCGAAGTCGGTTTTGCCGTCGTCGTTCTCCCAGACTTCGTCAAAGCGAGCCTCGCGTGGCGGGCGGCGCAGGGTGCTTTGCCGCAGGATGTTGCCTTGCTCGTCGCAGGTGATTTCGATGAAGCGCGGCTTTTGGAGCCGGTTCAGGCGGTTGGACAGGATGACCAATACTTGGCGTTTCATAGTCGGCTATTTGCAGCGCACCAGCACGCGCAGCCGCTTGGTTTTGTAGGTGCCTGCGTTGGCGGCGAAGGTCCAGTCGGGGTTGCCTTGGGGCTGGTTGCCGATCCCGAGGTCGGCGCGGCTGCCTTCGTTCCAATGGTTCAGGGCGAAGAGCGTCTGGCGCGCTTCGTGGTTATGCACCTGCATGGAGCCGTAGCCCGCGACTTCGGCTGACGGGGCGTCGCCGAAGTCCCAGGTTTGCGCGGAGGCGTGCGGCACGTTGGCGGCGTTGGCCGGGCCGTAGTTGTTGGGCCAGAACTCAAGGTTGCCACCGGCCAGACCCGTGCCGGTCACGATGCCCTTTACGTTGGAATAGACGTTCAGGTTGGCAATGTTTTGCTGGAAATGCGCGCCCGTTCGGCCTCGCGGAACACCAAGCTTGCCCGGCGCGTCGGTGAAGGCATCCATCGAGACATACAGGTATTGGGTGGGGCGGTCGGCGGGTTGCAACTCCAGGAAGTAAGCCACCCGGTCGAAGGGCCGCTGAATCTTGCTGCTGTTATCCACTTCATAGACGAAGTCCCGGCCCAGCTTGTTCAGGTCTAGGTCATACACCAACTGGTAATCTTTGGCCTCGGGCACCTTCAACTCCAGCCAGTCGCGTTTGGGGGCTTGCCCGGCGCGGAAGGCGCCTGCGGGCAGGCCGGCGGCGTTCATCAGGTTCGGCTCAGCCAGCATGTGCCAGGCAAAACGCATGGCGACGGGGTGTTTCACCTCCGGGGCGCGCAACACCACGGAAGCACCGTCTATGCGGGCATCGGCTTTAACGAAGCCACCTTGGTCCGCATCAATCACCTCGAACCAGTTCAGCGGCTGACCATCGCGACTGACCAACCCGCCACCGACATGGTCGAAGGTCACGCGCAGGGCGTCGCCTTCCAGGGCCAAGGACTTAAACGTCGGTCCGGAGTAAGCCACGGCTTCCTGTCCGTAGGTCCGGGCCAAGGCCCACAGCGCCAACCGCCGCCCCACCTCTTGCTTGTTGGTGGGATGAATGTCCTTGAGGTCGCTGATGTCGTTAATCACGGCCATGCCGGTGAAGGGCACCGCCTGCGCCGCTGTCTGCGCCTCCCAGAACTCCCCGAGGGTTTCCGGGTCAAAGCTGTAAGTGAACGGCGCGATTTGCACAAAGTAGAATGGGAAATCGCCCTGCCCCCAAACCTGCCGCCAGCCGCGGATGAGCGCCTTCATCCGCTCCGTATACAACTTGCCTTCGGTGGCGTTGGATTCACCCTGGTACCAGATTGCCCCACGCAATGGGTATGGGTGCAGCGGGTGGATTTGGCCGTTGTATAACGCGGTCGGATGCTGCAAATCACGCGGAGGTAGCAGCTCCTCGGGGTAGACTGGCATGGCCGGGACAAGCTGGCGATCGGTCAGTGCCTGCCGGGCGGACGCCATCCAGCGCCCAACGACTTGCAGAAATTGCTCCAGCCGCTGCTGATGGAGTTGGGTGCGCGGATCGCCCAGTTGAACTTGTTCGTATTGCGTCTGCAATGCCGGCACCGCGGCAAAGCCCTCCGGCGGGGTCCACGATTCGATGCGTGTTCCGCCCCAACTGGAGTCAATTAAACCGATGGTTACCCCGAGCTTTTGGTGCAACTCGCGCCCAAAATAATAGGCGCAGGCGGAGAATCCACCCCAGCCGCCTTCGGCGATTGTCTGCGGGCTGCATACTTTCCAAGCTCCCTCGATATCGTTCTGCGGCTCCGGCTTCCAGCTTTTGCCCACTTTCAACAGCCGGATGCCCGGATGATGAGCAGCGGCGATCTCCGCTTTAGCATCCTTGGAGACCCCCACGCCCATTTCCATATTCGACTGCCCCGAGCATAGCCACACTTCGCCGATCATCACATCCTCGCAGCGAACCGAGCTGGAACCGCTTACGAGGAGAACGTGGGGGCCGCCGGCTTTCAGCGCCGGGAGTTTCGCCTTCCATTCGCCGCGGTCGTTGGCTGTAACCTGCTGGTGGAGGTTTGCGAGTGCGACCCGGACGGTTTCACCGGGCTGCGCCCAGCCCCAGATCAACACCGGCTGGTCCTGTTGCAGCACCATGTGGCTGGAGAAAACATGCGGCAGGCGCACTTCCGCCCGGGTGGTTCCCGGCAAAGCGCCCGCCATGGCCAAGGCCATCACAGCCAAACCGATTGCGACACTCAATCCTGATCTACGCATAGTCTTTTCCTTCAAATACAGCTTTCTGGTTTCCGTGTCCGGGGAAACGCTTCGTCGGTCCCTGGAGCGTTGGCAGTATTCTCTTCCGCATCAGACCCGTCAATAACAGGATGATTCCGGGGCAGATTTTCGACGTGCGTTGCCAGGCGCTTGGGGGCACACTCTCTCCCACGCATGGCTGTCATTAAACCCTTCGCCGCCTTACGACCGAAACCGGAACTGGCGCCGCGAATCTGCGAGCTGCCGTACGATGTGATGTCCTCGGAAGAGGCGCGCCAGATCGCCGCGGGCAATCCGCTGAGTTTCCTGCACATCAGCAAGCCGGAGATAGATTTACCGCCTGCCACCGATCCTTGCGCGCCGGAAGTGTATGTCCAGGGCCGGAAAAATTTCCGGCGCTTGATCGCCCAGGGCGCGCTTCGGCAGGATACCCAGCCGTGTTTTTACCTTTACCGCCAGGTTATGGGTGCCCATAGCCAGGCGGGACTGGTCGCCGCGGCAAGTTGCGCAGATTATCGCGAAGGCCGCATTAAGAAGCATGAGTTGACCCGGCCCGACAAGGAAGACGACCGTCTGCGCCACATCGAGGCGCTCGAATCCCAGACGGGTCCGGTGTTCCTGGTCTATCGCGCGACGCCCGGTCTGGACGCGCTTGTCGCCCGGCAAACCACTGCGGCTCCTGATGTGGACTTCATGGCCCCCGACGGCGTGCGGCATACCGCCTGGGTCATCGCCGAGGCGGCGGCGATTCAGTTCATTGAGGCTGAGTTTGCCCGGATGCCCGGCCTTTACATCGCCGACGGCCACCATCGCTGCGCTGCCGCCGCGCGGGTCTGCCAGGCGCGCAACGGTGCGGGCGGGAGCGCCCGCTTCCTCAGTGTCCTCTTCCCGCACAACCAGATGCAGATTCTACCCTACAACCGCGTGTTAAAGGATTTGAACGGCCTTTCTCCCGCGCAGTTGCGGGAAAAGCTCGCTTCCGTGTTCACTTTCCAGCACCCCGGAGTTGCCACCCCGGCGCGCAAGCATACGCTGGGGTTTTACCTTGAGGGCGAGTGGCACGGACTACACTTCCTGCCGCCGTACACGGCTGTCGCCGACCCGATCGAGCGGCTCGACGTCACGCTCCTGCAGAAGCAGGTGTTAGCGCCGATTTTCGACATCCACGACCCACGCACCAGTGAGCGCATTAATTTCGTCGGCGGCATTCGTGGCACCGCAGAACTGGAGAAACTGGTTAACCGTGGTGAGTACGCCTGCGCCTTTTCGCTGTTCCCGACCAGCATCGAGGACCTGATGACGATAGCCGACGCCGGAGGCATCATGCCGCCGAAGAGCACCTGGTTCGAGCCCAAGCTCCGCGATGCCATGTTCTGCCACATGATTTGACGCCGCCCGACCCTTTCTCTCCGAGAGCCGCCGCATCCTGTTGCTGGCGGTCTCCGCGCCCCGATGAACACAACCCGGTCGTTCCAACGTCTCCTTCAAGGCCCGGCGCCCCTGCTCGCGCTCGCGCCGATGCAGGATATCACGGACCTGCCGTTTCTGCGGCTTATCGCCGGCTACGGCGGGGCGGATGTCTATTTCACCGAGTATTTCCGAGTCTATGCCACTTCGCGGCTGAATAAGCACATCCTCAAATCCATTACCGAGAACCCCACGGGCAGGCCGGTCATTCCACAAATAATTGGCAGTGACATCCCGGCGCTCGTGCGCACCGCGCGCGAGTTGCAGCAATACCCGGTCCCGGCGGTGGATTTGAACCTGGGCTGCCCGGCGCCGGTGGTGTGCCGCAAGGGCGCCGGCGGCGCTCTGCTCCGCGACCCGAAGCGCGTGGATGCCATCCTCGGCGCGCTGCGCGAGGCGGTGCGCGTCCCGTTCACCGTCAAGACCCGCATTGGCTTCGACGCGGCGGAGGTCTTCGATGATCTGTTGCCCATTTTCGCCCGGCATGCGCTCGATCTGGTCACCGTGCATGCGCGAACCGTCAAGGAGATGTATCGGACGGAGGTGCATTACGATTTCATCGCGCGCGCGGTGGCCGGGCTGCCTTGCCCCGTGCTGGCCAATGGCAACGTGTATTCCTCGCCGAAGGCCGCCACGGTATTGCAGCTTACCGGCGCGCGCGGGCTGATGATCGGGCGCGGCGTCATCCGCAACCCCTGGCTGTTCCGGCAAATCCGTGAGCATCAGCGCGGCGAAACGGTCTTTATCCCCCGCGGGACTGACGTGCTGGCCTACGTCCGCGCCCTTTACCAGGCGGTTTGCTCCCCTGCGACGCGCGAGTCTGCGCAGGTGCAGAAGATGAAAAAGTATCTCAATTACCTTGGCGTAGGCGTGGAGCCGACCGGCCAGTTTCTGCACCAGGCCCGCCGCGTGACGACCACCGCCGCCCTCTTTGATGTGTGCGTCAAGTTTCTGGACCACGACCGGCCCATGCCGCTGGAGCCGTTCCCGCTGGCGCTCAAGGCGGGGGATCTCATGGCTGGCGAGCAGCGGTGAGTCTCCCGGCTTTCTGGTTTTGTCATCCGTAGCGGTGCGGCCGCTCCATCGCGAAGGCGTTTGGCAGGTGCCGCACTTCCCGCACTTTGCCATCCCGCAGCAGCACTTCCACGATGTCGAAGCGCAGCTTCACCGGCGGATTCCTCAACCGCCGCAGGTAATCCAGCGCAGCGCGCGTGAGCCGTCCCCGCCGTTCCCGGTTCACGGCCGCCGCCGGCCGCGCCCATTCCTCGGAAGAACGGGTCTTGACCTCAATGAAGACCAAGCAATCCCGGTCGCGGAAGATCAGGTCAATTTCGCCCCGCGGCGATCGGAAGTTGGCGGTGAGGAACTTCAGGCCCTGGCGGCGCAGTTGTTTTTTCGCCGCGCGCTCGCCCCGCTCGCCATGGCGCAAGTGCAGCGGCTTTTCATGCCCGCGCCACCAGGCGCGGATGCGGGCCGGTAGATTCATGGGTAGCCGGAACAGGATTGCTTTGCGTGCAGCCCGGCCTCTTTCTATAACTGCGGGGTGTGGAACTCAAATCAAATCTCCCCATGACCGCCGCCTCCGCCGCCCGCGCCTGCCCTGTGTGTGGGCAGGATGATGCCACGGTCTGGCTGCAAAAAAATGCGCTCCGTCTGGTGCGCTGCCGCCGATGCGCGATGATCTATGCCAATCCCGTGCCGACGGCGTTGGCCTCGGGCCAATACTACGACCGGGCGGGCGCGGATTACTATCTCTCGCCGGCCAAGCTGGAGAGCGACTACGCGCCGGTGCGTTATGAACGCGAACTGCGGCTGTTCCGCCGGCATTGTCGGGGCGGGGCGGTGCTGGACGTCGGCTGCTCGTCGGGCGCATTCCTGTTCCAGTTGGGGCGGCGCTTTCCGGGCGATTACCAGGGCCTCGGAACGGACGTAAGCGGTCCGGCCCTGGACTACGCAGAGCAGCGCGGCGTGGCGGTCCGCCGCGGCAGCTTCCTGGAACTGGACTTTGGTGGCCGATTGTTTGATGCCGTGACCTTCTGGGCGGTGCTGGAGCACCTGCTCGAACCGGCGCGGTTCCTCGCGCAAGCCGCGTCATTGCTCAAGCCGGATGGCCTTTGCTTCGTGCTGGTGCCCAATATGAAATCGCTCGCGGCCCGCCTGCTGGGCGCGCGCTACCGCTACCTCTACCCGCAGCATTTGAACTATTTCACGAAGGCGACACTGATGAAACTCGTGGCGCCGTGCTTCTCAGTCATCACCTTCCACACCACTCACTTCAATCCGATCATCGTGTGGCAGGACTGGCGCGGCGGCGGGCGCGACGTCTCCCCTCGCGAGCGCGCCCAACTTTTGCAGCGCACCACCGCCGCCAAACAACATCCGCTGCTGCGCCCGATGAAGGCGCTTTACGGATTGACGGAGAACGCCCTGGCGGCGCTGACCCTAGCGGACAACCTAGCCGTTGTCCTTCGACGGCGCGAGGCCCGGGAGGCCGAATCCTCTCCTCAACCGGATTGGTTTGCGTCAACCGGCCGTGAGGGTTAGTTCCTCCGCGAGTTGTTCCAGCCGTCGGACAGCCTCGGGGCCGAAGGACTGATCTAGATCGGCAAATTGCCGGCTTAACTCTGCCTGGTCGGCGGGAGTCAGAAAGCGGTCGGCCATAGGGAAAACCATTTCATCTTCCTTCCAGAGATGGTCGCGATAGAGTGCCACCAGGCCGCGTAGGATTTCGCGGAGCGCGGGCAGCGCGTCGCGTGGGTCTTGTCCGGGAGCGGGCGACCACTCCGCCAGCGCGCTGACCAAGGCACGGCCTTTCTCGTGTTCGTGGGTAAGTCCGCCAATCGGACAGCCCTGAGACGGCACGCCGCGCTCGACGAGCCGGGGGAAGAACAGGGCTTCCTCCTTGCCGTGGTGCAGTTGGTCCGCATACCCCCGGAGGAATTCCACCGCACCGGCGATTGTCCCGGGCGCGGGGAGTTGTCCGTTGTCCACGCCCGCGGCGATGACCTCGAGGGCGTTCACCACCGCTGCGATGCGGTCGTGTTCGGCTTTTAATATCTGGCAGGCGGTCATGTTCGGCCCTTTCCGCCGCGCGGTTTGTTTAGGGCGCCGGCGCGATACGATAGAAGCGCTGCGGATAATTCGTCGCCGCGTCGTCCACGATTTCCACCGTGGCGCCCGTGTTCGTCACGAAGCGGGCAAAGCTCCAATCGAACAGGTTGGTCGAGGTATAAAGCGCATAAGCGCCCGGGTCACCCGTTAAAAAGAGCTGGAAGCGGCCATCGGCCAGCCAGTTCGGTTGCGTCAGCAGCGGCGGCGTGAGCGGGGTTACCGTCAGCACCGCGTTCAAGCTGGTAACAGTGCCCACCGCATTGGTGACGAGCACGGAATAATTGCCCGCATCGCTCGGCGCGAGGTTCATGCGCGTATAGCTGCTGGCGGTGGCGCCGGCGATGTTGGTCCCGTTCTGGCGCCATTGATACGCGAGCGGGGCGGTGCCCCCGGCGTCAACGCCAAACGTGGCCTGGCCGCCCTGCACCACGGTCAGGCCCTGCGGCTGCGCTGTGAGATACGGCGGGATGTTGGTCACGAAGCGTTCCACGCGCACATTATCGAACATGGCAAAGCTCAGATTCGTACTGTCGGAAAGCGAATCAAAGAAATCCCACAGCCCGATGAAGATATTGCTGGAGGTGAAGCTGGCCCCGGGGATCGTCGCGATCTTCAAGCCATCAATAGACCAGTCCACCGTCGTGCCGGTCTTGCTGATGATTACATCGCGCCAGGCAAAACCAATGGTGCCCACAGCCAGCGCTCCGCTCTGCGCCTGCACGGCGGGCGCGGTCTGGCCGCCCGGGAAGGTGGCGGCATAGTAGCTGTTTCCGTTGCCGCGCGCATTGCTCGCCGTGCCGGCGGCATAAACGCCCGAGGCCGCGCTATGGTGGGTCGTGCCGGTGAACGCGCCGAAGTCGTTAATGGCGGTCGTCGAGGTATCGGAGGCCTGACCCTCGCCGTCGGCGGCGAACCAGTAGCCATCAGCCGTCGAACCGGCGCCGGTCCATTGCACCCGGTTGCCGGCGGTACCAATGCCCGCCGTGCCGTGCTGGGTCGAGCCGTTGCCCCCGGCGGGGAACGGACCGTTCTGGTTCATCCAGAGATCAAAGCGCAGTTGGTAATCGCCGCTGAAACTCTGGCCGACAGGCGAGATGTTGATTGCGGCGGCGACGCCCAACGAAACGTTGGCCTCGAATTTCACCCCCCGGGTCGAACCGTTGGCGGAGTTCGGCGCCGACGGGATGCCATAGGGCGCGTAGTTGTAATTGAACGTGACGCGGCAATCCGGGGAGGAACGGTTCACCACCCAGTTAGCAGCGGTGTTGGAGTCGAAGTCGTCGAGGAAAAGCGTTTGCAGCGGCGGGAGCATGATTTCGAGCAAAGCCGCCGGACTGGTCACCGTGCCAAACGCATTGGACACCACCACTTGGTAATAGCCCGAATGGGCGGGTTGCGCGGAGTTGCGGGCGAGGCTGCTTTGGGTGGCGCCCGCCAGGTCGGCACCGTTAAAGCGCCACTGGTAAGCCAAGGGAGCCGTGCCGGCCGCCGCGACGGACAAAACTGCGTCCGCGCCTTGTACGACAAGCTGCCCCGCCGGCGGGGTAAGGATAATCGGCGCCATATTCGTCGCCGGCGGCGCACTGAGGAAATTCAACACGTCCGCCATGTATTGATTGCGCCGCGTGGCGGAGGTGATCGTCTCGAATGGGAACCCGAACAATACCGTGCGGCCGCCGCCCGCTGAGCCATCATACTGAACCGCCGCCGCGCCCCCCGCCGCATAATTCATGGCCACGGCCGCCCCGGTGCCATACGGAGTGATCACGTCCGGTGTCTGCACCCAGTAGATGCCTTTGGTCCCATCATCCACGGTGACGCTGGCACGGCCCGCAAAGATGCCGCCGGGGGCGGCGTTGGCGGTATAGCTGGCCGAGTTGTCGCTGCTGAACGTGGCGTGAAGCTGTTGGCGGAGAAACGCGCGGTCCGCCGCCGTCGGCCCGGAGGGGCGGTCAAGATCGAACGCCACGTCCGCCCCGGAGACGAACAAGCTGCCGTTGCCCGCCAGGAACGTGGCAACCCGGGACTGCTCGACACTGCTGAAGGTTTCGCTGTTCTCGGTCTCATTGCCACAAGCCCAGACGACGATGGGATAATCCGAGAGAAGCACCTGGCTGGCGGAGATGGCTTCGTTTTGACAGGAATCAAACGCCATGCCGTAGGCGCTGATCGCCTGGCCGTGCGGCACGACGTAATCAAAGGCGTTGATTCGCCGCGGCCAGACCCGTTCGATGGATCCGCTGTTGCCCGGAGGCCGATAGTTCCTGGCCCCGACATTCATGCGCGGGTTGGTGGTGCGATCAAACCGGTCGAACGCGTTCACCACCAGCACCCGCGGGGCTCCCGCCGTCGCGGGCGTGCGGCACCCCACGACTTCCGAGGGCAGCGATTCACCGCCGGCATTCGCGGCGGCGATGCGGAAGTAATAAGCCTGGCCGGGGGCCAGCCCTGACACCGTATAGCTGGTGACATTGCCGACCGAGATGGGATTGCCGAAGCCATAGCCATTGGTGGAGCTATAGATGACGTAGTTGGTGGGCGACTGGCTGCCGCCCACGCTGGGCGGGATGCCCCATTGCAAGGTGATGTTGCCATTGGCCCACCCCAGCGCGCGCGGGTTGACCGGCGGTTCCGGCAGGAACGCCAGCGGCCCGGAGCCATACGTATTCATATATTTCACCACGGCATGCATCGCCGCCTTGCCGACCGCGGCCCGCGCTTTCGGATCCCGCAGCAGCGCGGAATCCGTCGCACTATCGTGAAACGCCACCTCGATGATGGTGGCCGGCATCTCGTAGTTGAACAGGCGGCCGTCAATTTCCGAGTAGCCGCCGGTGTAAGTCACGGTGGTCCGATTATACCACGGGTATTCCAGCGGCGGCGATCCCAGCGCCACCAGGTCATCGTTAACCTCCTTCCCGCAGATCTGTGCCAGCGCAGCCTGGTTGGTCGTGGGACTGCCGGTAATGAGGGCCACCGTTCCACGCCCGCCCCCCGCATTCGAGTGAAAACTGATATGGATGCGGTCATGCACGCTTCCGGAAGCCTCCCGGTTCATTTCCGCCGATATCCGGGGCGGGGTGGACCAGCTATCGCTTTCATCGTTGGCGCCGGAATCGTAAATCTCCGTTGGCATGCCCACGCCCAGGCCCGCCTGCACCCAGTAGCGGCAGCTTTCCTCCTCCCGCGGGTAGCCCGAAGTCCCGCCCCCGCGATCAATGTCGCCCATCCCGTTCCCAAAACGAATCGCGTCGGCGATAACCACGCTGCCGTTCGCCGTGTTCCGCAAGTTGCTGACAATGACCGCACCCACCGCCGCATTGGACCCGGCATTGAAGTAGTATTCGCCCAGGTAAACCCAGCCGTTGCCCACCCGGTAATGCGGGATGCGCACTTGCGATTCGCCGCCCGTATGCCGGATCCGATACAACTGGTCGCCCCGGTTGGCCCCGTGCGACGCCCAGCAATACACCGGATAATAACCCGTCACCGGAATGGTCGGCGTATAGGTTGCCGTTGCGGTCTCCGTGTTATCCAGGTTCGCATAGCGATAAGGCACGTCGCCAACCGTGCCATAGAAATAACTGGTGGCAGTGCTGTTGAACCAGGTGCCGTCAAACTTCACCGCCGCATCATCGTTGTCCAACACCACTTCATTGGTCTGGTATCCCAGCGGCCGGCAGGGAATCACCACCGCGCCCGCGTTGAAACAGTAAGTGGCAAACATGTTCAACTGGTCCACGTTCCCATAGTCCTCATTCATATCGAGCAGCACCGGGCGCAGCAAAACCCAACCGGACTTATACGTCCACCCATGTCCGCCATTCATGAAAACCAGCTTGCCGCTCAGCGCGCCGGCCGGTTGCGTCGCCGCCGGCGCAATGGGGCCAAAACCCTTGCTGGGGGCGGTTGCCTCCGCGCCCTTGGGCGGGACATCTATGCTTGACCAATCCGGCGAAGGCGGCAGCGGAGAAAGGAATGACTCATCCACCAGCCGGTCTTCCAGGCCGGCGAAAGCAGTCAAGCCAACAACCACGCAACTCACGAAAAGTGCACTACGAAATATACGGCGAAGCATAGCTATATCATGACATTTTTCAGCCAGATTACAAGCCGAAAGTTCGGCAAATATTCACCAAAATCTGCTGTCCGGAGCAGGGCTGTTGCCGCCTCGCCGGCCGGTTTTGCCCGGCGGTCAGGCGAGGGGGGCTGGCCTGCCACCGCTTATGAGGCTTTTGAGTTTTTACTCCCTTCTAAAGCGTTTGTGCTCCGAGGGACTTGCAAGCGGACAGGATGCCCGCGCGCCTGCCATGCCGGTATAAAATGCCCAGGTTAAACGTCCGGGGCGCAATCCGGCGGACGGCGGGCCGGTTCCACGGCAGCCGCAAGGAGCGTTCGCCGCAACCAGTCCAGCGCCTGTTCGGCGGTGACTTGCTTGAAGGTCTCGCGTTCGCCGGGATTGAAGCGGCGCTCGACCGCAACGCCGGTGGGGGTGGCCAGCCCGATGAATACCGTGCCGACAGGCTTTTCCGGCGTGCCGCCGCCCGGTCCGGCGATGCCCGTGACCGACAAGGCATAATCGGCGCGCGCGTGGCGGCGGACGCCGTCGGCCATTTCCCGCGCCACCGGCTCGCTGACCGCGCCGTGGCGGGCCAACGTGTCGGCGCGCACTTCGAGGAATTTCTGTTTGGCGGCGTTGCTGTAAGTGACCAGACCCGCCAGAAAGACAGCGGAAGCCCCGGGCACGTTCGTCACCCGATGCGCAAGGCAGCCCCCGGTGCAGGATTCGGCGAGCGCGAGGGTCGCCTTGCACTCCGCGAGCAGCCGGACGACGACCGTTTCCAGGTCTTCGCCTTCGACGCCATAGATCCGGGAGCCGAGCCGCTCTCGCACGATGGTTTCCGCCGACGCCACGCGGGGTTCCGCCTCGCTTCCGCGTGCGGCAAGGCGCACATCCACCCGGCCGGGACGAGCGCAATACCCCAGGTCCAGGCCAGCCTCGACCAGGCGCCGCAGCGGGGCGTCAAGCTGCTCCTGGACCGCCGACTCGCCAATGCCGGTCGTCCGGAGGATGCGGCAGACAAACTCGCCGGACGGCGGCAGCACGCGCCGCAGCAAGGGCAGCACCGATTCGGCAAACATCGGGTGCAATTCAACCGGCGGGCCCGGCAGCATCACCAGCCAGCTCGCCCGCTTCCCGGCGCGAAAAGGATTGGGCCGAACCTCCATCGCCAGCCCCGGCGCGGTGCCGTGCGGGTTGGGCAGGACGATTGCGCCCGCGGGAACCAGCGCCTGTACCCGGTTCCGCGCGGGCATTTCCCGCCGCCGACACTCGAAAAAGTGCCGGATGTGCGCCAGGACGGCCGCGTCCTCGTGCAGCGCTTTGCCCAGCAACTGCGCGATCAAGTCCCGCGTCAGGTCATCCGAAGTCGGCCCCAGCCCGCCGGTGGTGATCACGAGGTCGGCGCGCGCCAGCGCTTCGCCAACCGCCTGGCGGATGTCGGGGCCGGTATCCGGCACCGCGACCTGGCGGCTAACGGTGTATCCTTGATCCGTCAGGCGGCGGCAAAGCCATTGCTGATGGGTGTTGAGCACCCGTCCGAGCATCAGTTCGCTGCCCGTGTTGATGAGTTCGACGATCATCGCCCGGAGTGTACCGCCGGGCCCTGGCCGGCCAAAAGGCAAATGTTCGGCCGGGCGCAAGCACGGCGGCGCGAGGCGCCCGCCTCCCAGTCCCTGCCATCGGCCGGCCAACGAATCCCGGGATTCAGAGCGACAATAAATACTCGCACAGGTCGTTAAGCTGATCCGCGCTCAGGTGCGAGGTCTTGCCATGCCGGTCGGCCGGGTTGGCGGTGGTCAATACGTCGCGCAGCGTCCGGGCCGAGCCGTCGTGGAGATACGGCGCGGTGCGCCAAAGCTCGATGAGCGACGGGGTGTCGAAGGTGTCGTCGGCTTTATCGCAAGGCCCATGCGTGCCGACGTTGTAGCTCTTCAGATTGGTGAACCATGGCCCGGAATGGCAATGCGCGCAGGCGGTGTCCGCGCGGCGAAAGACCCGCCGCCCACGCCGGGCGGCGGCCGAGAGTTTGCCCGGGCGTCCATGCGGGCTGGGAATGGGCCGGAGCGATTGGATGTAGGCATCCACCGCCGCGCTGACAGCCGGCGGCGGGGTGGCGAACAGGATATGCGTGAAGCCGGCGCGGACGGCCGCGGCGGCGCTTTCCCGCACGCCGAGGCTCATGGCCGGGGGCGTCGCGAAGGCGCCCAGCAGGCTTTTGGTGTTTTTGGCGTTGCCGAGGCCGTCGTTGAGCAGGTCCCAGTTCAAGCCGTCCGTCCGCGCATCATCCGAATGGCAACTGGCGCAGCTTTGCCAGCCCTGAAAGCAAAGGCCCGCATCGTTGAAATAAAGCTCCCCCTGCTGCGCGGCGGCCAGCGCCGGCCGGGGGCCGAGCGCGATCGTGGCAGTCTTCGGCTGCGGGCCGTCCAGTTCGAATACGCTGAGGGTATCGGAGAAATAATTCGCCGTGTAGGCGGTCTGGCCAATCACCCGCACCCCGCGCGGGCCCAGGTCGCCGTCCGGCAAGGGCCGCCGCTCGCGCAAACCGGCAAGCAGGGACAAATCGTTGGGCACGTCGGAGGGCGCCTGCGAGCCAATGGTCGGGTAGGCGCCGCTAACGGTTGGTTGGAAGACGGGCGTGAGCCGGGCCAGTTTTTCCCGCAGGGCCGGGAAGTCCGTCACGCTAAGCTCATGCGTGCCGGCCAGCGCCACGACCAGCTTCCGGCCGTCGGCGCTCCACGCCGCGCCCCAGGGATTGGCCGCGCCCCGGTCCTCCGCATCAAGCAGCACCGTATTCACCACCTCCAGGCGTTCAAGGTCAATGAGGGTCTTGGCGTTGGTGTTCATCCAGCCGCGCTCCAGTTGCAAGGTCGGCAGGTGGAACCGCGCCAGAATATGTGTCGCAACCGCGTAACGGCCATCGGGCGAAAGGCTCAGGTCGTTGAGCAGGCCGCTGCCGCTGGGCAGCCAAAGCTCATCTACGACCTGGCCGCGCGCGGGGTCTATGACGCTGATCACCGCGCCGGCGTGCTCGACATCCGCGCGCCCGGCGTGCAGGTGATTGGCCACCAGCAAGCGCCGGCCGTCCGGGGTAAGGATGGCCGCCACCGGCTCCCGCCGGACGGCCACGCGGCGAATCTCTTTCTTCGCCGCCAGGTCGAATACGCTCACGTTGTGGTTGAAGCGGTTGCAGACAAACAGCGTCCGCCCATCCGGTGAAAGCACCGGGGCGCACGCGCTGTGGCCGGCGGGCAAGCGAGCCGTAATCCGGCCCCGGGGGATGTCCACGATGCAGACCTGGCTTTCCGGCGCGGCGCAGGTGACGAACAGGGTTTGGCCATCGGCCGCGACAGCCAGGCCGGTCACGGGCGCCGGCATCCGCGTTGAACCGGTCACGCGCCGCGCGGCCGGATCGAGCCATAACACGCGCCGGCCGGCGACGCATCCCACGAAGAGCGTGCGCCCGTCCGGCGTGGCCGCCAGCGTGGAAGGCGCAAGCCACGCAGCGTCAGCCGCGACAATGGGAGCCGCCCCGCAGGAAAACAGCAACGCGGCCAACAGTCCGGCCCGGTGGGCCGTGGAGCGCAAGCTGCCGGAAGGACTCATCATATCGCAAGGGCACTTCTAACGGCCCAAACCCGCAGGGGCAAGCCCGAAGCCGGGTTTGTCCCGGCCATTTTGCCAGCCGCTAAAACGCCCGCCCGGGGGCCGCGCCCGCCGCCGGAAAGCCAGCTTTTGACTTGGGCGCCCCAGGGAGGGCATACTGCCGCCTATGGAACGGACTGACGCGGAGTTGATCGCGGCCGTGCGCAAGGGCGACGCCGCCAGCTTCGAGCCATTGGTCCGGAAATACTCCGCGCGGCTCTTTGGCATGGCCCGCCGCTACGCGCGCGGCGAGAGCGAGGTCGAAGACCTGGTGCAGAACATCTGGCTCAAAGCGTTTGCCAATCTGCCCAGCTTCCGCGGCCAGGCGCCCTTCGAGCACTGGCTGATGCGGCTGGCGGTGCGCGTGTGCTACGACTCGCTGCGCCGCCACCAACGCCACCGCGAAACGCTCTTTGCCGATCTGACCGAGCCGGAGGCGGACTGGCTGGAGCAGTTCGCCCGCCAGCCCGATTCCGCCCCGGAAGACGCCGAGGCCGCGCGCCAGCTCGTCGCGCGCCTGCTGGCGGGGCTTTCGCCCGCCGCCCGGCTGGTCATCACGCTGCTGGAACTCGAGCAGCGGTCGGTGAAGGAAGTCGCGCAACTGACCGGGTGGACGGTGCCGGTGGTTAAAATCCGCGCCTTCCGGGCCCGCGCCGCGATGCGCCGCCAGCTTGCCCGCGTTGCCAAAGAAAAGTATTTGTAACCGCGCCCCGCCGGCGGGCGTCTGAATCCTTGCAGCCTTTATGAACCTGGACGAACTGGAACGAAAACTGATGGCCGCCGCCCGGTCCGCCCCGCCGAACGAGCGGGTGCCCTGGGCGTTTGAGAAGCGC
>JAAYVL010000156.1 GCA_012517205.1 Verrucomicrobiota bacterium
CCGGCAGCTTGCAGGATGTTGTAGGCCAGGCGCAACGATAGATCGGCGTCAGCCTCGCCACGAATCAATATGGCGTCCCCAATGCCGTCGGCCAGCAGGGAGCCGAGAACGATCGAGGCGCGGAGCAGGGCGATCTTCGGCACCAAGGGCGTGGCGCTAAAGCTCAGGCAATCTTTGAGGAGAATCGGGTTGCGGCAGCCGCGGCGCTTGAGTTGCGCGGCCAGGAGGCGAAAGGCGGCGATCGGCGGCAAGGGCACGCCGTCTTTCACGGTTATGAGCTGCGATGCCGCATTCACCGCGAAATCTGTCTGCGGGTCAACTTCCAGGACTTCCAGATCCTCATAGACGGCTTCCGGCCTGACGTCGGCTCTGGGGTGAAGCCGGGGAATAATCTTTTCCCACGCAGCGCGGGGGACGACTACCCGTAGCGTCTGCTCGCCGCCGCACCGGATGCCGGGAGCAAGCGCAATTTCGGAAGCCGGGCGGCGGGCATAGCTGAACGGGTCGAAGGGCCAGGAATCCGCTGCCGGCAGCGATGCGGCTGGTTTTTCGGCCGCGGGAGCCAGGGCATCTGCTGCCTGGGTCAGAAGAGGGGTTTGCGCCAGCAAATCGCGGCAGACCTCGATTTCGCGGGGGGAATCCTCGGTCAGGGAAACGCGGATCGTATCGCCCAGGCCGTCGCATAAGAGCGAACCGATGCCAATGGCGCTCTTAATGCGGCCATCTTCGCCCTCGCCGGCTTCGGTCACCCCAAGGTGTATGGGGTAGTTCCAATCCGGCCCCTCTTGCGCCAGGCGCGCGACCAGCAACCGGTAGCACTGGATCATGATCTTGGGGTTGCTGGCCTTCATGGAGAACTTGAAATTGTGGAAGTCGTGCTGGCGCGCAATGCGGGCAAACTCCAGGGCGCTCTCCACCATGCCGAGCGGCGAATCGCCAAAGCGATTCATAATGCGGTCGCTCAGCGAGCCATGGTTGGTGCCGATGCGCATGGCGCGGCCCAGCTTTTTGCACAACTCGACCAGCGGCGTGAACTTTTCTCTAATCCGCGCCAACTCCGCCGCATACTGCGCCTCGGTGTATTCCTTGACGATAAACTTCTTCGAGTCGGCGTAGTTGCCGGGATTGATGCGCACCATCTCGACCCAGCGCGCCGCTTCGAGCGCGGCCTCGGGCTTGAAATGGATGTCGGCCACGATGGGCACCAGGCAGCCCCGCGCGCGCAGCGCCGCCACGATGTTTTCGAGGTTGGCCGCGTCTTTAACCGTGGGGGCGGTGATGCGCACGATCTGGCAACCGACCGCCACCAAATCCAGCGTTTGCCGCACGCATTCGGCGGTGTCCATGGTATCGCAGGTGAGCATGGATTGCACCACCACCGGGTGGCGGCCGCCAATGATTACCCCCCCGCGTTGCGGATCGCCGACGATGACCTCGCGCGTCAGGCGGCGGCGCAAAAATCCGGGCGAGTCACAGTGCGGAACCATGCTCAGCGCCCTCCGTCCGGTGCGCTTTCCGGTTTCTCGATGGTGACCTCCTGTTTGAACATCGAGCGAAAAAGCGAGAACCGCCGCACATCGTTAAACGAAACATACAGCATGAAGCCAATTAGCAGCATGGCAAAGGCGGTATTGGTATATTCCACCAACCGGCCTGGCAGTGGCCGGCCGAACAAGCGCTCAACGCAGGCCATGACGATATGCCCGCCGTCCAACACGGGCATGGGGAAGAGGTTGATGATCGCCAGGTTGATATTGAGCAGGACGAGGAAACTTAAAGCCAGGCGCCAATCCGAGTTCACATAGGCGGCCAATATGGCCAGGATGCCCGGAGGGCCGCTCAGGTCTTTCAGGCCGACCCCGGTTTGCTTGGAATGGAAGAGCGCGGAGAAAGTGCTGATCGTCCGCTCCAGCACCGAGGCGATCTGCGTCCAGGGCGAAATGTGCTCAATCCGATAGACCGGCTTGCCGGTGCCGATTTCAGCTCCAATTCGCCCCACCTTTACCCCGGGGTCCAGGCGCGGTGTGACCTGGAGTGTTTGGCGCGCGCCCGCGCGCCTGATAATGATGTCATGCGACTCTCCGGGGCGCTTCTGCACGAGTTTGATGAATTGGTCGGCCCCGTGAAGCGGCACCTGCGCGAACGAAAGGATTTCGTCGCCGGCCTTGAGCCCGGCGGCTTCCGCCGCGCTCCCGGACAAAACCCGCCGGATCACCGGATGATCGCGCGGGTCGAGATTGAGAACCTTCAGCCCCAGGGCTTCGCTGACCACCGTGTTTAATTCGTAGGTATTGGTGAATTGCCCGACGCGGGCAATGACCACCGTCAGATTGGTGCTGCGCGCCAGAATGGTGGCCTCCTGCACTTCCTGCCAGGAACTGATCGGCTTGCCTTCCACGGAAACAATCTGGTCGCCCGGCTGTATCCCGAGCCTGGCTTCGCGCGAGTCCGGGTCCACATAGCCGATGATGGGCGGATTGACCTGCACGGGAATTCCCACAACCCACAACAGGCAGGCAATCGCTATGCCGAAGAGCACGTTCATCAGCGGCCCGAAAAAGGCGACCAGGATTTTGGACCACGGCGACGCCGGCGGCAGGGGAGGGCTGTTTTCGTCCGCCTTGCCTTCCAGGGCGTCGGAGGTTGCCATCTGCGGCAGCTTTACGAAGCCGCCCGCAGGTATCCAGCGCCAGGACCACTCCACCCCATCGCGCATCCAGCTCACTATTTTCGGGCCGAACCCGATTGAGAAGCCCTCAATCTTAAGGCCGCGACGCCGCGCCATCCAGTAATGTCCATACTCATGGACAAATACCGCCGCGCCGAAGAGCAGGATTACCGCCCCGACCACATACACAATATTCAGAAGCCACATATCCGGCAGGAAAGAAGCTAATCCGACTCGTTGCGAATGTCAGTTAATTATTGCAGGGCCCGGTCTGGCCCCGGGCCCGGCGCCGGTTGGCTGGGCGTTCATCCCCGTTCCGCTTCGTGGCGCGCCCATTGGTCGGCCTCAATAATTTGCTCCAGCGTTGGGTGCGGAATTACCGGGTGCCGATCCATGACGCGGCGCACCACGGCCGAAATATCGGGGAAGCGAATCCGCCGGCTGGCGAAGGCTTCGACCGCAACTTCGTTGGCCGCATTCAATACCGCGGGCAGTGTGCCGCCGATTTCCCCGGCTCGTCGCGCCAGGGTCAGCGCGGGGAAACGTTCCGGGTCGGGCTCTTCGAACGTCAGTTGGCCCAGCTTGGCCAGGTTGGTTTGGACCCGGTTGCTGAGCGCCCGCGCCGGATACGTCAAGGCATACTGAATGGGCAGACACATGTCCGGCGTCGAAAGCTGCGCCAGGATCGAGCCGTCCACGAATTCCACCATCGAATGCACGACGCTTTGCGGATGCACAATCACCGCGACGCGCGCCATTTCCACATCGAACAGCCAGCGCGCCTCGATCATCTCCAGTCCCTTGTTGAAGAGCGTTGCTGAATCAATCGTGATTTTGCGGCCCATTACCCAGGATGGGTGCTGGAGCGCGCGCTCGATGGTGATGTCCGGGAATGCTTCCCGGGGCGTGGTGCGGAACGGCCCCCCGGAGGCGGTCAACCACAGCCGGCGAACGGATTCCGCGGGCTTGCCCTCCAAGCATTGAAAGATGGCGGAGTGTTCGCTGTCCACCGTCAGCACCCGCACGCCATGCGCCTGCGCTTCCCGCATGACAATCTCACCGGCCATGACCAGGATTTCCTTGGACGCCACGGCAATATCCTTGCCGGCGCGGATGGCAGCCAGAGCCGGTTGCAGGCCCGCGGTCCCCACAATGGCAATCAACACAATATCCGCCTCGGGCAGGGTGGCGAGCTTCACCAACCCCTGCGCGCCGGAGAACACCGCCATGCCGCCGCCAAGCAGATCGCGCAGTTCCTGGGCCCGGCTCGGGTCGGCGATGGAAATGGCCGCGGGTTGGAGCTTGCGGGCTTGTGCCAGCAGCAATTCCGCGTTGTTGCCCGCCGCCAGCCCAACCAGGCGGATGCAGTCCCGCAAATCTTCGGCCACCTTGATGGTGCTGGTGCCAATGGAGCCCGTGCAGCCGAGAAGAACAACGTTGCGCATGAAGAAAAGTCCCGGACTTAACGCTCAGATAAAACGTGCCGCAGGTAGAGATACATAATCGGCGCGTTAAACAGCAGGCTGTCCAGCAGGTCCAATATGCCGCCGATGCCAGGAAAAAAGCTGCCCGAATCCTTTGCGCCGGCCTCGCGCTTAAAAAGCGATTCAATCAGGTCGCCCACCACCGCGCCCATGCCCAAAACCACCCCCAGAATGAGGGCATGAACCCAGTTCATACCGGGCAGCTTCTGCCCCAGAAAATGCGCCAGCAACAGGCTGGCCAGCGTCGAAATCGCTATCGCGCCCACAAATCCCTCCCACGTCTTGGCGGGGCTGATGCGCGGGCATAGCTTATGCCGTCCAATCAAGGATCCCACAGCGTAGGCGCCGGTATCACTGAACTTGGTGATAACGATGAAGAACAGCAGATAATAGCAGCCCGCCGTCCCGGGGTAGAAGAAGAAATTGATCTTTTGAACGAAATTCAGCAGCCAGGCCACATACATCAAGCCCAGGAGCGTCAGGGCGATCGTCAGCAATCCCGCCGGGTGGCGGCGTGAGAAGAGCTGGCACAGGCAGAGGCCCAGCACAAAAACGATTAGAAAGCTGGCCTCGAAGTCGTTGACGCGCGCTGGCGCCCCGGAAGTTCCCAACAATCCTGTCAGGTTCAGGAAAGTTCCCACCATGAGCAAGACACCTCCGGTTACCCCCCAGTATTTGAAGCAGCCCAATCCGCGCTTGGCGGCCAGCCCGTAGAATTCCAGCAACCCCAAGCCGGCCAGCAGCACCATTGCCAGGAGAAATACATAGTCCGACACCGACCGATTACTCGAGAACAGCGCCGTCAGGACCACCGCCCACAACGCGATAAAGCTGCCCAACCGGCGCAGAAACACCTGGGACTTGGACAGCGCAACTGCCGTCGCTGGCGGCGTCGGGGCGGTCTTATCAAGCATGGGGCCAGAGACTAGGAAATCCTTTCTTCGTGTCGAGCCAATTCCTGGCGGACGCTTAGCCGTGCATGCACGGATGATTGCCGCGTTTCGAGCGTGATCAGATATTTCCGCGCGCCGCAAAGACCGCGCAAGAACCTCAACGATAAGGTCTCGATGCGCCCACGAATGGAGCCTGACCGGCCTCCCCAAAAAGTGAAAATAATCCCCGCCTCCATCCCTCTACCATCATTTCTTCGCGATGGCCGATTTTTCTATTCGGTGGCGTACCTTAAGGCTATAGTGCCGCTAATAGGCCATGACATCACAAACCACACTTAATCCAGAAGCTGGGTCTCAATTCCATCCTGCAAGTCCCGGTTCCGGTTCGGGCAAGGAGGGCCGGGTTCGGCGTTCGAGGTTCGGACTTTTAGGGGAACTCGCCTCGCGGGTTTCGAGCTTCATCGGTCTGTGTTTCGTGGGGGTTCCTGCTTTGCTGCTGGCTGCCGATGCTGGCCCCTGGCCAGTTTCCAAGGCCAATGACTGGCTGGCCAAACAAGGCTGGCTCGTCGGCTGCAACTTTTCTCCCAGCTCGGCCATCAACCAACTTGAAATGTGGCAGGCGGACACGTTTGATCCCGCCACCATTGACCGCGAACTGGGCTGGGCCGAACAGCTTGGCTTCAACAGCATCCGCGTCTTCCTGCACCATATCCCCTGGGAGCAGGATCGTGCGGGTTTTCTCAAGCGGCTGAATGAATTCCTGAACTTGGCCGCCAAACACCATATTGGCGTCATGTTCGTGTTGCTGGACAGTTGCTGGCACCCCTTTCCCAAGCCGGGCAAGCAGCCCGCGCCCAAGCCGTTCGTCCATAACTCCGGTTGGGTGCAATGCCCGGGACTGGACATTCTGAAGGATCCCGCGCGCCACGACGAGTTGCGCGGCTACGTCACCGGCATCGTGCGCCATTTCGCCACCGACCGCCGGGTGCAGGTGTGGGACATCTTCAACGAACCGGAAAACCGGAATCACATCAGCTATGGCCAGTATGAACCGGAGAATAAAGCCGAACTGGCCCTGGCGTTGATCAAAAAGGCGTACGCCTGGGCGCGCGAAGCGAAACCTTCCCAGCCCATCACCGCGGGGGTGTGGATGGGCAACTGGGCCGATCCCGCCAAACTGTCGCCGATGGAGAAATTCTGCCTGGAGCAATCGGACATCATCAACTTTCACAGCTACGGCTCACTGCCGGTCATTCAGAAATGCGTGCAAAACCTGCGCCGCTATCACCGCCCGATCGTCTGCACCGAATACATGGCCCGTCCGCAAGGCAGCACGTTCGATCCCATCCTCGGGTATTTGAAGGAGCAAAAGATCGCCGCCTACAACTGGGGCTTCGTGGCGGGCAAGACGCAGACCATCTTCCCCTGGGATTCGTGGGAAAAGCAATACACCAACGAACCGCCGCTTTGGTTCCATGATATTTTTCGCCGCAACGGCCAGCCCTACCGTCCGCCGGAAGTGGAGTACATCAAGCGGGTGACGGGCAAGCCGTGATTGAGGGAGGTGCCCAAAGCAAACGGTGGCACTCGCATAATTGCGTTCGCCGCCGATGTTTTGCGCAAAGGTTCGCCCGGTTTAGCCATAACGCTTGCAAGTCCAGCCGTGGCGTGTCGGCACCCGGGACGGGACTCGGTTGCCGGAGGTTGCGGTAATTGAAGCATTTGGTCCGCGCAGTGTGGATTGCCGAGGATAGAAAGCCCAGTCTGCGGACATGCCGTTAATCCTTATTTTATCGGCTTTTGCCGAGCGTCGGCTGGATTATTTCGGGGCTGTGGCGGAAATCGCGTATAATCCCGGAGAAACCGAGTGGGGCTTGTCCCATGTTTCCGGATTGGATACTGACCGGGCGTTCCCGCAGAATCCAAGTGAGTCGGTTGGGCAAACCGCTTAAGATGTGAGGCCATGCGGCGAGTGGTGTTTAGAGAGATGGTTCTGCAGCGTCCTCGTTTTTCGGGGCTGGCGCCCCGGGTGCGGCGCGTTTTGCTCGCTTTGTTTTTGCTGCAATTTGCCCTGGTTTGGGCGCGGGTATGGTGGCCGGGGCTGCTATTCGGCCACGCTCGCTGGCCGGACGGGCTTTTGCTGGTGCTCGCCAATGCCGTCTTGCTCGCCGCGTTAACCTGCCAGTTGCCCGGCCAGAATGTGATGCTGGCCGCGCTCATCATCGCCGTCCTCGCTGGCGCGGTGCAATGCCTGAACGCGCTGACCGCCATACCATTCGGCCCCTGCGTTTATACCGGGAACATCGGCCGGGAACTCTTTCCGCCGCTGCCCTGGGCGGTGCCGCTGATCTGGCTGGCGGCCATCCTGGCCTCGCGCGGCACCGCCCGGCTGATATTGCGGCCCTGGCGCAAGACCCGGAACTATGGTTTCCAGATGATCGGGGTCACCACTTTACTGACGGTGCTGCTGGATGCGGGCCTCGAGCCGTTTGCCACGCGCGTCGCGCATTACTGGTTCTGGAATCCCGTCAAACTCAAGTTCGGCTGGTACACGGCGCCCGGCGTGAACTTCCTGGCCTGGGCGGCCACCACGCTGCTGATTCTTGCGTTTGCCACACCCGCGCTCATCAACAAGCAACCGGCGCGCGGGTCGGCGCCGGATTATTCGCCGTTGCTCGTGTGGCTTCTGTTCATGCTGCTTTTTGCCACCGGCGCCGCCGGCCATCAATTATGGCCGGCCTTCGGTTTAACCTGCGCCATCAGCATCACGGTGGCGGGGGTGGCCCTTCGCGGCGCCCGCTGGTAACGGGCCGCCGTCAGCGTTTTGGGGTGGGCAGCGACTTGAGGAAAGACTGCGTGGGGAATCGCGCGCCGGGGCAGCGCGTGTGCCGGACATTGACCTGTTGATGCGTCTTGACCGCTGTGGGGGTGAGCCGGCAGCGGGTCATCAGCGCCTCCACCAGCAATCGCAGGCTGGTCATTGCTTTGGGGGAGGGCGGGCGCTTGTCGAAATTGCCGACCAGGCAGATGCCAATCGCCGTCTTGTTTTGCGCCGCACTGGCGAGGTGGCCGCCATCCAGTTGCCGGGTCCAGCGTTGTCCGATGGCAATCGCTCCGTCGCCCATGCCGTTGCCGTTGCCTATAACGAAATGGTAAGCGAGTCCATTCTCCATGCGCCGCACCTCGCGATGATAGCGGTCCATGGTCCTGGCGGTGCCGGTATCGGTGCCGCTGTGGTGGATGACGATGGATTTCCACCGGCCGGCCCGCACCGGCGCCTTGTCAATCGCCTCCCGCACCGCGCGCGGCAGCACACTGGGCGGCGGTGGCTTTGCGGCGGGCTTTTTCGCGGGGGCAACGCGCCGCGCCGGGATTCGCAGCCGCTGGCCGGCGGAGATGTAGAAATTCCGGTTCAGCCCATTGCGCTCGGCCAGCACGGCCGGAGAGACGCCATAACGCCGCCCGATGCTATAGACACTATCCCCGCGTTTGACGATGTAAATCGTCTCCGCGGCCCCGGCAGCTATTGGCGCCCCCACCGCGCACAGCAACAGCCCCAGAGCTACCCGGATAATCGCCAGCCGGGCACGATAATCCCTGTTCAAACGCCGGTCCATGTTGGCTCAGGCTAGCCTCGATTTGCCCGCGCTGGCCAGCCTTTTCCTGCCCTGATAATCTCCCGGACAAACTCGTACGTTTCGCCTTGGATACGCGAGGCGAAGAGGGCGGCTGCGGTTCCTCAGCGCGTTCTTTTGCAAGCGCGGGAACAGGCGCCAAAGACAGGCAAGGCGCTGGCTTATGGGGGCCATGCGCGGACGAAGCCGGGCCAGTCTCTCCCCGAAAGGAGTTAGCCACTAAGCCCGGCTTTCGGGCTGCCCGTCGTCGTGCGGGTCACCTTTACGCGGGCGACCAGCATCCCCGCCATCTCCTCGACTTGCAGTTTGCAGGCCCCGAGCTTCAACACGTCGCCCACTTTGGGAAAACCATCCAGCCGTCGCGTGAGAAAGCCGCTGACTGTGGAGATGCCTTCTTCACGCAGCGGTTCCCCCACCAGTTCCTCCAGCTCATGCAAGGGCAGCGTTCCCGCCGCTTCCCAGGTGTTTTCCCCGGCCGGCACCAGCAGCGGCTTTTCCTGGTCAAACTCATCCTGAATCTGCCCCACCAACTCCTCGAGGATGTTCTCCAGCGTCACCATGCCAGCCGTGCCGCCGTATTCATCCACCACAATGGCCAGGTGCAGCTTCCGTTCCAGGAAGAACTGCAGCAGCTTCTCCAGCCGTGCGGTCTCGGGAATGTAGATCAGCTTCCGGGCGACCGGCAGCAAGTCCGCCCCGCGCCGCGCCTTGGTGCGCATCGTATAAAGGTCCTTGATATGCACCACCCCCAGCGTCCGATCGAGGTTTCCCCCTTCGCACAACGGCAGGCGCGAGTAATGCGTCTTTTCCGCCACGTCCAGGCATTCAGCGATGCTGGCCTCGGTATCAAGCGCCACAATCTCATGCCGCGGGCGCATCACCTCGCGCGCGACCCGCCGCCGCAGATCCAGCGCGTTCAGAACAATGTCCCGGCCCAGGGCCGAGCCGCCCGCCTGCTTTTGCGCGGCCCACAACAGCAGGCGCAGTTCCTCCTCGGAGTGCGTGCGCCCCCCTTCGCTGGTCGGCCCGAGGCCAACCTGGCGCAGCATCCACTGCGCCGAATCATTCAGCAGCACGACGAAAGGATAGGAAGCGCGGTAGAACCAGAGCAACGGATAGGACACCCACAAAGTCGTTGCCAGCGGCTTCTGAATGGCCAGCCATTTCGGCGCCTGCTCCCCGGCGCTGATGTGCAGGAAGGTGATGATGGAAAATCCGACCAGAAAGGCCACCCACTCGCGCAGTTCCGGCGATTCCACGCCCGCCAGGTCGAACACCGGCTTCAACAGCACGGCGAACACCGGCGCCCCGATCCAGCCCAGCCCGAGGCTGGTCAGCGTGATGCCCAGTTGCGCCGCGCTCAGAAACGAATCGAGCCGCTGCAAAATAAATACCGCCACCTGCGCCCGCCGCTGCCCGTCGCGGGCCAGGGGACTGAGTTGCGTGTCCCGCACCTTGACCAGGCCGAACTCGGCGGCGACGAAGAACCCATTCAGCAGAACGAGCACGATGACGCCCAGCACGTGCAGGGCAATGGAAAGCAGGGCCTCGCCGTTCATGCTATAAACTCACCTCCCCGAAGATCAGCTTGAGGACATCCTGCAGGCTCAGGATGCCGATCTCGCGCCGGTCGCGCCCCAGCACAATCGCCAGCCGCTGCCCGCTCCGCTGCAAGCGCCGCAGCGCCACCTCCAGGCGCAGGTCTTCCGCCAGAAAGAACGGCGGCTTCATGTAGTCGCTCACCGGCCGGCGCTCATCCAGGGCCGGCTGGTAAAGCAGCGAGTTCACCGCCAGCATCCCGATGATCCGCTGCTCGCCGCCGCGCATCTCCCACACCGGCAGGCGGGTAAACTTCCGCTCCCGGCACAGCGCCAGCGCCGCGCTCGCCGGCGTTTGCGCCGCCAGGGTGACCGCCTGCTCCAGGGGCCGCATCGCCTGCCGCACCGTCAGCGCCTGCAAATCCAGCACGCGGTTGATCATCTGGCGCTCCTCGGAGGTCAGCACTTGCGCGGACTCCTGCATCAGCAGGCGCACCTCTTCGCGGTTGCCAAATAAATGGCCGGTGAACGCCTTGCCGCCCCGCCAGCGCAGCAGCGCGCCGGAGAACGCCTCCACCAGCGCCACCAGCGGGCGCAGCGCCAGGTGGATCAGCCGAAACGGGCGCGCCAGCGCCACGCACAGCCGGTTCGGATACCTCCGGAACAGCATCTTGGGCAGCAAATCAAAGAACGTGTAGAACAGGAATACGGCCACCACGAACACCCCGAAGAACCACAGCCGCCGGCCGGCCAGGGCCGCGTGCAACTGCACCACCAGCCAGCCCAGGATCAGGAAGTTCGCCAGGGTGCTGCCCACCAGAATCGTCCAGAGAAAGTTTTCCGGGTTCTCCAGGTAATCATGCAGCACCTTGGCCGAGGGCTTCCCGGCGCGCATCTGCCGGCGCAGGCGCAGGCGGCTCAGGGCAAACACCCCCGCCTCCATGCCCGCCAATACAAACGACAGCCCCAGGCACGCGCCGAAGATCGTCCAGATGAGGGTGTGGGCCGTCATGGGGTTTCCGGGCGTTAACGCATGACTTCCACCAGCAACTCCCGCACGCGCCGCTCGTCGGCCGCCTGCGCCGTGAGCCGGAGTCCGCTGAACGTCGCCGCATCGCCGCGCGCCGGCACCACGTCCAGCAGGCTCGCCAGCAGCCCGCCCATCGTTTCGACTTCCGGCACATCCGCCAGCGCCGGGTATTCCCGCCGGAAATCGTCCAACCGCAGCGTGCCGGCCACCCGCCAGCGCCCCGGCTCCAATCGTTCCATCACAAACCCCTCCGCCTCGGCCTCGCCCTGGATTTTGCCGATCACTTCCTCGAGGATGTCCTCCATCGTCACAATGCCCGCCGTGTCGCCGAACTCGTCCAGCACGATCGCCAGCCCGCGTTGCTGCCGCTGCAAGGCCCGGAACAGTTGCAGCAGATTCATCAGCTCGGGCACGAACGATGGCAGCTCAATGGCATCCGCCAGGTCTATCTGCGGGTTCAGCAGCAACGCCCGGGTGTTGAGCACGCCCACGATGGTATCGGTCTCCTCATCATAAAGCGGCAGCCGGCGATGCCGGTATTTGCGCGCCGCGGCGATCATCTCCTCCGCGGACAGGTCGCTGGAGATGGCCGCCATCCGCGACCGCGGCTTCATCACTTCCCGGGCGGTGCGCTGGTCCAGGTTGATGATTTGCAGGATAATCTCCTTCTCGGATTGCGCCAGCGCCCCCTGCTGAAAGGCCATCTCCAGCAATTCCTGGTAGTCCGCATCCGTCACAACGGCTCCCGGCGACCCGGTCCGGCGCGCAACCATCCCCAGGATGGCCGTGTTGACCTTCTGCGCCCCCCGGCACAGCGGCAGGCCAAACCGCAGCAGGAACGCCATCGGCCGTGCCACCCGCAAAGCCCACTGCTCCGGCCGCCGCACGGCCAGCGTTTTGGGCCACACCTCGCACCCGATCAGGTTCAAGACCAGCAATCCCGCCACGGTCGCCACCAGCGGCCATTGCCCGTGGATGGCCTCCCACAGCGCCACCGCCAGCATCGCCGCGCTGGCAAACGTATTCCCCAGCACCATCGTCGCCAGCAAATCCTGCGGTTCGGCCAGCAACTGCGCCACGGCGCTCCCCGCCCGGGATGGCCGCCCGGCCAGTTGGCGCACCTGCCATTTACTCAGGGAAAACAACGCCGTCTCCGCAAGAGCGAAGAAGAAGCTCGCTCCCGCAAAGATCAAAACTGCCACTGCGGCTACTAGCGGCCCTGACGCCATGCCCCGAGCATGAACCTGAAATCCCTCCAAAGCAAGCCGCGGTTTTAGACGCCAACTCCACGCCCCAATCCATTCCTGCCTTTGCCCAGCTCGCCGTTCATTATCAAGGCAGGGGCGCCCGGCTGGTGCGAGGGTTAGCGATTCAATCACGTTCCTCCCCATTCTCCGGCAACTCAGGGAAAACTGCTTAGCCCGTCGAGTTCACGCTTAACGCCGTGCAAAAATATGTCGTCGGCATGGAAAAGAGGGGGCGCGGGCAGGCAGCGCACCCTCATACGGCATACGGTTGCCGTTTCCTGCAGGGAGCCAAACAGGCAAGTTCTGAAGCTTCGGTCCCACCCACCTGCCTCCGACTTCCGCTTTCCCCCTCAGCCCCGCAGTTTCAACGGCGAAAACCACCCTGAAAACCGCCCCCAAAGCCGCCCGGACTCTCAATACCCTCAAAAAGCCACAACTCCTTGTAATCACGCCACTTTCACCCTACCTTCAAGCCGTGTACAAGGGGTGTACAAGGGATGCTCACCGGGTGTACAACGATAAATCTTATGTACCTCCGGTGAGCATCCCTTGTACACCCTTTGTACACGGCTCGATAGTGGCTATGGATGAGGCTGGAAAGACGGGGGTTATGTAAAAAACGGGGGGCTCCTCACGGTTCCGGCAAAATAGGCCGGAAGGCTATGCCAGCAGGCTTTGTCCCTGGGGCATCAGCTATGATCGCCGCCGGGGGTGGCCCCGGGCCGGAAACGCTTATGGAATTGGCACCTTGACGGGCGGGCTTATTTCAAGTTTGCCGGGTTGAGCGGCTTCAAGTCCTTTGGCACAAACAGGCCGTTTTTGCGGATCAGGTGGTCGTCGAACCAGATTTCGCCGCCGCCCCAGTCGGGCCGCTGAATCAGCACCATATCCCAATGCACCGCCGAACGGTTGCCATTGTCGCATTCCTCATAGGCCTGCCCCGGGGTCAGGTGCAGGGAGCCGGCGATCTTTTCGTCGAACAGGATGTCGCACATCGGCTTTTGGATCAGGGGGTTGAGGCCCAAAGAGAACTCGCCGGTGTAGCGCGCGCCGGGGTCGGTATCCAGAATCTCGTTGAGGCGGCGGGTGTTGTTCGCCGTGGCTTTGACGATCCGGCCGGCTTTGAATTCCAAGCAGACGTTCTCGAATTTGGTGCCGGAATACAGGGTGGGCGTATTGAACTGAATGCGCCCGTTGATGGAGTCCTTGACGGGGCAGGAGAACACCTCGCCATCGGGGATATTTCGATCCCCTTTGCACATCTGGGCACCCATGCCTTTGATGCTGAACGCCAGGTCCGTGCCGGGGCCCTTGAGGCGGACGCGGTCGGTGCGCTGCATCCAGCGCACCAGCGGCGTCATGGCGCGGCCCATCCGGCGATAATCCAGCGTGCAGACTTCGAAATAGAAATCTTCAAAGGCCTCGGTGCTCATGCCGGCGGCCTGGGCCATGCTGGGGGTGGGCCAGCGCAGCACGCACCAGCGCGTCCTTTTGACCCGGTAGTCGAGCACCGGCCGGGTGATGCGGCTGTAGAGCGCCATCTGATGGCCGGGCACGTCCGCGTTTTCGCTGGCGTTGTCGCTGCCGCGAAGGGCGATATACGCCTGCATCTTCTTCATCCGGAACAGCTCGAAGTCCCGCAGCAGGCGGGCGTGCCGGGGATGGATATCGCGCAGAATCTCGCGGTTGACGCGGGTATGGCGGATTTCGATGAAAGGTGTGGCGCCCGCCGCCCGCGCCGCCCGCATGAGTTCTATGGCAAACGCATCGGGCACATCAATCATATCCAGCAGGACGCAATCGCCCCGCTTCAGGGCGGTCGAGTATTCGACGAGCAACTTTGCCAGTTTTCGATAACGCGGGTCAGTCATAGCACGCTGGAAAGAAAGCACAGGCGCCGCCCGGAGTCGAGCCGGGACTCTCAAAAGGGCGGGCGCAAAGCGTCGCTCGGTGGGAGAGCGCGCTCCAGCAGGAGGAGCGCCATCACGGTTCCCGGTGCTACCCCGGCGAACGGCGGCGCGGGTTTCAGGGCGGAACTGCCTTTCTCAGCCCCGGCCCGTCCGGCGCCCTTTGCGCAAGCGGACCACCGAGCTGACGGTGAAACAGCCGCCTCGCCGCCGGATTCTGAAGCCGCAGCAGGTGCCGGCGGGAAGGCTCTTGATGCCGGCGGTGGTGCGTTGGGGAGGTTGGTGTGCGGCGGAAAACGCGAACCGCGCGGGCGGCGTCAACGCCGCGCTTCCGGCATCTGTTCGCGCCGGCGGAGCGCGCGTTCGCGCCGCCGGGTTTCGCGGCGCAGCAAATCCTCGGCGGACCAGCCCCGTTCCTGCGCATATTGCGCCAGCGCAAAAAGCTGCGCGGCCAATTCCCGCCGGGTGCGGACGGGCGGGGTGGTTTCGGGCGGCAACAGCTTGGCTTTGCGCGCTTTGCGCACGAGTTTGGCGGCTTGCAGCAGCGCGGGCAGCGAGCGCGGAATGCCGTCCAGAGCGGAAGGGCGGGCATGCCGGGTTCCCTGTTTTTCGGCGCGCTTGATTTGCTCCCAGTTCGCCCAGACCTGGTCCACGTTTTTGACCCGGAGCCGGCCGAATACATGCGGATGGCGGCGGATCAATTTATCCGCGATGCGGCGGGCGACGCGCTCGAAATCAAACGCGCCCCGTTCCCTGGCCAGTTGGCAGTGGAACACCACCTGCAAGAGCACATCGCCCAGTTCCTCCTCCAACTCGTGGTCGTCGCCGGCCTCGATGGCATCGAGCAATTCATAAACCTCCTCGACGGCGTGCCAGCGGAGGGTCCGGTGATTTTGCTGCCGGTCCCAGGGGCAGCCGCGCGGCGACCGGAGCCGGGCCATGATGGCCAGCAAATCGTTAATGGCGGGAGTTCGTTTCATGCAAGAGGGCGTGGGCGGGAAGCGCGGCGACCGGGCGGGATTTTTTGCCGGGGCGTTTTCTTATCCATATTCCGGGCTCGCTCGCGCGGGAGGAGCATCACAGGATGACCAGGTTGTCCCGATGGACAACTTCGACGCGCTGGAGCTTGCGGGCCTTGATTTCCGCGGCGCCAAACCCGGCGATGCCGCGGGCGAACTCCGTGCCGTCCTGGTCGCAAATGCGCACCACCTCACCGGCGGCAAAATCGCCGTCGCAGCGCGTGATGCCGGGCGGCAGGAGGCTTTTGCCCCCTTCGCGCACGGCTTTCCGCGCTCCGGCATCCACATACAGCGCGCCTTTGGGGTGATGAAAGAAGGCAATCCAGCGTTTGCGGCCCTTGAGCCGGGTGGGCTGGGGCACGAAAAGCGTGCCCTCCTCCTCGCCCGCCATCACGCGGGCGATCACGCGTTTCTTGCGGCCCGAGGCAATGACCAGCGGGATGCCCGCGCGCATCACGATTTTGGCGGCCTGAACTTTCGAGGCCATCCCGCCGACCGCCGTGGCGCTGCGGGTGCCGGTCGCAGTTTGCTCCAGCGCCGCGTCCACCCGCCGGATCAGGGGGATGGTCCGGGAATTGGCTTTGCCGAAATTCTCCAGCACGCCGTCCACGGTGGTCAGGATGAGCAGCAAATCCGCCGGCAGCAGCGAAGCCACCAGGGCCGAGAGCAGGTCGTTGTCGCCGAACTTCAACTCGGTGAAAGAGATCACGTCGTTCTCATTGATGATGGGAATAATCCCATGCTCCAGGAGCGTCACCAGGGTATTGCGGGCGTTGAGGTGGCGTTCGTGGTGCTCCAGGTCGTCGTGCGTGAGCAGGATTTGGGCAACCGCCAGGCCATGCTTCCCGAAAAGCTCGTCATACACCGCCATCAACCGCGACTGCCCCACCGCCGCGCATGCCTGCAGATCAGCCAGCGCGCGCGGGCGCTGCGAAAAGCCCAGCGCGCCCATGCCCGCCCCCACGGCTCCCGACGAAACGACCAGCACTTCCCGGCCGGCCTGCCGTTGTTCGGCCAATTGCCCCACCAATTGCTCCATTTGGGCCAGCTCCGGCTGCTTCCGGCTATCCGTCAGGACGCCGGTGCCCAGTTTCACCACTATGCGCGTGATATCTTTGATGATTTCGGAACGCACGCCAAGCTGGGTAGCAAATCCGGCAGCGGGTGTCGAATTCCAAATCTGCCGGAAACGGCCGTAAAGCGGTGGGTAGCAATTTGGCGGCGGGATTCCGTTGTCATTCCGGCGTTCGAGGTTTAGGCTGCGCCTGATTTTCGCGCGATGAGCGGCTCGGAAACCCTGATAGTTATTCCTGCCTTGTTCATAGCCATCCTTGCCATCCCGGTATTGCTGGCAGGCGAATGGCTCGTCAAACGCTTTCGCCTGCTCGCGCGCTTCAACATCCCCGCCCCGGTCGTCGGCGGCCTGCTGGTATCGGCGCTGCTGCTGCTGGGACACCTTTCGGGCGCCTTTGCGGCCCGGTTTCAAATCCACGTGACGGCGCGCTGGTGGACCTGGCTGGTGACGGCGGAGCCGGAATGGTTCCAGGCGCCGGGCAAGCATGTGAACACCCCGTTTCTGGTGGCCTTTTTTGCGTGCATTGGCCTGAATGCCCGCTGGGAACTGGTGCGGCGCGGCGGCGCGCAGGTGCTGCTTTTCTGGGGGGCGGCGGCGGCCTTGGCCGTGGCGCAGAACGGCATCGGCGTGGCGCTGGCCAAACTGATCGGCGCGCCGCCGTTGCTGGGCCTGGTCTGCGGCAGTGTGACCATGATTGGCGGGCACGGCACGGCGCTGGGCTTTGCCGCTGACCTGGCGCGCGCCGGCTTGCCCACGGCCGCGGTGGCGGGGGCGGCTGCGGCAACCTTTGGCCTGGTCTGCGGCGGCTTGATTGGCGGGCCGGTGGGCGGATGGTTGATTCGCCGCCACCACCTCAAATCCCGCGTTGGCGCGCAAATACACCTGGAAGCCGGCCGCACGGGTGAGGCGGGCATTTTGAACGACCTCCGCCGCTGCGCCGGGTTTGGGCGGCCGTTGTTCACGCATCTGCTGCTGTTGCTGGTGTGCCTCAAGATCGGGGCATGGATTAGCTATTTCATTCAACAAACGGGCATCACCTTTCCGGTCTATATGGGCGCGATCCTGCTCGGCGTTGGCGTGCGCAACTTGCTGGACGCCGCCCAACTGTCCTGGGTGGACAGCGAAATTATTGATACGCTGGCTTCGGTCTGCCTCGGGGTGTTTCTGGCAACCGCCCTGATGAGTCTGAACCTGGCCGAGTTGGCCAATACCGCGCTGCCGATGCTTCTTATCCTGACGGTGCAAGTAGCCGTGGTGGCGGTCTATGCCGGGTGGGTGGTTTTCCGGCTGATGGGCCGTGATTTTGAAGCGGCCGTAATGGCTGGCGGTCTCTGCGGCTTCGGCCTGGGCGCCACTCCCAATGCCATGGCCAACATGAAAGCGCTGGTGGAAACCTTCGGCCCGGCGCCCCGCGCGTTTCTGGTGGTGCCCCTGGTGGGAACGTTTCTGGTGGATTCGGTCAACGCGTTGAATATCACGTTCTTCCTTAACTTGCTGAAATGAGGAACGCCGATTGGCGTAACTGGAGGTACTATTATTTAAGTGCTTATCCGAGGCGCGGCACAGTTAGCGCGCCGGGAGTGGAAGCGCCTGGGCCGGGCCAACCCGGGCCGGGACGATGGAAGCAACTTTGATCCCAGCGGCAGCCGGACTTAAACGGCCGGCAGGCAATGGGTCAGTCGCGAACGGCAATTTCCAAATGGGCCCGGCGTGGAATCGGCCAGGCAAGTTGGTGCTGGGTCCGGCAAATGATCGAGGCGGTTTGCCTTGGGCCGATTCAAAGCCGCCGCCCCCAGGGCGCGCCCTGTTTCCCGGTGGGGCGATTGCGGTCGGCGGCCGGCATCGGGCCAATCGCCCGAACTGTTCCGGGGATAGCAGAGATTATCAGCAGCGCGGCGGTTCTTCGCAGAGCCAGCCGGGGCTGCCATTTATTCCCGGCCGGGTATTCGATGCAAATCTCAAAAATACGCTTGATTCGTGAGTGTGCGCTTCGTATATTGCCCGCTCTTTTTAAGAAAAAGCGAATAGATTTATGCGACGTCCAAAAGGCATTAAGACCAAGAAGTCCGCGGCTAAACGGTTCAAGATCACGGCCCGCGGAAAAGTGCTGCGCGCCAGCGCCGGCCGGCGGCATTTATGCCAATCCAAGAGCCCCAAACGCCGCCGCGCGCTGCGGGGTCCGGCTGTGGTTGATGCGTCGGACGAGTATCGCATCAAACAGAACCTGCCGTTCAGCCACTAAACTTAAACCCTTAGTCATTCACGATTCATGCGCGTCACCAACGCTCCAGCTTCCCGCAAACGCCGCGCCCGGATGATTCGAGCCGCCAAAGGCTTCCGGATGCGCCGCTCCAAACTTTACCGCTACGCCTCGGACGCGGTTGATCACGGCCGGGCCTATGCTTACCGCGATCGGCGGACCAAGAAACGCAACTTCCGCGCGCTGTGGCAAATCCGCATCAATGCCGCCGCCCGCGCCGCCGGCACGACTTACAGCCGCTTCATGGAGGGGCTCAAGGCGGCCCAGGTGGCGCTGGATCGCAAAATCCTGGCCGACCTGGCAGCCACGGATGCCGCCGCTTTTAACCAGTTGGTCAAAGTCGCCCAGGACGGTCTGAAGGCTAAAGCCGCGAAGGCTTGACATTTCAGGCGACCGATTCCTCATTGCCAGAAAGTGGACGGGCGACCCGAACCGGCTCGCCCGTTTGCTTTTCCGGCCCGCGGCGTCGGGGAGTGCATGGCGGAGAATGATTTTATGGCTGGATTCCTGGACCAAATCGAACCGTTAAAGCAGGCGGCGCTCGCCGAACTGGACGGCGCGGCGGACCTGGCGGCGCTGGAACAGGCGCGCGTCAATTATCTTGGCGCGAACGGCAGGTTCACCGCGCTGATGAAGCAACTGGGCACGCTGCCCCGGGAGGAGAAGCCCGCTGCCGGCAAGGCGATTAACGGCGCCAAAGTCGAGTTGGAGGCCGCGCTGGCCCGCCGTCGCGGCGAACTCGAACTCAAGGCCGCGCTGCCCGCGGAGCCGACCGACTTCACGCTGCCGGGCCGTCGGCGCATTCTGGGAAAGCTGCATCCGCTGACGCAGGTTACCGAGGACATCGTGCGCAGCTTCCGCAAAATAGGGTTTGTCGTGGCCGAGGGGCCGGAGGTGGAAGACGATTACCACTGTTTCGACGCGTTGAATACGCCGGCGGATCACCCGGCGCGGGATACGCAGGACACGTTTTACCTGGGCGGGGCGGAAACCGAAGCCGCGCCCCCCTTGCTGCTGCGCACGCATACGTCCTCCGTGCAGATTCGCGTCATGGAGAAGCAATCGCCGCCCGTGCGCATCATTGTGCCGGGCCGCTGCTACCGCCGGGATAACGCGGACGCCACCCACAATCCCACCTTCCACCAGGTGGAGGGGCTGTACGTGGACCGGAATGTCACCGTGGGGGATCTCAAGGGCACGGTCGAATTTGTTTTCAAGGAACTGATGGGCGAGGAGACGCAGATTCGCTTCCGGCCGCACTATTTCAGCTACACGGAGCCGAGTTTTGAAATAGACTTCAGCAGCCCGATGACGCGCAAGATGGGCAGGGAGTGGCTTGAAATTGCCGGCTGCGGGATGGTGCATCCGCAGGTGATCGAGAACGTTGGTTATGATGCCGAGGTTTGGAACGGGTGGGCCTTTGGCTTTGGCATCGAGCGCATTGCCATGATTCGCTACGGCATCAACGACATTCGGCTCTTCTACGAGAACGATCTGCGGTTCCTGAAACAGTTTTGACCGCCATGAAAGTCACCTTTAACTGGCTTAAACAATACGTCGAGTTCGATTGGTCGCCGGCCGAACTGGCCGAGCGGCTAACCATGCTGGGGCTGGAAGTTGAGAACGTCCAGAAGCTGGAAGGCGAATTCGAGGGCGTGGTCGTTGCGCAGGTGGTCACCAAGGACAAACACCCGAATGCCGACAAACTCAATGTCTGCCGGGTCAACGATGGCCAAGGCGAGCGCCAGATTGTCTGCGGGGCGCAGAACTTCAAGGCGGGCGACAAGGTGCCGCTGATCCTGCCCGGTTTCAGCCTGCCCGCCAAACCCGGCGAGGCGCCGCTGCTCATCAAAGTGGGCAAAATCCGCGGCGTGGAATCGCTGGGCATGATGTGCGCGCCGCAGGAACTCGGCTTGGGGGACGAGGTGTCGGGGCTGCTTATTTTACGCGAGGACGCCCGGGTTGGGCAGCCTTTTTCCGAGTATCTCGGCCGCTCCGGCACCGACATGGTCTATGACCTGGAAATTACGCCCAACCGGCCTGATCTCAATAGCGTCATCGGCATCGCGCGCGAGATCAGCGCCGTGACCGGCAACCCGCTGCGGCTGCCCGAGGTGAATCTCACCGAAGCGAGCGGGCGGGTGGCGGACGCGGTGGCGGTGCGCATTGAGGACGCCGAATTATGCCCGCGGTACACCGCGCGGGTGATTCGCGGAGTCAAGGTCGCCGCGAGCCCGGATTGGCTGCGGCACGCACTGGAAAAGGTGGGCGTCCGCAGCATTAATAACGTCGTGGACGTGACCAACTATGTGATGCTGGAGACGGGCCAGCCGCTGCACGCTTTTGATTATCATTTGCTGGCGAAATCGGCTGCGAATGGCCTGCCCACCATCGTCATTCGCCCCGCCGCGGAGGGCGAAAAGTTCATTACCCTGGACGGTCAGGAGCGTGCCTTGACCCGCCAGATGCTGTTGATTGCCGACGAGACCAAGGCGGTGGCCCTGGCGGGGGTCATGGGCGGTCAGAACAGCGAAATCAACCCGAACACGGTGGACGTGTTGATTGAAAGCGCCTGCTTTAAGCCGCAGAACATCCGCGCCACCTCCAGGAAGCTGGATTTGCGCACGGAGTCGTCGTACCGCTATGAACGCGGCGCGGATATCGGGATTTGTGATTGGGCCAGCCAGCGGGCGGCGCAGTTGATCCTGGCAACGGCGGGCGGCAAGCTGGCCCGGGGGCTGGTGGATGCCTGGCCGCAGCCATTTGCGCCCCGGCAGATTACCCTGCGCCATGCCCAATGCGATGCGGTGCTCGGCGTGGCGATTCCGGCGGCGCAGCAAACCCAGTTCTTACAGCGGTTGGCGTTGAAGGTTGAGGCGGGCCCCGCGGGCGAGCCGCCGGCAACCACGTTTGGCGTGCCGTCGTTTCGCGTGGACTTGAAACGCGAGATTGATCTGATTGAGGAAGTGGCCCGGCTTTATGGGGTGGATAAGATTCCCGCCACCCCTCCGCGCGGCGCCGTCGGCGCCCATCCCCACGATGCGGTGCATGATCAACTCGCGAATGTCCGCCGTATTCTGACCGGACTCGGGCTGTATGAGGCGCAAGGGCAGACGCTCGTTTCGGACGTGGTCGCCAGGCTTACTCACGGCAGTGCGCTGGTCCCGCTGTCCAACCCGCTGAGCAGCGATATGAACGTGCTGCGGCCCAGCCTGCTGCCGGGCTTGCTCGCGGCATTGCGCCATAATGTTAGCCGCAAAATCAATGACCTCGCCTTGTTCGAGGTGGGGCGCGTCTTCCTTGAGAGCGAAGGCCAGCGTCGTGAAGAACGCCGCGTGGCTCTGGCCTTGACCGGGCAGCGCCATCCGCTTTTCTGGAGCGGAGAGGAGCGGGAGGCCAGGTTTGATATCAGTGATCTTAAGGGCTTGCTGGAGGAATTCCTCGAGCAATTTGGCGTGCGCGGAATGAATTACGTGCGCCGCCCAGAGAGCACCGCCCTCTTCCTTGAGTCGGCCACCGTGCATCTCGGCCGCTTCCAGCTTGGCGAGTTTGGTCTATTGCTGCCATCGCTGGCTCGGCAGCATGATTTGCGGGATGCCGTGCTGTTGGCCGAGTTAAACCTTGACCTGCTGTTGGCACGCCGCAACCCAAATAAATCGTTCCGGCCGCTGCCGGCCTTCCCGGCCATTCGCCGGGATATAGCCATGATTCTGCCCGCGGCGACCACCCATGAGAGCATACTGCAAGTGATTAAGCAGGCCAAACCGGCGAATTTGGAGGCGGTGGAGCTGTTTGACGTGTTCCGGGGCAAGAATGTTCCTGCCGGCCAAAAGAGCATGGCTTACGCATTCACTTATCGCCACGCCGACCGGACGCTCACGGACGCCGAAGTCAACGCCGTGCATGATAAACTGGTGGTCCACCTCAAGCAAAGGTTGCAGGCCACGGTGCGGGAATAGAGGTTCTTGACGCGAAACGTGAATGGGGGCGAGGCCCGGGAACTGGCACCACGGCGGTAAGGCGCCCGCCCGGCTTCTCCGTATCCGTTCAAGTGCTACCGACTAAGCAAGTACAGGGCGCAAGCCAGGACCCCCGAAACCACCAGGGCTACCGCGAGCGACCAGCGCAAGTGGCGCAGCTCTTTGCGCCGCCGTGCTTTTCCGCCCATGCCCGGCAGCAAATAAAATCGCTGCGGCTCTTTGTCTCGCTCAAACCAGCGCATCGCAAAAAGCTTCATGATCGGAAATGGTTCCCTGCTGCTGAACTCTTATTCACGCAAATCGCCAACTCCTTCCACGAGGATTCCAGGCTGCCTGCCCGGCGGCCTGAAAGTCATGGTGCGCGAACAATTCCTGCATGTTGAACCACATGTCTGGCCTTTAACATGCCCTCGGATGCGCAAAATCGCCAGTCCTTTTTCCAGTCGCCCGCGGACTTCGCGCCGCGCATAAGCAGCAATTCGGGCGGCGGAAAGGCATTGAACGTGAAGCAGGTTATGCTACAACCCGCAGCGATGAAGATTAATCGCCGGCAGTTCATCCAGGTCAGCAGTTTATCCCTGGGCGCCGTGAGCCTGGCCCCGGAGTGGTCCCGGGGGGCGGCGGCTTCCGGACCCGTCAGCTTCATTGTCCGGCCGCCCAGGATGCATTTGGGCCTGGTCACCTACAATCTGGCGCAGGATTGGGATATCCCCACCATCATCCGGAACTGCGAAACGGCGCAATTCGAAGGGGTGGAGCTCCGCACGAGCCACGCTCACAAGGTAGAGGTCAACCTTACGCGTGAGCAGCGCCAGGAGGTTAAAAAGCGGTTCGCCGATTCGAAGGTCCAACTGGTTGGATTGGGCAGCACGTTCGATTACCACACGCCCGACCAGGCCAAGCTGCGCAAGGATATCGAGGCGACGCGCGAATACCTTGTCCTGGCCCATGATGTGGGCGCTCACGGAATCAAGGTGCGGCCGAATGCGCTGCCCCCGGAGGTTCCCGTGGCGAAGACTTTGGCGCAAATCGGGCGCGCCCTGGGAGAGTTGGGCGACTTCGCCCGCGATCACGGACAGGTGATTCGTCTTGAAGTCCATGGCGCTGGCACCTCTTTTCCTCCGCATATTAAGACCATCCTGGATACGGCCAATCATCCCAGCGTCGGCGCCTGTTGGAACTCCAATCCGACGGACCTGGACGGCGAGGGATGGGACCACAACTTTGACCTGCTCAAGGATAAGATCTTTTGCGTACATATGCGCGATCTGTTTATTGAAGATTACCCCTTCCGGAAGCTGCTCACGCGTTTAAATGCCATCAACTTCACCGGCTTCTGCCTGGCGGAGATTCCGGCCAGCGCGGACCCCGTACGAGTGATGAAATACTACCGAGCCCTTTGGCTGGCCTACCAGGAGCTGTTGTAGCCGCTGGGACCCGTGGGCAAATTCGTCCGGTTCCCGGGCGGGACCACGGCGTCAACGATTTGGCCTCCGCCGATTTCCATCTTCCGATCCGGCACACTCCGGTACGGCCAAAGCTAAGGCACTGAGAGCGGGCTGCCTCGGCCGGCATTGTGGGGTTCCATCCCTCAAATCAGAGACAACGCACGCTCTGGGTTTGGAATCTAAAAGCATCTTCGGCGTCACTGGTCGCGCACGGCGGCCAACCGGCTTTAGTCTGAACTCCCGTTTAGACGAGAAGAGTTACACTACCATCCGGCAGCTTTGCCGCCTGCGCGAGGGTCAGCGGCTCCCACGAAAGCCTTGCCATCGCGGCTGCGCGCCACGATTTGAGATACGCCAATCGAAGACAACTCATTGAGTTTATGGCCGCGCCGGACCAGTTCCGTTCGCAAGTTCTGCGGCAAGGCCTTCTCGATCATTAATTCGTCCGGAGACCATTGGTGGTGAATGCGCGGCTGGGCCAGCGCTTGCTGCGGGTCCATCTCCAAATCCAGCAGGCAGACCAGTTCGAGGAGGACTTGCGAGATGATCCGGGGCCCGCCAGCCGCTCCGAGAGCGATGATGGGCTTGTCATCTTTGAGCACCAGGGTGGGGGCCATGCTCGAAAGCGGGCGCTTTCGGGGGGCGATGGCGTTGGCGTGGCCGCCCACCAGCCCGAAGTAGTTTCTGACGCCCGGCTGAACGGAAAAATCATCCATCTGGTTGTTCATCACCACGCCCGTGCCGGGGATTACCACCTTGGAGCCGAAACTCGTATTGATGGTGGCTGTGCAGGCTACCCAGTTGCCCTCCTGGTCCGCAACCGAGAAGTGAGTGGTGTGCTTTCGGAATACATCGGTCTCCCAACCCGGCGGCGAGCCGTGGGCGGTGACGCTGGTCGTGCGTTCCAGGTTGATGCGGCGCGCCAGCGTGGCCGCATAAGTTCGGTCCATCAGCCCGCGCGGGACATTCACAAAGTCCGGGTCACCCAGCCAATATGCGCGGTCGGCGAAGGCCAGCTTCATGGCTTCAGCAATCACATGCAGACGGGTGGCTTCTCCGAGCGTTTTCAGGTTGAACGGCTCCAGCAGGTTGAGCATCTGGGCCACATGAATGCCGCCGGAACTGGGCGGGGGAAAACCAATCACGCTATATTCCCGGTAGCGGGAGCGGAGAGGCTCGCGAAGACATACCTGGTAATTCCGAAAGTCTTCAGCCGTCAGGATGCCTCCATTTTCCCGCATCCATCGTTGCACCGCCTGCGCAAAGGGGCCTCGGTAGAACCAGTCGCTGCCTCCCGCCGCGATGCTCCGATAGGTAGCCGCCAGGTCTGGCTGTTTAAGAATGGCTCCTTTGGCCAGAGGCTTCCCGTTCGCGAAGAACACTGCGCGGGATGATTCAAACCGCGCCAGGTCTTTCGCCACGCGCTGAAGGCAGCGGGCGTAACCGGCGTTGAGCGGAGACCCTTTTTCCGCGAGGTCCGCCGCCGGGAGCAGGAGGTCGGCGAGCTTGCGCTTGCCATGATGCGTGACGGCGAACTCGTAAGCTGCCAGCGCCCCCGGCACTCCGCTGGCCAGCGCCCCAACCTGGCTCAGGGTGGTATCAGCCTTGCCCTCGCGGATAAACATGTCCGGCGTGGCCGCCGCCGGCGCCATCTCGCGCCCGTCAATGGCCACCAGGGAACCATCGGCCCGGTGAATAAGCATGAAGCAGCCCCCTCCGATGCCGGAATTGTCGGTGTCCACCACCCCCAACGTCAGCGCTACGGCCACGGCCGCATCCACCGCGTTGCCGCCTTCTTTGAGCACGCGCACTCCCGCATCGGTCGCCAGCGGATGAACGGAGGCGACCATTCCGTGCGCAGCTTCCGCACCGGTTGCGCTGACGGCGGCGAGCAGAAGGGACATCATGAAAATTACTGGAAACATTGACGCGCCCAGCATGCCAGCCTGCGTGTCTCCTGTCCAATCATTCCGCCATTTGGGCGGCTTCTCTGGCGTTTTTGAATGGAGCCTTCGGGACCTCGCGCGGCCGCCATAAACAAGGAGGCCTCCTCCCCTTCGTGGCTCCCGCAAGGCGCCTTGCATTTACGGCGCCGGTTTGGCAGAGTCAGCCCGCGAACGGAGGCCAATTCTCTGCCGACGGCAAGCGAAGGGGCCTTTTCCGAGTATGTCTGACTCATATATCCAGAACCTGATCGCGGAGCGCATCGGCGGCCGGCAATACGGCAAAGGGGCGGCCGGTTATAGGTTCGAGAAGATTAAACAGGCCAGGCGCGCCGCGATGGCCGCGCATCCGGACGGGGAGATTCTGGACTTTGGCATCGGCGAGCCGGATGAGATGGCTTATCCGGAGGTGGTGGACAAACTCTGCGCGGAAGCGCGCAAGCCGGAGAACCGCGGCTATGCCGATAACGGCGGCGTGGTTTTAAAGGAAGCGGCCGCGCGGTACCTGGAGCGTGTTTGCGGAGTCAAGGGAATCAACCCGGAGACCGAAGTCATCCACTCGATGGGCAGCAAGGCGGCGCTTGCGATCCTGCCGGCGGCGCTGATCAACCCCGGCGATTATGCGCTGATGACCGTGCCCGGCTATCCGGTTTTCGGCACACACGCGCAGTATCTCGGCGGTCGGGTCTATAACCTGCCGCTGACGGAGGACAACGGCTTCCTGCCGGACCTGGACTCGGTGCCGGCGCCGGTGCTTCAGCAGGCCAAGGTGCTCGTGCTGAATTATCCCAATAATCCCACGGGCGCGACCGCAACGCCGCAATTCTTCGCGCAGGTGGTGGCTTTCGCCCGGAAGCATCGGCTGGTAGTCATCCACGATGCGGCTTACGCGGCGCTGGTGTTCGAGGGCAGGCCGCTGAGTTTTCTGGCGACGCCCGGAGCCCGGGAAGTCGGCGTGGAACTGCACTCGGCCAGCAAGTCTTTTAATATGACGGGGTGGCGCTGCGGTTTTGTCGCGGGGAACGAACTGTTGGTGCGCGCCTATGGCGAGGTTAAAAACAACACGGATTCCGGCCAGTTCCTGGCCATACAACATGCAGCCGCCCACGGCTTCGACCATCCCGAAATCACGGCGCGAATCGCCGCCAGGTATTCGCGGCGGATGGATGACCTGATCAAGGTGCTGGGAACCGCCGGGTTCCAACCCCGCAAACCGAAAGGCTCGTTTTTCCTTTATGTCAAGGCACCCAAAGCCGCAGTGAGCCCAGCCGGTGCGCGGGTTGAATTTCAGACCGCCGAAGAAGCGTCCCAGTGGCTGATCACAGAAAAGCTCATCTCCACAGTGCCGTGGGATGACGCGGGCGCTTACCTGCGCTTCAGCGTGACCTTTGCCGCCAGGGACCGCGCGGACGAAGACCGCATTTTCCATGAAATGGCCCGGCGTCTCGGCGAAGGACAATTCGAGTTTTGAGCCGCGGGAATAAGCTCCTCGGAGGCTTCCGGCATTCCGGCTTGATCGGCGGGCGTTGCCGTTTCCCGCTTGCAGTTCCCGCTTGTTTTTTCCTGCGGGAACTGCTATTGAAGCGCTCACAGAAACGCGAGCGCACCATGCATGCGGCCCTGAAGCCTAATCCGGCTCTGACTTGGATCAGAGACGCGGGCGGTTGCCGCGAGCTTTCTGTTCCCGGCGGTTGCCACGCCCGGGGGCGGGAGACCGCCCGCCGCGCCGGGTTCCGGGCGCCAACTCCTGACAGCCACACCCCATGAAGACCGTGACTCTCTGGCGACGGCTGAACGTAGCGTTCTGGCTGCTGGTGGTGCTGTTGTTGGCCAGCGTGGGCCTGGCGCTGTGGGTGTCCGGCGCCCGCAGCGAAGCCGATCGGCGCAGCGAGCAGTTGGCGGCGGCGCGGGCGACCATTACCTACAAAGTCGTGCTCATCAGCGATACGGTGCGGGGGCTTCTGCTGGCTCCGCAAGATACGGTGGAGAAACGGCATAAGCGTGAGGCGGAAAATGACCTGGCCGCACAACTGAACTTCATCCGATCGGAGTTTGCCGGCCACCTTGCCCTGTTGCGCGCGGTCAGCAACCTGAGCGACTTCACTTCTCATACCCTCGCGGATTTTCATCGGCTGGTGCTGGAGACCGCGGAGAACGATCCCGCCGGGGCCATCGCCCTTTACAACCGGGATTATCCAGCCATCCGCGACGAGCGCGGCAAGCTGTTCAAAGAGCTGGCCATGGAAATACAGCATGTGCAGGACCAGGAGTCGGCGGCCAGCCGGACGCTGGGGTGGGCGGGGCTGGCGCCCCTAGTCATCATCCTTTTGGCGATTCCCATCGTGGGCCGCGTGCATTCCCACACCGTCACCCGGCCGCTGAACCGGTTGGTCGCCGCCCTTGAGCGGATGCGGCAGGGCGACTTTACCGAACGCCTGGAAGTCCGGCGCCGCGATGAATTTGGCCTCCTGAGCGAGGGGCTTAATCGCCTGGCCGACAACCTGTCGGAGCTCGTGGGGCAGGTGCAGCGCTCCGGCAACCAGGTTTCCGGCACGGCTACAGAGATTGCCGCGGCGGCCCGCGAGCAACAGGGCACCTCCCGCGAAATCGCCACCACCACAGCGGAAATCGGCACCACTTCCCGGCGGATTTCCGCCACCTCCCAGGAGCTGGTGCGGACGATGAACGAAGTCAGCCAGGTAGCCGGGCAAACCGCCGACCTGGCCGGCAGCGGTCATACGGCCCTCACGCGCATGGAGGCGACCATGCTCCAGATCATGGAAGCTTCGGGCTCGATCACCGCCAAACTGGCGGTGCTGAGCGAAAAAACGGCCAATATCAACTCCGTCGTCACCACCATCACCAAGGTTGCCGATCAAACCAACCTGCTCTCCCTCAACGCGGCCATCGAAGCCGAGAAAGCCGGCCAATACGGCCTGGGATTTGCGGTGGTCGCCACGGAAATCCGCCGCCTGGCCGACCAGACCGCCGTGGCCACCTACGATATCGAGAAGATGGTCAAGGAAATGCAATCGGCCGTCACCGCCGGCGTCATGAGCACGGACAAGTTTTCCGAGGAAGCGCGCCGCGGCATCGAGGAAATCCGGAGGGTGGGCACGCATTTGGCCCAGATTATCCATCAAGTGCAAACCCTGACCCCGCGGTTTCAGGCGGCCAATGAAGGCATGCACGCGCAGGCGGCCGGCGCCCAGCAGATTAGCGACACCCTGACGCAACTGACCGAGGCGGCCCAGCAAACCGCCGAATCGTTGCGGCAATCCAACCTGGCCATCGAGCAGCTCAACGGCGCCGCCCGCAGCCTGCAAGCCAGCGTGGCCCGGTTCAAGCTCTCGTCCTAGCCCGGGCATGGTGTTCCTGCTTTTCCAGTTGGGCTCGGGCCGTTATGCGCTGGAGGCCAGCCGCGTGGTCGAGGTGGTGCCCCTGCTGGAAATGAAGCCGCTCCCCCAGGCGCCGCGCGGAGTCGCGGGCATCTTCAATTACCGCGGCCGCCCCGTCCCCGCGGTGGACTTATCCGCGCTCACGCTGGGCCAGCCCGCCAGCGAACGCCTCAGCACCCGGATTATCATCGTCCATTGTCCGGACGAGAGCGGAAACGATCATTTGCTCGGGCTGATTGCCGAGCATGCCACCGAGCTGCTCCATAAAGAGCCCAGTGCTTTCATAGATTCCGGGGTGAAGTTGAGCCGGGCGCCCTACCTGGGCCCGATCCTCATGGGGTCGCCCGGCCCCATTCAGTGGATTTACGAGCAGCGCCTGCTTCCGGAAGCCGTGCGCAACGTCCTGTTCGCGGAAACCGTCGTCTCCCAACTTCCCGACGGCCCGGCTTGATTTGCCGCCGGAGCGCCCGGCGGCTATGCGGACGGGCGCTTAGGGCTTCCCGGCCAGCTCGGCGCAGGTGGCGTCAAAGAATTTCTTGCACTCGGCGATCTCGGGCATCGAGTTATCCCAGTTGTATTCGTACTCGACGCAGAACGCCCCGCGGAATCCCTGCCGCTTGAGCTCCGCCATTTGCGCTTTCACCTGGCCCACGCCGGTGCCCCAGGGCACATCGTGCATGGCTTTGGCCGCGCCTTCCTTTTTCTTCCCGGCCTCGGCCGCGGCCGCCGTTTTGGGTTCTTCCGGCACGAGGTCCTTGAAGTGGAGGCAAATCACGTGGCCTTCGAGCTTCTTCAGGCATTCCCGCGGGTCGAGCCCGGAGCGGAGCCAATGGCCCGTATCCGCGCAGGCTCCCAGCAGCGGGGAGCGGCCTTTGATGGCCTCCAGCACGGTGTCCGGGTTCCAGTAGCGTGAGGGCTTGGGATGGTTATGGATGGCCACCTTGATCGCGTATTCCTTGCAGAGCTTCTCCACCACGTCGAGCGCCGCCGGCTCCGGTTCGGCCACTAACGTATCAATGCCCATCCGCTTCGCAAACTCGAACACCCCCCGGCTCTCCGCTTCGTCGGGCGGAAGTTGCACCACCCCGATATTGATCAGTTTGATCCCCTTCGCCGCCGCCGCCTTTCGGATCGCCGCGGCGGCCGCGTCCGAGAGGGTCACGGTTTTGCGGCCGCTCTTGCCGTCCAGGCTCACGCTCCCGGACAGGCTCATATGCTTCAGCCCGAGCGCGGCCGTTTTGTCAATGCACTCAAATATGGAGAACTTGCGGAAGGTATAGGCGTGAATCGCCATCTGCCAGCCCAGTTGGTCGGCCGCCGCGGCAGCCTTGGGAACGTCCTGCCCCGGCAGCGAAGCGCACGCCAGGAGCGTTAAAGTGAAGCATGCCAGTTTGCGCATAACAGTCATTCTCAGGTTCAGATAAACACTGGCTCCAGTGAGGCGGTTTGTTGGCCGCCGTTCAAGCCGAAAATGCGGGGGCGGCGGCGGCATCTTTTTCATGGCTGTCCGGCGGCGGAACAGGCAGAATAGCATCCGAATAGGGCGTTGCCTGCCGGAACCGGATCGTATGGCCGCCGGATCGAGGCCACCCGGCGGAATCGCGCGCCCCAACATGAACCAGACACCAGAAAGCAAAACGTTATGAAGCTTGGATTCGTCACCGCCATCCTCCCGGAACTGAACCTCAACCAAGTCCTCGAATTCGCCGCCGCCGAACGGTTCGCGTGCGTCGAAGTCATGTGCTGGCCGGTCGGCAAGGCCGAACGCCGGTTTGCCGGCGTCACGCATATTGACGTGGACGGCTTCACCCGGGCGCGGGCGGAAGACGTCAACGCCCTTTGCGCCCGCCACGGCGTCAGCATTTCGGCCCTGGGATACTACCCCAACCCGCTCGACCCGGACCCGGCGGTGGCGCGGGTCGCCGTGAGCCATTTCCGGAAGGTCATTCTCGCCGCCGAAATGCTCGGCCTCAAAAACGCCAATACGTTCGTGGGGCGCGACTGGACCCGGACGGTGGACGAAAACTGGCCCCGCTTCCTGAAGACCTGGAAACCGCTCATTGCCTTTGCCGAGGACCATGGCATCAAGGTGGGCATCGAAAACTGCCCGATGTCCTTCTCCCGCGATGAGTGGCCCGGGGGCAAGAACCTGGCCACCACGCCCGTCATTTGGCGGCGCATGTTCAACGAGATCCCTTCGCGCTGCTTTGGCCTCAACTATGATCCCTCCCACTTTGTGCTCCAGCAAATGGACCCGCTCAGCCCGCTGCGGGAGTTCAAGTCCAGGCTCTTCCATCTCCACGCCAAGGACATGATGATCCGGCCCGAGCGCCTCAACGAGGTGGGCATCTTCGCTTTCCCCAAAGAATGGCATACGCCGCGCATCCCCGGCCTGGGCGACATTCACTGGGGCCGGTTCATGGCGGCCCTGTACGAGATTGGCTACGACGGGCCCGTCTGCATTGAGGTCGAGGACGACACCTTCGGCAAGACGCTTGCCGGGCGAAAGCAGGCGCTCCGAATCGCCCGCAACGCGCTGGAACCCTTCTTCTGACTTCCCGCGGCGGACGGCGCGAAGCCGCGCGGCCGGCGGTTGGCCGGCCCGCGGGCGGGCGGGCGTTTGCGTTAGCGCGGGAGAATGTGGCCCTGCCGTTACGGCTTGCCCCGGCCCAGGCGCGGCGTCGCGCGCCGTTTGGGCGCGCGATAGACGAAGAACATCTCGTCGCCCGCCCGGCGCGCCGAGTGAAGCTCCAGCCGCGCGGCCCGGGCCAGCGCGCCGGCGCCGCGGCCATCCGCAATGGTCGGGGCGGCGCGGCCGCCGAAGATTCGGGGGCAGACCGTCAGGTGCAATTCGTCCACCAGGCCGGCGCGGAACAGGGCGTCGGCCAGTTCGCCGCCGCCTTCGCACAGCAGGCGCTTGATTCCCCACTGGCGGCGCAGCCAGCGCAGGGCCGCCGGGAAATTGATTTCCTTCGCGCCGCATACCCGGACCTCGGCCCCCAGCGCGCGCAACCGCGCCCGCCGCCGCGCCGGGGCGCGTTGCGTCGTGAGCACGAGAATCGGGGAAAAGGTGTGCTGGAAAATGCGGGCCGCCGGATTCACGCTGCCGGTGCGGCTCACGATGATGCGGAGATTGAACTCCGCCAACCCGCGCCGCTGCCGCAGGCGGCGGTATTTCAAGGCCCCCGGCCCCAGGTGAACCGCGTTTAAATCCGCCGTGCGCGCGCCGGCCATGACGGCGTCGGCGGTCGCGCGCAATTCATACAGATGTTCCTGATCCCGGCGGCTGCCAAAAGAAGACACCACCCGGTTGGCCGTGGCGATCTTGCCATCCGCGGTCATGGCCATGTTCATAAGCACGAAAGGCCGGGGCGCGGCGCCTCGGGGAGTCATCCGGGTTTTATTCATAGAATGAGCATCGCATCGCCATAACTGAAGAACCGGTAGCGCTCGCGGATGGCTTCCGCGTAGGCGGCCAGCATCCGCTCGCGCCCCCGCGTGCTGTTCGGGGCGGCAAAGGCGCTGACGAGCATGAGGAGCGTTGAGCGCGGCAGGTGAAAATTGGTCAGCAGCGCGTCGGCGGCCCGGAAGTCGCGCGGCGGGTAGATGAACAGGCGCGTCCGGCCGTGTCCGGCGGTCACGGCGGCCCGGGGCCGGGTGCCGCCGGGAGGAGGGGATTGCGCGGCCTGCGATTCCAGCACGCGCAGCGAGGTGGTGCCGACGGCAATCACCCGCCGCCCGGCCGACCGGGCGGCATTGATGACGCGGGCAGTCGCCGCGCTGAGTTCGTAGCGTTCCTCGTGCATCCGGTGCGCGGCTGGCGTTTCCGCCTTCACGGGCGCAAAGGTGCCCAGGCCCACATGCAGCGTGAGAAAACAAACTTGCGTGCCGCGCGCGGCGATTTGCGCCAGCAGCGCCTCGGTGAAATGCAACCCCGCCGTGGGAGCCGCCACCGATCCGCCGGGCCGCGCAAAGACCGTTTGGTAGCGCTCCCGATCCGATTCCAAACGGGAACCATTCGGGCGGGCGATATAGGGGGGCAGGGGAACCTCACCCAGGGTGTTCAGCCGCTCCAGGACATTGGGCGTTCCCGCGAAACGCAGGCGGCGGTGGCCTTCCGCATTGGCTTCAATCACAACCGCCTGCACGCCGCTGGGGCGGGCGCGCGCATCCTGAATTTGAATCCGGGTTCCCGTCCGCGCCCGCCTGGCCGGCCGCAGCATGGCCCACCAGTCATTGACGGCGTTTTCCTCCAGAAGCAGCGCCTCGAACTGCCCTCCCGTAAGCGCGTTTACGCCACGGAGGCGGGCGGGAATCACGCGCGAATTATTGAGCACCAGCGCATCCCCCGGATGCAGATATTCAATCAAATCCGGAAAACGGCGGTGCTCAAGGCGTCCCGAGTCGCGATGCAGCACCAGCAAGCGCGACTGATCACGCTCCGGCGCCGGCGCCTGGGCAATCAACTCCGGCGGCAACTCGAACTCAAAATCCGCAGTCCGCATCTCCCCAGAGCATTGTGCTATTACGTCAGGGTGGCAAGATTTCACTCCATTTTCATAGTCAAGCCAGTGAAGGGAAGGTTTGCTCGAACTCCCTGTGAGCCCCGACATTTCCTGCCGCACGAGATTAACGATAACGCTTCATGGGCATACGGATTGGCCTAATCAGCTCTGCTGGCCAAATCAGCCCAAGCATTTTACTCACCAACCCCATCCCAAACTGTCCAATTATTGGACACTCCACGAAATCAATCATTTGGCGTTTGCCTGCCCTGCCAACCCAGCGCGAATCGCGCTTTTGCCCTTTTAGCCCGATTTTGGGCTAACATATAGCCCCCAATAGGCCGTGTACAAGGGGTGTACAAGGGATGCTCACCGGGTGTACAAGCTAAAGTCCTATGTGCATCCGGTGAGCATCCCTTGTACACCCCTTGTACACGGCTCTATGGCAGCCAGGAAATAGGGGAAAATGGCGATAATGGGAGCTATGGCCGGGATAAACTCGACGAGGAGGCAGGCGGTTGGCGCAGGCAGGGGGCAGTCTAGTTTTCTCAGTTTTGAGAAACCCGGGCGAAGTGCGTTTCGGGAGGCGGCTAAATCACGCCGCCGGGTGACGCGGCTTGATTTACGAGGCCGGACCGCAAGCCCAGGTTTTTTGGGTGCCGAGGTGGAGTTCGCGGGCGGCGAAGAGAGCGATGCGGGCGAGGGATTGGCAGGTTGCTGGTTTGGCGCAGGGGGTGAGGGCTTTCCGCGGGTGGGCAGGCCCGGCAACTCTGTTCTGGCGCACCGCCGCTTCGAGGGTTAGATAGGCTTCGAATACACCCGCTGAAACCCTTTCCGTCCTCCGGCGCGATACGGGTCCACGATGGTGATGCCGCGCCTGCCGAAGTGGGCGGTGACGGGCGCGCCTTTGCCGGTGCGCAGGTATTTGAAGTTCAGGTTGCGGACGAGGCGGGCGGCGTGGACGATGGCCACAGTGATGCGCGCTTCCTCCGCGGTCGGATACAGGCTGGCCACGCTGGCGCGGCGAGCGCCAAAGTATTTCACGCGGCAGACAGCCGCCAGCGCCGCCGTGAGGCTGTCAATGCCGTAGCCGACGTAGGCGGCGGAGTCGTCCGGCCGCTTTACGTTGCGCGTGAAGTGGGTATTGGCGGTGCGGCTGCCGCCGCCGGCGCTCCACCAGCGCAAGCCGCGGTATTGCTGGTCGCTCTCGACCTTGCCGTCCGTGCCGACGATTTCGTGGCCCTGGTTGACCGGCCCCTCGAAGCCGGGCGGGGTGATCCAGTTATTGTGGAAGGTGACGCTCAGGCCGTTGGCGAAGTCAACCCGCACCTGCACCGCGTCGTAGGCATTGATGCCGTCGCGCACCAGCCGCCGTTTCTGGCCGACGGCCGTGAGCGAGACCGGCTTGCTCCGGTAGTAGTGGTAAATTAAATCCACCCAGTGGGAGCCGACGTAGCTGAACGGGTCGCTTTGCTCGACCCATTTGAACGTGCGGGTCGCGACCCGCAGCGGCTCCTCCAGGTAGGCCGAGCCATAGAGCGGCGCGCCGAGGCGTTGCTGGATTTCCTCGCGAATGCGCGCGTGGTCGGGGTCGTAGCGTTTGTGCATGTCCACCGCGACGATGCGGTTTTTCCGCCGGGCCAGCGCGATGATTTGATCCGCCTCGGCGATGTCCAGGCACATGGGTTTTTCGGTGATGACATGGACCCCGGCTTGCAGGGCGGCGAGGATGACCTCCGCGTGCAGCGGGTCGGGTGTGGCCACGGCCATGACATCCAGGCGGGGAAAGGCGCGCAAGATCTCGCGCCACGGCTTGGGGCCGGCGAAGGCCCGGGGCGCGTGGCCCGTCCAGCGCTGGAAGTTTCGCCGGGCGCGCCGGGCGGATGTTTCGGTGCGCGCCGCCACCGCGGCCAGCTCGAACCGGATCGGGGCCAGGTCCCGCGCCCAGCCGTCCAGTCCCACCCGCCCGAGTTGCGGGCTGAGCCCGGCGCGCTGCAAATCCGCGTAGGCCCGCGCATGCACGTCGCCGCCAAACATTCCGGTTCCAACCAGCGCGATCTTGATTGAGTTGTCCATAGCTAAAGCGGCCCGGGCGTTCGGCCCGGCCGGGGTTGCTGCCGGCTGAGAGTACCGCGTTGGCCCGGCGGGGGCAAACCATTTTGGCGCCGGCTTCGGGGGGGAAACCCAATCCCGCCGGGGGCGCGGGGCCGGCCCGGCCTATCGCCGGCGGGCGGTTTCGCGCGTCCGGTTTCGCCGCGTTTCTCCGCGCGGCAGCCCGCGCCGGGGGTTGGCCGGGGATTGCCATTGTCAGCGGGGCAGGGGGCCGATAGAGTAAAGACGCGCGATGATTTCGGCCCAACAACAGGCGACGCTTAGCGGGGCGAACTGCGAAATTGCCTTTGATAATCTGACGCGCCAGCTTTACGCGACCGACGCCTCGATCTACCAGGTCGTTCCGGCGGCGGTAGCCTTTCCCGCCAATATCCGGCAGGTCGTTTTGTTGTTGGATGCGGCGGTGATGGCGGGGGTGACCGTGACGGCGCGGGGCGCCGGCACCGGGCTGGCGGGGGGCGCTTTGGGGGACGGCCTGGTGCTTGATTTCTCCCGCTATAACCGCCAGATCACCGACCTGGATTTGGAGCGCCGGACGGTGCGGGTGGGGCCGGGGGTGGTGCTGGATCAGCTCAATAACTTCCTGCGGCCGCACAAATACTGGTTTGGGCCGGATGTGGCGACCAGCTCGCGCGCCACGCTGGGCGGCATGATCGCCAACAACTCCAGCGGCGCGCACGCGCCGATCTATGGCACCACCGCCGACCATGTCCAGGAGCTGGAGGTGGTGCTGGCGGATGGCCGGGTGACGCTGGTGGGAGCCAAACACGACACGCTGCGCAAGCAGCGCGAGCGGGTGAGCGACCTGCTTTATTTTCACGGCCTGAGCATTGCGGAACAGCGGCCGCCGCAGTTGACCAAACGCTGGCCGGGCTATGCGATTGAGCGTTGCGCGCCGGAGCCGAACAACCTCAACCCTCTGCTCTGCGGCAGCGAGGGAACGCTGGCCATCATCGTCGCCGCCGAGCTGAACATCGTTCCCCTGCCGCAACAAAAAGGCCTGGGGCTGATCTTTTTTGCCTCGGTGACGGAGGCGATGCAGGCGACGGTGGAACTGCTGGATCTCCAGCCCGCCGCCATTGAGCATCTTGACCGGGTGCTCCTGGATCAGACGAAGGGCCAGCCCCGCTTCCAGGCCGCGCGCGACCTGCTCGAGCTGGATGCCAAGCCCTGCCAATCCATTTTGGCGGTGGAGTTCTTTGATGACGTGGAGGAGCGTTTGGCGGCGCTGGAGCGGCGGCGGCTGGGGTTGCGCCAGACGCTGCTCAAGACCGAGGCGCACATGAAGCAGATCTGGGCGCTGCGCCAGGCGGGGCTCTCGCTGCTCACGGGCCGCAAAGGCGAGGCCAAGCCCGTCACCGGCATCGAGGATGCCGCGGTGCGGCCGCGGGATTTGCCCGCCTACGTCAGTGGTTTGCAGTCGCTCCTGGCGCCGCTGGGGCTCCAGGCCTCGTTCTATGGCCACGCCGCCGCGGGGCTGCTGCATGTGCGGCCCATCCTCAACCTGGGTTCGGCGGCGGACGCGAAGAAGTTTCGCCAACTGGCGGACGAGGTCTCCGCCCTGGTCAAACGGTTCAAAGGCTCGCTGGCGGCCGAGCATGGCGTGGGCATGGCGCGGGCGGAGTATATGCCGCAGCAACTGGGCGATGGGTTGCTGAGCGTCATGCGCGAGATCAAGTCCGCCTTTGACCCGAACAACCTGCTTAACCCGGGCAAAATTATCCCGGATGGGCGGTTTAAGGTGGATGCCAGCTTGCGCCGGGGGCCGGGCTATGAGCTGAAGCTCCCCTTCACGCCGCTGCTGGCGTTTGCCGCCAAAGACGGGTCGTTCACGCGCAACCTGGAGCAATGCAACGGCTGCGGCGGCTGCCGGAAGGAGACGCCCACGATGTGCCCGACGTTCCTCGTCACGGGCGAGGAGATTATGAGCACGCGGGGGCGGGCCAATGCCATCCGCGCGGCGCTGGAGCGGCGGGGCGGGGCGGGGGGCGATGTGCTGCGCGGCGCGGAGCTGGAAGCGGCGCTCAGCAACTGTCTGTCCTGCCGGGCTTGCACCCTCGAATGCCCCTCGAATGTGAATATGTCGCTGCTTAAGGCCGAGCTGCTGCACGCCCGGATTCAGCGCGACGGCCTGTCCTGGCGCGAGCGGCTGATCAGCAAGGTGGATTTGCTCGGGCGGCTGGGCTGCGCCTGGCCGCGGCTGGCCAACGCGGCGCTGGCTTCGAACTTCGTGCGCCGTCCGCTGAACCGGATGCTGGGCCTGGCCTGGCAGCGGCCCTTGCCGCGCTACGCCCGGCTGCGTTTTGACCGGTGGTTTGCGCGGCGCGGCGCCTCGCCCCAGGCCCCGCGCGGGCGGGTCGTGCTGTGGGATGACACGTTTGTGCGCTACCATGAGCCGCACATCGGCAGGGCGGCGGTCAAGGTGCTGGAGGCGGCCGGGTTCGAGGTGACGCTGCCGGCGGGGCGAAAGTGTTGCGGCCGGCCGGCCTTCAGCCAGGGCAATTTGGCGGAGGCGCAGCGCCTGGGACGCCATAACCTGGCCTTGCTCAGCCGGGATGGGGATGGCGCGCCCATCATTTTTCTGGAGCCGTCGTGCTATACCATGTTTGCCGAAGACTACCGCGAACTGAAGCTGGACGGGGCCGAGAGCGTGGCGCGGCGTTGTTTTCTTTTCGAGCCGTTCATCGAGGGACTGCTCAGCCACGAGCCGGACGCCTTGCGGTTTAAGACCCGGGCGGGCCACGTGGCCATTCACGCCCATTGCCATGCCAAGGCGCTGCTGGACCCCGCCTGCCTGCAGCGGCTGGCGGAGCGGCTGCCCGAGCGCAACGTGACCCTGCTGGAGACCGGCTGCTGCGGCATGGCCGGCGCGTTTGGGATGATGGCGTCCAAATATGAGCTGTCGCTCAAGGTCGCCGAGCCGCTGATGCAGAAGGTGCGGAGCCTGCCGTTCGGGACGCTGATCGTCGCCTCCGGCACCAGTTGCCGGCAGCAGATTGACCACCTGGCGCCGGTCCGCGCCCGCCACATGGCCGAGGTGCTGGCGGATGCGCTGGCGTGATCGCCGGCTCCGCGCGCGGGCGGTTGGCGGCACGGAGTTCCAACGGGCTGGGTTGCCCGCCCGGGAGACGCCGTCTCCCGGAGGGAAACCAGGGTTGCGCGGCGCGGGAATGTTTGTGAAACTGTCACGCATGAAACCAGGCCAGGCTGTCCGGAGACTGCTGCCCGTGTGGGTGGCGATGCTTGGGTTGCTCGGCGCGCCGGAGGCGGGCGTCGGCGCTGGCGCCACGGCGGGCTGGGCAGAAGTTGAGATTACGCCGCCCCTGGGCATCGCGCTCGGCGGCCGGGCCGGGCCGGTCACGCCCGCCGACAAGGTGCTGGATCCCTTGTTCGCCCAGGTGCTGTGCCTGCGGGATGGCCTGGGGAAGGGGTTGGTTCTCGTCTCACTCGATCTGATCGGCCTGCCGCATGACTTGAGCGACCGCCTGCGCGCACAGCTTGTGCAGGAGCTGGGAGTGGGATGGAACCTGGTGGTGCTGAATGCCTCCCACACGCATAGCGGGCCGTATATGCTGCGCAGCCTGGTGGCGGGACTTGGCCCGCCGCCGCCGGTCGAGGCGGAATACTTCGACACGCTGGAAGCGAAGGTGATCGGCGCCGCGCGGGCGGCCGGCCGCGCCCTGCGGCCCGTGCAAGTGGAGGTGTTTCACGGCCGCACGAAGCTGGGCATCAACCGCCGCGGCATAAATAAGGAAGGGCGCTATGCGGGGATGGTTCCCAATGAAAACGGGCCGCGCGATGACCGGGTCTGGGCGATGAAATTAACGCCCACGCAGGGCGGGGCCCCGGCGCTGGTGTTTTCCTGCGCCTGCCATGCGGTGATTGTGTACGGGTTCGATTATGCCGCCCTCTCGGCCGACTTTCCCGGGGCAACCCGCAATCTTCTGCGCGCCGCGCTCGATCCCAAAGCGCACCTCCAGTTTGTGCAGGGCTTTGCCGGGGATGTCCGGCCGCGCGTGCTGGCGGACCTCGAGCGGGGCCGTTTCCGCAAAGCCACCCCCGCCGACCTGGAGCAGGCCGCGCGCGAATTGTCCGGCGCCGTGCTGTCCGCGTTGAAGACCCCGGGAGAAAAGCTGTCGCTGGACCTCGCGGGCGCCAGCGACCGGCCTTACCTGCCGCGGGGCGCGCCGCCGCCGCGCGAACGCTATGAGACCATGCGCGCCACGGCGCTGGCGCAGACCAACGCCCACCGGCTCGCGCTGGCGGAGTACTGGCTCCCGCGCTACGATGCGGGCGAAGGCTTCGCCCGCGGCAATGCCTGGCCGCTGGGCCTGATTCGATTGGCGGAGAACCAGTGGATTGTGCATTGCGCCGGCGAACCGTGCAGCGCGTGGCGGGGCCTGATGGCGCAATGGCTGGCGCCGTTGAACCTCGTGGCCTGGGGATACAGCCAGGAAGCGCAGTCGTATTTGCCGACCGAATCCATGCTGCCCGAGGGAGGCTACGAAGTGGTGGATTGCAACCTGGGGCGAAAGGCCGGTTCGGCGCCTTTGGCGCCGGGCATCGAGGCGGCGGTGCGCCAAAGCCTCTTGCGGCAACTGGCGTTCATTCGCGCCGGCGCGCGGTGAAGCAATGCCGGAAAGGGGCTGGCCGCCGGGCGTCCCGCCGGGGCGGAGCCGGCTGCCGGGCGCGGGGCATGCGGGAACGGGCAAACTTTCGCCTTTGAACTTTGCCGGCGCTTGCCTATAACCACGGCGTGTCCGGGCAGTTTCGGCAACCCATAGACGCCAGCACGCGCTTTTGCGCCGTGTATGGCTATCCCGTCAGGCACTCCGCTTCGCCGGCGATGCAGAATGCCGGCCTGGCCGCGCTCGGGCTTAACTGGCGCTACCTCGCCTGCGAAGTCCGCCCGGAAGACCTCCGCGCGGCCATCCAGGGCGCGCAGGCGATGGGCTTCCTCGGGCTCAACCTGACCGTCCCGCATAAGGAGATGGCGCGGGACCTGGTGGATGCGCTGGACGCCTCGGCCCGGACTTGGGGCGCGGTCAACACCATCCGCTTCGAGGGCCGCGACGAGCACGGCGCGTGGCGGGCTTTGCGCGAATTTTCCGCCCCTCCCCGGCAAACCCGATCGCAGGGCTTTAATACCGACGCGGACGCCATCGTCCGCTCGCTGCGCGAAGATTTGGGGCTGGAACTGCGCGGGGCGAAGGTCCTGTTGCTGGGCGCGGGCGGGGCCGGGCGGACGGCGGCGTTGAAGCTCGCCGCGGAAGGCGTCGCGGAGCTGTGCCTGGTCAATCGCACCCGCGGCAAGGCCGAAGCGGTCGCCACAGAAATCCGGGAGCATTACCCGGAGGTGCGGCTGGCCCTGGGCTATCCCGCGGGCCCGGTGGAATTGGTGCTGAATGCGACTTCGCTGGGCCTGAAGGCGGGCGATGCGCTGCCGCTGGACGCCGGCCAGTTCCCGTTCCGGCGGGCGGGGGCCGCGTATGACATGATTTACCGGCCCGCGGAAACGGCGTTTCTCCAGGCGGCCCAGGCGGCCGGCTGCCGCGTCGCCAACGGCCTCGGAATGTTGCTCTACCAGGGCGCCGCCGCGCTCGAGTTGTGGACGGGGCAGCCGGCGCCCCTCGGGAACATGCGCCAGGCGCTGGAAAGGAACATCTACGGCTGACTTATCGCTCATGCTGACTCCCAACTTCGACCCCAACCTCTGGGCGGCCGTTCCCTTTCATTTCTGGTCGGTGGCAAGCGTGGTGTTAGGCTCCATGGTCGGCAGCTTTCTTAATGTCTGCATTCACCGGCTGCCGCTGGAGCAGAGCGTCATTTCCCCCCCCTCCCATTGCCCGCATTGCAACTATTCCATCCCCTGGTATCTCAACATACCCCTGTTCACCTGGCTGTATTTGCGCGGCAAATGCCGGAACTGCGGCGCGCCCATTTCCATCCGTTATTTCCTGGTCGAACTGCTGACGGCGGTGACGTTTCTGTGCTGCTGGCTGACCTTTGGGCCCTGTTCGGCGGCGCTCGCCCTGGTCTATGCCCTCTTCCTGTCCGGCTTGATTGCGGCCACCTTCATTGACTTCGAGCACTTCATCATCCCGGATGAAATCACCATCGGCGGCATGGTGGCCGGGTTCGCGTGCTCTTTTTTCTGGCCGGCGCTCCAGGGACAGGCGTCCCCGGCGGGCGGCCTGAGGCAAAGCCTCCTGGGCATGGGGGCCGGCGCGGGAATCATTTACTTGATTCTGCGCGGCGGCAAGCTGCTGTTCGGCCGGCAACGCGTCACGCTGCCCGCTCATACCCGGGTGGTCTTCGGCGAGAGCGGCGTTCACCTGCCGGACCGGGAAATCCCTTATGACGAGCTCTTTTATCGCCGTTCGGACGTGATTACCTTGTACGCCCGCACGCTGGAACTGGCGGATCGCGGCTACAAGGATGTCCGGGTGCGGCTGGCGCCCGACCGGTTGCAGATCGGGGAGGAGGAATTGAATCCGGAGGAGGTGCCGCACCTGGAGGCCGTCTGCACCGAGATCGTTTTCCCCCGTGAAGCCATGGGCCTGGGGGACGTGAAGTTCATGGCGGCCATCGGCGCCTTTCTGGGGTGGCCGGCGGTGGTCTTTTCCCTGATGGTCAGTTCCATGATCGGGGCCGTGATCGGCGTTTCCCTGATTCTGCTGCGCAAGCGCGAATGGTCTTCGCACCTGCCGTACGGGCCTTACATCGCGCTGGCCGCCACCGTCTGGATTTTCGGGGGCAAACGCCTGGTCCGGTGGTGGCTCGGGCTGGAATAGCGCGGGTCCCGCCGTCCGGGAAGCCCGCGGGGGCGGGCGGGCGGGGCGGCGTCAGGCGGCGGCCAGCGCCCCCGTTTCCACCCAGGCTTTCCGGCCGCCGACAATCGTGGCGACCGCCTTGCCTAGCAGCGGCCAGCCGTAAAAGGGGCTGTTCCGGGCTTTGCTGGCGGTAGCAGCCGGCTCGAATACCCACGCGCGATCCGGATCAAACACCGTCACGTCCGCCACCGCGCCGACGCTCAGCGTTCCGTGCGGCAGGCGCAGCCGCCGGGCCGGCGCTAAAGTGAACTTGGCGATGACCTCCGCCAGCCCCAGCCGCCCGCTGTGGTAAAGCTGCATCAGCGCCAGCGCCAGCGCGGTTTCCAGGCCCGTAATCCCGAACGGCGCGTAATCGAACTCCACCTCCTTCTCGTAATCACAGTGCGGCGCGTGGTCGCTGCCCAGGATTTCCAGCGTCCCATCCGCCAGGCCTTCGAGGATGGCCTCGCGGTCGCGGGCCGTACCCAGGGGGGGGTTGACTTTGAAGTTCGTGTCATACGCCGGCCAGGCCGGCCGGGGCCGGGAGCCGGAGCCAAGGCCGAAAACGCCCGGCCCATCCGTTTCCAGGAACTTCTGGCTGCCGGCGATCGCCGCATCCGTCAGGGTGAAGTGATGCGGGCAGGCTTCGCCGGAAATGGGCACCCCGCGCCGCTTCGCCTCCCGCAGCAGGCGCACGCTCCCGGCGGCGCTGATATGCTGGCAATGCACCTGCGCGCCCGTCATTTCGGCCAGCAGGATGTTCCGCGCGACGATCGTTTCTTCGCCCGCCGCCGGCCAGCCGCGCAGCCCCAGCGCCGTGCTCCAATAGCCCTCGCGCATGACCCCTTCGGTCACCAGCGAATAATCCTGGCAATGATCCAGAACCGGCAGCTCGAACATCTTCGCATACTCCATCGCCCGCCGCATCAGCTCCGTGTTTTGCACGCAATGCCCATCGTCCGTAATGGCGGCCACCCCAGCCTTTTTCAGCGAGCCAATCGGCGCCAGTTCCTCCCCCGCCAGCCCCTTGGTGATCGCCCCCGCGACATAGACATTCACGACTCCCTCCCGGGCGGCGCGCTCGCGGATAAGCGCGACCGTCCCGGCATTGTCCGTCGCCGGGGAAGTGTTGGGCATGCAGAGAATCGAGGTGAACCCCCCGCGGGCCGCCGCCGCCGTGCCGCTGGCAATGGTTTCCTTCGCGGTCTGGCCCGGCTCGCGCAAGTGCACATGCATATCTATCAGGCCCGGGCAAACCACCCGCCCGCCCACGTCCAGCCGTTCCACACCGGCGGGAGCCTGCCCCGCCACAGCCGGCCCCACGGCGGCAATCTTCCCGTCGCAAATCAGCACCTCGGCGCGCGCGTCGAAATCATTGGCGGGGTCAATCACCCGTCCGCCGGTCAGCAGCAGCGAATTCATGCAGCGCAGCTTAAAGGCCGCCCGGAGAAGTTCAAGCTCCGTCCGGGGTCAATCTCCGGCATTCCGGCGCCCGGGTAAAATCCGGCCAGCTCGGGGGCGGCCTTTATTCCCGCGCGGCCGCGGCCCGCGGCGCTTCCCGGCGTGCGGGCCAACAAAAAGGGCCGGGTCACTGGACCCGGCCCGTTGAATGAGGATTGGCTATGCCAGCCGCGTCTTACTTGCTCTCGATGCGGTAGAAGCCAGGCCCCGGAACCGCGAAGGTGCCCGGCGTGGCGTTGTTGGTCGCCACCGGGACCCAGGTGTTCATCGGGGCGTTCACAGCCGCCGCCTTGAGCAGAATGAACTGCGTCCCGGCGCCCGTGCTGTAGGCAATCGTCGTGGCCGTGATGCTGTCTATCTTCACCGGCTCAACGGCTGGCGCGCTGACCGTGAGCACGCCCGGCGAGCTCTCGATGGGATCGCAAGCAGCGTTGCTCACGACAACCGTGTAGTTCCCGGCATCGCCGGCACTCACCGAGCCGATGGTGTAGCTGCTGCTGTCAGTGCCGACGTTGCTGCCATTGTGCTTCCACTGGTAGGAGAACGGCCCGACGCCAGTGGCGACAACGCTAAACGTGACGCTCTCGCCCGGCGCCTTGGTCTGGCTGGCGACAGGGCCGACGCCCAGCTTGGCCGTGGTCTCGCCCACCGGCAGGACCAGCAAACGCAGGGTCACCGGCTTGCTCTTGTCGAGCTGCGGGTAGGTCGCGCCGTTGGAGCGGTTGGCCAGGACGCGCACCCAGCGCGTTTGCCCTTCATTCTTGAATTGCCACCGGATGCGGCAAGAGTTCGTGCCTTCATAGGCATTCGCCTGGCTAATCACGGAAGAAGTAGTTCCGCCGCCCAGGACGTGGATGGCGGGGTCAGGAACGCCAGTGGCATTCGGCGCCGCGAACATCACGCTGTCACCGGCCTCCCAGCCCTCGAAGTCCTCAATGACCACGTCGCCATTCATGATCTTGTCCACATAGATGTCGTAGGGGCCCGTATCGGGATTGTCGGGATCAATCGCGAAGGAGAGGGCATCGAAGGTGCAGAACGGATCGCTGTCGGAATACGCAGTCCCCGCCATCCAGTTGAGCATCGGATCAGTGGCGAAATCAAACGTCACCGTTTGCCAGCAGGAGCCGGGCACCAGCGCAACGCCGCCCACGGGCGCAGTAGCGGAGCCGCCCGCCAGCCCGGTGGCGTTAACGTGGTACAGTGTCGTGGCCGCACCCGAGGTATCCGCGCCCGCGGGGCCGGTCAGCGCCGATTGCGCGCCGCAGGACAGCACGACCTTGAGCGCCGGGTTGGCGCCACTGCCCACCAGCGGGCCGTCAGCCGGCAGCGGGGAAACGCAGTACCCCTCCGGGGCCGCGCTTGGCTTCTTCTGCGTCGCTTTGATGATATTGCCCTTGACCAGGCCGGTGTTCACCGGGACGCTGAGCGCGCCGGCCGCAAAGCCCGCGGCGAGGTTCGTCTGGCCGATTTCAGCATCGTTCGCAAAAATCGTGACATTCGTCGCGCCCGCAGTGACCCCCGAGACCGTGACAAACATTTGGCCGGCCGCGAGCGGTCCATTGACGGACAGGTCGCCGACGGCGCCGGCGCACGCATCAATAAGGGTGAACTTAAAGGCGTCCACGTAGAGGCGCTTTTCGTTGGAGCTCGGCCCGGTAACGCCGCCCACCTGCTTAAAGATGATCTCCGGATCCGTAATGCCCGGGGCATTGGTGATATAGCCCATCAATTTCCACGTGTTCCCGCCGTTTGCCTGGTTAAAGACGGCGGAATTGGTGCATCCCGCGGACGTTTGACCATAGAAGTTGTCTGCGCAGTAGGCTGTGACCACAACGTCCGGCGAGGTCGTCAGCGTGGTATGGGCAACTTCGATGCTATAAACGCCGCCATCAACCCCCAGCGGCGGGACGATGAGCCAGTTGGGATTCAAGTCCTGGCCGTAGTAATAGACGCATCTCGTACGGGAGGGGACGCCCGGCGGATTAGCAATCGCAGTTGACCCGAATCCCGAATAAGAAGGCCCTAAACCCAAGGGGTCATTGAAAAAGGTTGTGCTATTAAGAGTCCCCCCGAGATAGGTGGTGAGGTAAACTACATCAGCCCGCAGCGGTTGGACCGCCAGTGAGCCGATCGCGAGGAGAGCCAGAGTTGCCCGGCGCAACCCGACCCAACAAGAGGATTTTGTTCTATACATAACAGGAGTTGGTTTACTGTTTCGTTATTGTTTCTTTCGTTTTCAGAGTCCACAGACTCATGCCATTACCTGCAATATGAAGAATAAGACCGAAAAGGTCAACCCTTTTCCGCCAAAAAATGCGGATTTATTTGCAAGCCGCCCCACCCGTCCGGGAAGGCCGGGCGGGAGGTTCGAAAAGGCGGAAGAGCCGCGCGGGGGCGGAGGCGGAGCGGTCAGAGGCGCAGGAAGACCTTGCGCTGGTAGAGGAAGCGAACCAGCCAGAACGCCAGCAGCAGGCCCACAAGGGAAATGACCAGTTCGCCGCAGCCCTGGGCGACCCGTTCGTCGAAGAACGCCTTGACGTCGCCGCCCGCCAGCCGGGGGGCCAGGCGGCGGAAACCGCCGAGGATATTGGCGGCGATGTAAATCGTGATCGAGTTCATCCCCATCCAGACAAAGGGCTGGCACCAGGCGCGCGCCTGCCAGAGGTCCACGACGAGGTAGAAAAGCCCCAGCAGGATGGCGCTGTAGCCGCCGGCGACCAGCACGTAGGACGAGGTCCAGATTTTCTTGATGACCGGGAACTGGGCATCCCACAGCCAGCCCAGCGTGGCGGCGGCCAGGCCAAAGGCAATCAGCCACGCCACTTTCTGGCGGCCCGCGAGGGTGGGCATCCGGAGCAGCAAGCCGGCAAACACCCCCAGCAGGCAGGTCGCCACAGCGGGGAGGGTGCTCAACAGCCCTTCCGGGTCGTAGAAGGTGTCGTACTTGCGCCCCGGCAAGTATTCGAAATCCAGGTGGTTGGCCAGGTTCAGCCCGGCGTCAAACCTGCCGGTGACCCGGTTGGTCGTCGCGTAGAACATCTCCCGCGCCGCCGCCCACGCCGGGCTGTCCTTGACCGCCGAGGGGTTGCGCTCCGCTTTGAACAGCGCGGCAACCTCGGGGCGGCCCGCCTCCGCGGCGCGCTGGGCGAGGGCGCTCCGGGTCAACGGGAGGTCGCGAACCGGCACGAACGTCATCAGCGCCCAGTAGCCCGCCAGCAGACCCACGCAAATCGCCGCCAGCGCCCGCGGCCGGAAAAAGCAAAACAGCGCGCCGGCGAAGAAATACGCCAGCGCAATCCGGTTGAGCACGCCCATCAGCCGGAGGTCGGGCCAGGGATTCGTCAGGCCGCCCGAGTAGAAGATGCCGATGACAAACAGCAGGAGGCTGCGCCGCACGATCCGCTGGATTGCCCGGGCCCGCCCCTCCAGGGCAATAGTCCGGGAGAGGGAGAACACCAGCGAGACCCCGACGATGAAGATGAACAGCGGGAAGATCAGGTCATAGAAGCGGAAGCCCGCCCATTCGGCGTGTTCGAGCTGGCGGGCCAGGAACCGGGTGGGCGGCGTCTGCGACATGCGGTTCAGCGCATAGACCAGGGAATCGGCGCCAATGATCCAGAACATGTCGAAGCCCCGCAGCGCATCCACGGACATGAGCCGCTGGCTGGGAGGAGTCTTTTCGGTCAGGGTTGCCATACGCGACTGAGTTTTGGACATATTTAGCCCAGGCATTTCACCCCTGCAAGACTGGAGCGCGGGCATCCTGCCCGCTTACAGCCTCCCAACGGGCTAAGCGGGCCAGAGGCCCGCGCTCCGGCCTGCGGGTATTTCGTGCGGGGCGTGAAATATCCCGAAGTGTATTTGGCCAAGGTGAGTGATCGGCTCTAGTCCAGACATTTCACACCTGCAAGACTGGAGCGCGGGCATCCTGCCCGCTTACAGCCTCCAAACGGGCTAAACGGGCCAGATGCCCGCGCTCCGGCCTGCGGGTATTTCGTGCGGGGCGTGAAATATCCCGAAGTGTATTTGGCCAAGGTGAGTGATCGGCTCTAGTCCAGACATTTCACCCCTGCAAGACTGGAGCGCGGGCATCCTGCCCGCTTACAGCCTCCAAACGGGCTAAGCGGGCAAGATGCCCGCGCTCCGGCCTGCGGGTATTTCGTGCGGGGCGTGAAATATCCCGGTTAGAACAATCCCCCGCCGCGCCGCAACCGCAAAACCACATTTTCCGCCGGCTACCAGACCCAGTGCGCCAGAAACGCCGCCAGCGCGGCCAGCGCCGCCACCCACCAAAACCAATGAAGGCCGCGCGGCACGGCGCGCCGGCCGCCGAACTCGCGCCGGACGAAGTCTTCGTAGTCGAAGGCGTCATCGGGCAGGTCCAGGCCATCCGCGCGCGCCGCCTCGGACCAGCCGGTCCGCTCATCCGCCCCGCATTCCGGGCAGGCCCGGGCCGCGGGGGGAACGTCGGCACCGCAATGGGGGCAGGTCTCGGGCGGGGTCATTGCACGGCGTCCCGCACCCAGTCCAGGTAGCGGCGGTGGCCGTGGGCGATGGGCAGCGCCACCACCTCCGGCGTGTCATAGGGATGCCGGGCCACGATCCACTTTTCCAGCGCCGCCCGCCGGGCCGCGGTGGTTTTCATCAGCAGCAGCACTTCCCGGCCCGCCGTGATCTTTCCCTCCCACCAGTAATGCGATTCGAGGCGCGGGACGAGGTTGGCGCAGGCAATCAGCCGCGCCGCCAGCGCCCCCCGCGCCAGCTTCCGCGCGGTCGGCAGGTCCGGCGCCGTCACCAGCACCATGATAAACGTATTGCGAGGCTTCATGTATGATTTCATCGGGAGCGTTGCCCGGCCGGGGGGCGGCGGCGCCGCGGGCGTCCCCGGGGCGGGCGGGGTTCTTCAGCGCGGCCCGACTTTGGGCCACGCCAGCGGCACGCCCTGGTCCGCCAGCAGTTTCTGGTAATCCCGCAGCAGGTCGGCTTGCTGGCGCACCTGGCGGGGGAGGCGTTTGCGGGTCGTGCAAAACGCCACCAGCGCGCCCACCGCCTCGCCCAGGTTCCATTCCACCGGGTGCAGCCGGTAGCAGCCGTTGGTGATATGAGTGACGCCCAGGTTCTTGGCGGCGGGGAGGAGGTTTTCGACGCGGCGGGGCAGCAGGGCGCCCAGGGGGATCTGAAACGGCAGGGAGCTGATATCAATCGAGTTATCGCCCCCCGTGCTGGGGTGGAGATCAATCCGGTAGCAGCCAATGCCCACTGAATCCTTGAACTCCGCCGCCTTGACCTCCTCCCGCGAGGCGCGGGTTTCCTGCATGCGGAACTCGGTGGCGACGTGCTGCTCGACGACCGTGAACTCCGCGCGGATGCGGCGGCTCTCGCGGATGTAGGGGTGGCGGGCCAGGCCGTCCTCCGTGCCCACCACGTCGGGCCGCAGCCGCAGCCCCTTCCAGCCGGTGCCGCCGTCGGGGCGGGGGGCCTCGGTTTGCAGCCAGTAGAGCAGCGACAGGCTCAGTTGTTTGGCCCGGGCCACATGCCGGGCGGCTTCCGCGGCGCTGACCTCGCAGAGGTTGCCGAGCAGGTAATCGTTTTGCGGCCAGTTCACCAGCGTCAGGTCGCCCGGATACGCGCCGGCGGTGAACTGCGACCGGTCGGCGATGCGCCGGTAGGCCCACAACCCCGTGCCTTTCGCGGGATCGGTTTCCAGTTTGAACGGCTTCAGGCTGGCCGGATGGCTGTACTCCCAGGCCAGCAGCCGCCCGGGCCAGGGCGGCCGGAGGGCGGGCACATAGTCGCGCCAGAACGCGTACTCGCGCGGCGGCTCGAGGGTGTGGTCCTCGCCCGCCACGTAATCCATCGCAAAGCAGCAGGTGAACGCCTGCATGTTCAGCGGCGCGGCCACGGCCGGCGCGTGCGGCTCGCCGGTGTCCGCCTGCGCTTCGGCCCCGGTGACGTATTCCGTCCGCGTCAGCGGCAGCAGATCCCCCAGCTCCGTCGCATCCACGAAATACGGCGCGCGCAGGACGGTGTCGTTGCCGGACTCAAGGCTGCGCGCCCGGACCGCCTCGACCCGGTCGCCCGCGGTGAGCGCGTCCACGGCCTGGTGGCGGAGCAAAAGGAGCACCTTGCGGCCGCTGACATACGGCGCCAGGAGCTGGTGCAGCACCGCCAGGGCCACGCGCGGCTCGTGGCAGAGCCGGGACACCCAGCCGTTGCCGGGGTTGAGGTCCGGCCGGGCCCGCGCCTCGGCGGTGAGCGGGTAATGCCGCAGATAATACTCGCGGATTTGCTGGCGCAGGTGGAGGTAACTGCGGGTGCCGCCGAACGTCTCGATCCACGGATTCTCATCCGGCGGCACGGCTTGCGCCGTCAACTGCCCCCCAATCCAATCCGTTTCCTCCGTCAGGATGACTCGCAACCCGTTGCGCGCCGCCGCCAGCGCCGCCGCGCAACCGCCCAGTCCGCCGCCGATGATGACCACGTCCGCCCGCAATTCCTTGGCCCCGGGAGGATGCGCCGGGGCCGCCGCCGGCGCCGGGGCGTCGGCCTGCGCGACGGCAAGCCGCGGCCCGGTCAAGACCGCCGGGGCCGCAAGGCCCAAACCCTTGAGAAACGAGCGCCGAGGTAATCGAGCCAGCTTAGTCATGCCCCCATGCTACCATCCCCCACGCGCCTGACAAGCCAACGCGCAAATCCACCCACCCATGCCCGCTTTCCAGAATACGCCGGAAACCTCCTCCATCTCGACCATACCCCATCCCGGAACCTCACCTTCCGACCCCATCCTCGACTGTCCAATTATTGGACACTCTCCCCACGTCCCCAATCACCATCCATCCACAGCCCTCCGCCAACGTCGCCCTCGCCCCCGGCCCGCCCGCCCAATTTCAGGCTCTCGCCACCCTATCCACTGGTCGTGTACAAGGGGTGTACAAGGGATGCCCACCGGATGTCCGACAGATTTTAGGTTGTACTCCCGATGAGCATCCCTTGTACACCCCTTGTACACGGCCAGTGGACAGGGTGGAAGTGGCGTGATTGCAGTGAGTTGGGGTTTTTTGAGGGAGCTGGAAGCCCGAGGGGGTTTTGGGGGCGGTTTTTAGGGTGGTTTTCGCTGCTGGAGCAGCGGGGCAGAGGGAGAAATCGGGGGTAGGAGACGGGGGGAGGGGGATGTTTCAGCCGGTTTTAGCGGCGGGGGCGAAGTAGTTTTTTGTATTCAGGTGGACCTCCGGGTTGCTTAGCAGGTCCGCTTCGGAGAGCCAGAGGAACTCGCCGTGCTGGTCTTTGGGCAGGTTCAGGGTCTCCGGAGCGGCGGTCAGGCCGTAGGCCAGCACGACGTAATGGGTGCCGAAGCCGGGGGTTTGGCGGCTGTTGGTGGCGTAGAAATGCTCATACACCCCCCGGAAGCGGGTGTCTTCGAGCCGGACTTCCACCCCGAGCTCGGCCCGGGATATGCGCCGGAGGGCGGCGGCCAGGGTTTCGTTTTTGGAAATCCGGCCGCCCGGGACAAAGAAGGAGCCTTTGGCCGGCTGGTTGACGCGGCGGCCCAGCAGGACCCGCCCGTCGGGCGCCTGCACGAGCAGGTCAATGGCGACCAGGGGGGTCAGCCGGACAACAGTGTCGAAGTCGTCCGGGGCGAGCCACTCGCCGGGTTTGGGTTCAGGCTTCATCGCGAGCGGGTAAAGCATAGGCGTTCGGGGGCCGCGAGCACAAGGATAAAACCGGGCGGCGGGTTCGGCGCGGGCGGATATTTTGCTTTTTCCGGGAGGTGTTTTTCAGGCATGGTGCCGGGGAACCGAATGATTCAGGGGCGCCTGGCGCCCGCGTATGGCCAAGCCGGGACATATAGAATTGCCGACGGGCGAGCGGATTCCCATTTTATATGAGGACCGCTCGGTGCTGGCGATTGACAAGCCGCCCGGGTGGATGCTGGTGCCGTTTTCGTGGCAGAAGACGAACCGGAACCTGCAGGCGGCGCTGGTGTCGTCCATCGCGTCGGGGGCGTATTGGGCGCGCGCGCGGGGGCTGAAGTATTTGCGGTTTGTGCATCGGCTGGATGCGGAGACCAGCGGGGTATTGCTGCTGGCCAAAAGCCCGGGGGCGGTTCATTCTCTGGGAGCGCTTTTCGAGGGGCGCCGGGTGGCGAAGGTTTACCTGGCGGTGGTGTCCGGGGTGCCGGGGTCGGAAGCCTGGACGTGCCGGCAGAAGCTGGCGCCGGATCCGGGGGTGATCGGGCGGATGCGGGCCGTGCCGCGGGACGGCAAGGAGGCGGAAACGCACTTTCGCGTGCTCCAATGCCGGGGTCAGCGGGCCTTGATCGAGGCGCGGCCGGTGACGGGAAGGACGCACCAAATCCGCGTGCACCTGGCCGCCTCCGGGCATCCGGTGGAGGGGGATCCGCTTTATGGAACGCCGCGCGCGAAGTCGGAAAAACCGTCCCGGCGGCCTGCGCGGCGCGATGCCGGCGCCGGTGCCGCGGCCCCGGCGGGCGGGGAGGCGGATGGCGTCCGGGCGCCCGCGGACGGGGCGCGGGGACCGGGAACGGGAATGGGTTTGCGCGCGGTGCGGCTGGGTTACACGGACCCATTCACCCGCCGCCGGGTGGATATTCAGGCTCCGTGGGAGCCATTTGTGAGCGAGTATGGATTCGACGTTTTCCAGTTTTGAACGGACGGAAGCGCCGGGGGCCACGCCCGGCCCCACGGCGCTGCTGCGGTTTGGGCCGTCGGCGATTCACGGGCAGGGCGGGTTTGCCCGGACGCGGATCGCGCGCGGCACGCGCGTGGTGGAGTATGTGGGGGAGCGGATCAGCAAGTCGGAGTCGCTGCGCCGCTGCGAGGCGAACAACGCGTATATCTTCACGCTCAACGACGAGCAGGACCTGGACGGGAATGTGGCGCGGAACCCGGCGCGGCTGCTCAACCACAGTTGCGCTCCCAACTGCGAGGCGGAGCTGTTCGAGGATCGCATCTGGATTGTCGCCCGGCGCGATATTGCGGCGGGGGAGGAGATCACCTTCAACTATGGCTACGACCTGGTGGATTACCCGGAGTATCCCTGCCGCTGCGGTTCGCCGGACTGCGTGGGCTACATCGTAGCCGAGGAGTTTTTTGCGCATGTGCGCCAGCGGCGCGCCGCGGGGGCGGAAGCGGCTTCCGACCGGCCGGACGGTGGTCCGGGTTTTTCCCCTCCCGCATGAATTACTCACAGATTGGCGCGCGGGCATTTTGCCCGCTTACCGGCTTCGAACGGGCTAAGCGGGCAGGATGCCCGCGCGCCGGCCTCGGGCGTGAATCGGGCGATCCGGTTGCTGGCAGTTTATGAGAGACATGAGATTGGATGTTGAGAATGAAATGGCGTCGAGGGTCCGTGGTGGGCTTGGAGTAAACGGCGCGTCCGCGCTGGGGCGGCGGCGGCCGAACTGGTGGACCGGGTTTTTCCCATCCCGCACGGAATACCCACGGACCGGAGCGCGGGCATTTTGCCCGCTTACCGGCTTCGAACGGGCTAAGCGGGCAGGATGCCCGCGCGCCGGCCTCGGGCGTGAATCGGGCGGTCCGGTTGCTGGCAGTTTATGAGAGACATGAGATTGGATGTTGAGAATGAAATGGCGTCGAGGGTCCGCGGTGGGCTTGGGGTAAACGGCGCGTCCGCGCTGGGGCGGCGGCGGCCGAACTGGTGGCCCGGGCTTTTCCCCTCCCACATGAAATATTCACAGACCGGAGCGCGGGCATTTTGCCCGCTTACCGGCTTCGAACAGGCTAAGCGGGCAGGATGCCCGCGCGCCGGGCTTGCAGGTGCGAAATGTTTGGGCGGGCGCCGCCTCGTCCTGCTGCTGGCAGCGGCGGTGGTGCTGGCGGCCTCGGGCGCGATCCGGGCGGCCAGCGCCGCGCCCGATCCACGCAGCGCGTTTATCAGCTTTACCGAGTTTTCCCGGTTCACCCGAAGCCCGGGGGCGCGGACGAACGAGGTGATTCTGCTTTCCCCTGAAATCACGGCCCCGATTGCGTGGGACGAGCTGGTGCTTTCCTGGAATGTGCCGCCCGGGGTGTATCTCAAAGCGGAGGCGCGCGCGCTCTACCCCGAGCGCGCCACGCGCTATTACACGCTGGGGCAGTGGTCGGACGATCCCGCCCGGTTTCCGCGGCGGAGCGTGCCGGGGCAGCGGGATGCGGATGGCGAGGTGCGGATGGACACGCTCGCGCTGAACCACGCGGCGCGCCGGGTGCAGCTTCGCCTTACCGTGGGCGGGGCGGCGGAGCCGTCCGGGCTGAAGTTTCTCGGGGTGTCCTTTTGCAACACCGCGGCGCCGATTCGGAAGCTGGCGCCCAACCGGGCGGCCTGGGGCAAGGTGCTGCCGGTTCCGGAGCGGCGGCAGGGCGAGTATGAGGGCGGCGGCGGCTGGTGCAGCCCCACTTCGCTTTCGATGGTGCTGGCGTATTGGGGCGAGCGGTTGCAACGGCCGGAGTTGAACTACACCGTGCCCGAGACGGCCCGGGCGATCGCCGACGGGCCGCGCGCCGACACGGGGAACTGGCCGTTCAACACGGCGTTTGCCGGGCGGCATCCCGGGCTGCGGGCCTACGTGACCCGCCTGGGGGATATTGCCGAGATGGAAGATTGGATTGCGGCGGGCATCCCGGTCATCCTTTCGGTATCCTCCTATCTCACGCGCAGCCCGGCCAGCGGGCCGGACTATGGCCACCTGATTGTCTGCGTGGGGTTCACCGACACCGGCGACGTGGTGGCGAATAATCCCGGGGTGTCCGTGCGGAAGAATGTCCGCGCCCGGCAGGTTTATGCGCGGGAGCAAGTGGTCCGCAACTGGGCGCGTTCCAAGAATACGGTTTACCTGATTTACCCGGAGACGGCGGCGATTCCCGCCAACCGGCTGGGGCATTGGGATGACGGAAGCGCGACGGCCGGCGCGGTGGAGGGGAAGGGCCAATAGGCGGCTTGCGGAATCCGGGCCGGCGCGCGCCGTTGGGCCCGGCAAAAGAGGGCGAGGCTGAACGCTTGTCATGGGGCGCGGCGCGGGGCAGACTTGGGCATGAAGATTAGCAAGCCGTTGCATGTATTTCTGGGGTTGTGGCTGGCGGTGCTCGCCGGGAGGGCGCCGGCCGCGGAGGGGGTGGTTTACCAGGGCTCGGGCGGGCCGGGGCGGGGGAAGCACATCGTTTTCTTGGCGGGGGACGAGGAATATCGCTCGGAGGAGGGGTTGCCGATGCTGGCGCAGATCCTGGCGGCGCGGCATGGGTTCAAATGCACGGTGTTGTTTGCCATCAACCCGGCCGACGGGACGATTGATCCCCTGACGCTGACCAATATGCCGGGGATGGCGGCGCTGGACGCGGCCGATTTATGCGTGATGGGGCTGCGGTTCCGGGAACTGCCGGATGCGCAGATGAAGCATTTTGTGGACTACCTGAACGCGGGCCGGCCGATCATCGCCCTGCGCACCAGCACGCATGCGTTCAAATACGAGGTGAATAAGGCCAGTCCGTATGCGAAATACGACTGGCACAGCACCGTTTGGCCGGGCGGGTTTGGCCGGCAAGTGCTGGGGGAGACGTGGGTCGCGCATCACGGGAATCATGGCCGGGAAAGCACGCGCGGGGTGATTCATGAAGCGTTCAAGGGGCACCCGGTTTTGCGCGGCGTGGCGGACTTGTGGGGGCCGACGGATGTTTATGCCATCACGCAGTTGCCCGCCGATGCCCAGGTGCTGGTTTGGGGGCAGGTTTTGACGGGCATGAAGCCGGAGGATCCGCCGGTGGCGGGGCCTAAAAACAGTCCCATGATGCCGCTGGTCTGGATTCGGAACTACACGGGAGAAAACGGCCGGACGGCGAAAGTGTTGACGACGACTATGGGCGCCGCGGTGGACCTCGAAAACGAGGGCCTCCGGCGGCTGCTGATCAACGCCGCCTACTGGGCGGTGGGGCTGGAGAAGAAGATTCCCCGGCGCGCCAACGCCGCTTGCGTGGGCGAATACCAGCCCAGTTGGTTCGGCTACGGCAAGTTCAAGCCGGGACGGAAACCCCGGGATTTGGCCTGGCCGCATTAATAAGGAACCGCCCGCTGCTTGAGGGGCCGCGATTTGCCCACGCCTCGCGCGGCTTCTGAACCCTCCCCGAGGCCGCAGCTTTCCTGGCGGCCGGCTATTCGCAGCGCTCCTTTGGACGGAACGAAGAGGTTCGGGGACTCGGTTGGACTATCTGGCTGGGGCGTGCCTGATTTTGGGTCAGCGAGTCTCCGGTTGGAGCGGGTTGCCGCTCCGGGCTGCCGGAGAGGCCTGGGCGGGGGCAGTTTCCGCCGCCGCCGGGGAACCGGCACGCGATGTGCTGATGGAGGGGCGGGTCGCCGATGGCGGGCTATGGATTTGAAGAGAAAACTATGAAGAGAGCAATCGCGCTGGGCGCGAGTATAATGCTGGGGTTGGGGGCGGGCTATGGCCAGGCTCCGCCCGTGCTGAATATGCAGTTGTCCAACGGGGTCGTCCGGCTGCAAATGACGGGCTCGGTGGGAGCCGCTTACCGGATTGAACGGACGGCCGGCTTTGGCCGCGCGGGCGGCTGGCAGGTGCTGACGAACCTGGCCGCGCTGGCGGGCAGTCCCTGCGTGGTCATTGACAAGGATGGCGGGCAGCCCGGGTGTTTTTATCGCGCCCAGGTGGTGGTCAGCCCCAGCGCCTCGAACATGGTCTGGATACCGGCGGGCAGCTTTGTTATGGGCAGCCCGGCGAGCGAAGCGCTGCGGTTTGCGGATGAGACGCAGCATACCGTGACGTTGAGCAAGGGGTTTTATATGGGGAAATACCCGGTGACGCAGCGCGAGTATCTGAAGGTGATGGGCAAGAACCCGAGTTTTTTCACGGGAGACCTGGATCGTCCGGTGGAGGAGGTGAGTTGGAAGGATGCGACGAACTACTGCGGGCGGTTGACGCAGCAGGAGCGGGCGGCGGGGCGGTTGGCGGCGGGCTGGGGATTTCGATTGCCGACGGAGTCGGAGTGGGAGTATGCGTGCCGGGCGGGGACCACGACGGCATTTCACTACGGGAATGCCTTACGCCAGGGAATGGCCAATTTCTTCACCTATAACGAATATGATGCCGCGATCGGAAACATCAGCACCAACAGCTCCGGGGTGGGCTATCAAGGGCGGCCGGTGGCGGGAGGCAGTTATCCGCCGAATGCGTGGGGGCTGTATGACATGCACGGGAACGTGCTGGAATGGTGCCGGGATTGGTATGGGGCATATCCCAAGGGGAGCGTGGTGGATCCGCAGGGGCCGGCTTCGGGCATGAACCGCGCCATGCGCGGCGGCTACTGGTTCTCTGATGCCGCTTATTGCCGGGCCGCCTACCGCCATTGCAATGGGTATCCGGGCCTCCGGAGCGGTTGCACGGGTTTTCGGGTGGTCCTGTCTTCCGGCCAGCCGTAGCCGGCGCGGCGGGGGGTGGCTTTGCGGCGGAAGCCCGTTTCCGGGTGTTGGCGGCGTTTCTTTCCTTCGGCTTGCAAGCAGACTTGACCTTGGGGCAGCCATCGCGCACGGTATGCAGGCAAACAAACCGGCTGGGGTTGATGAACGGTTGCGGGGCGGTGCCGGCACCGCGCGCCGCCTGCGGACCACCAACCGGGCGAAGCACGATACAGAGACGACTGCCTATGGGCTCATTGAAGAAACGACGAAAAGCTAAGATTAACAAGCATAAACGGCGCAAGAAGCTGCGCGCGCATCGTCACAAGAAGCGCACCTGGCAGAAGTAGCCGGGCGGCCTTAGCCGGTTGCCCAATCAGCATTCGGCGCCACCCGTGCTCGGAGCGGGGCGGGTGGCGCTTTATTGCATGCGGCGTCGTTTCTGGAGAGCCGGGGGGTGGTTCGTCATCGGCTGCTGGCTGGCGGCGGGGTGTGGCTCCGTGCCCGAGTCCGGGAGCCCGGCGCCGGGGAAGCGTTCCGCTAATGCCGCCCGGTCGGCCAAAGCGGCGGCGCGGTCCTTTGAAAGAGCGGTCGAGGCGCATGCCCGTTATGCGGCCGCGGTGATCCAGGAGATGAACGGGGAGACGCAGCTTGCGGAGGAGGGTTATTACCAGGCGGCGCTGCAGGACCCGGGCGATGACACGCTCACCTTGGCGGTGTCCGAGCGTTTCCTGCGCCGCCAGCAGACCCAGCGGGCGCTGGAGGTCATGCTGCGCGCCGCGGAGCAGCCGGATGCCTCGGGGCGGGTCTATGCGCGGCTGGGGGAGATTTATGTCCGCCTGGACAAGCCGGCGGAGGCCGAAGCCGCCAGCCGGGTGGCGATCCGGAAAGCGCCGGGGACGATCGCCGGTTATCGGAATCTTGTTCAGCTTTGCATGGCCCGGCAGCAGCCGGAGGCGGCGCTTAAAGTGTTGGACGAGGCGGCCCGGCAGACCGGGGTGGACGCGGATTTCCTGGTGACCCTGGCCGAGATGTATGCGGGGGTTGGCTTGAAGGCGGCCGCGCTCAAGGACGAGGCAAATGCGGCGGCGCGCGGCTTGTTGAACCGGGCGGCGCAAACCGGGGCGCTGACCCCGCTGCTGCGGCTGAAGCTGGCGGACGGCTACCTTCTGCTGGGCGACGCGGAGCGGGCGGCGGAGTTTTACCTCGAGGTGCTGAAGCGGCCGCCGGATCTGCCGCTGGTGCAGGAGCGGGTGCGGGCCAATCTCACTTCGATTTACCTGCGCGGCAGCGACCACCCGCGGGCCAGTGAACAGCTCCGGGCCATCCTGCGCGACGACCCGACCAATCCCCAGGCCTATTACTACCTGGGCCGGCTGGCGCTGGAAGACCGCCAGCCGGCGGAAGCCGTCGAGGCGTTCAGCAAAGCCATCCTGCTCAGCCCGGACATTGAGTCGGCGTATTACTACCTGGCCGTGGCCCAGATGGAGGTGGCGAAACCCGGCGAGGCCCTGGCGACCCTGGAGAAGGCGCGGCAGCGGTTTGCCCAGAGTTTCGCGATGGAGTTCTATACCGCGCTGGCCTATAACCGGCAGAAGGATTACGCGCAGGCGGTGCGGCATTTTATCGTCGCCGAAGTCATCGCCAAGGCCACCGACCCGGGGCATTTGAACGAGGGGTTTTACTTTCAGTTGGGCGCCGCCTGCGAACGGAACGGGGATTACGCGCAGGCGGAGAAGTATTTTCAACAATGCCTGCAACTGGCGCCCGATTTCGCCGAGGCCCTGAACTACCTGGGCTACATGTGGGCGGAGCGCGGCGAGAAATTGTCGGCGGCGCGGGAATTGATCGAGCGGGCGGTCAAGGCGGAGCCGCGAAACGCGGCTTTCCTGGACAGTCTGGCGTGGGTGCTGTTCAAGCTCGGCCAACCCGGCGAGGCGCTGCCGCATGCGCTCCGGGCGGTGGAGCTGTCGGAGCAGCCGGACGCCACCCTCTTTGATCACCTGGGCGACATCTACCACGCGTTGCGGGAGCCGGACAAAGCGCGCGCGGCCTGGCGGCAGTCGCTGGCGGTCGAGCCGAGCGCGGAGGTGCGCCAAAAACTGGAGGCCAACACACCCCCATGAGCGGAAAAACCCATCGCCTATCCGGCCCGCAGGCCTGTTGTCATGCCCTACCGGTTTAAGAAACATTACACGCGGGAGGAAGCCCGGGAGCTGCTGCCGCTCATCCGGCAGTGGCTCCAGCAAATGGCGCAGCGACGCGCCGAGCTGGAAAAGGTCGAGCGGCGGTTGGGCGGGTTAATGGCGCCGGGGAGCGACCTGGGCGGAGGGCTGGTGAACACCTGGGTGAGAACCCTGGTGGCCCTGAACGAACTGCTGCTGGAGTTCGCGCGCCGGGAAATCCAGTTGAAGAGCCTGGATCGCGGGCTGGTGGATTTCCCGGCGATTATTGACGGGCGCGAGGTGTTCTTATGCTGGGAGCAGGATGAGGAGGACGTCGAGTTCTGGCACGAACTGGACGGGGGCTATGCCGGGCGCGAACGGGTATAGCGTAGGCCGCGGAGTGGCGGGCGGGATCAGTCCGGCGGGAAGAGCATTTCTTCCGCGAAGATTTCCTGGAACCGCTCATCCTCGTTCAGGGAGACGTGCCGGATTTTGGCCCGGATCGCGGCATAGTCGTGGTCGTGCCCGGGCGGGTCGAATAAGGCCAGCTTGGCGCCCAGCAGGGCGGAATTGCCGGCCGGACGGACCTGGTCGGCGGGGAAATCCAGCAGGCCGATTCGCCGCGCGCTGGCGTGATTGATGTAATTGCCGAAGGCACCGGCCAGGAAGACCTGGGAGAGGTCGGCCTTCGTCGCGCCCCATTGTTCCAGGAGGATGCGCAGGCCGGCGGCGATGGCGCCCTTGGCCAGTTGCAGTTCTCGCACGTCCCGTTGATTAAGCGCGACCGGCCCCGCCAGCGGCAGCGAATCGCCGTTGGCCAGCCGTCCGTTGGGCCGGATCCAGCCCAGGGACAGCCCGGCGGCCACTGCATCCACGAGGCCGCTGCCGCAAATCCCGCGCGGGGCGGCATTGCCGAGCACCCGGCATTGCAGCCGGCCGTTCTGCACGCGCACTCCGGCAATGGCGCCCGTTGCCGCCCGCATGCCCATGGCGATGCGCGCGCCCTCGAAGGCCGGGCCGGCCGCCGTGGACGCGCACAGCAGGCGCTCGCGGTTGCCCACGACGATTTCGCCGTTGGTTCCCAGGTCAATCAGCGCCGCCAGGCGTTCGCTTTGAGGCAGGCGGGTTGCCAGCAGGCCGGCAAGAATGTCGCTGCCCACGAACCCGCCGAGGCAGGGCAGGAACTGCACCGGAGGGTTGCCGGGCAAATCCCAGCCTAGTTGGGCGGCGTCGAACTGCTGCCGCCCCGGAGAAGCCGGCTCGAAGGGATACAGCGCCAGCGGTTCGAGGCTGAGGCCGCAGAACAGGTGGTGCATGGCTGTGTTGCCGACGACGATCACGCTTTCGAGCGGGCGCGCGTCAGCGGCGCGTTCCGCCAGGAGGTCGGCCGCCAGGGCGCCGATCTGCTGGCGCGTCAGGTGCTCCAGCACGCCCTGGTGCGAACCGTCCAGGGCGAATTCAATGCGGCTCATAATGTCGGCGCCGTGCTGGGCCTGCGCGTTGAGCGCCGTGCGCACGCCCAGCACGCTTCCGGTCTGCCGGTCCACCAACTGCGCCACGAGGGTGGTGGTGCCCAGGTCCACCGCGAGACCCCAGCCCGGCTGCGGCGTGAAATCCAGCGCTGAATGATCGGTGAGAATCGCCGCTTCCCATTGGGCCAGCTCGATTTTCAGGTCTCCCTCCGCCCGCCCGCGGCAGGCCAGCCGCCAGCCGGCGTCCAGCTCGGCGGGGGAAAGTTTCCGCTTTTCCTCCGCGGTAATCGGCAGCGAGCCGGCCAGCACTTTAATTTTGCACCCCCGGCAGCGCCCGCGCCCGCCGCACGGAAACTCGACTCCCTGCGCAAAAAGCGCGTCCGGCAAGGGGGTGCCGCGTTTTACCCGCAGCACCTTGCCCAGCGGCAACAACTCGATCTGGACGAACGGGCTCATGGCGTCCGGTTAGCTTGTCCGCATTATACTCATGCGCGCAATACGCTAACCGCAATCCCGCCCGGATTCGAGCCAAATTGCTCTGTGGCCGCGCGGCGGATTGTGGCGCGGCCGCTGGTGATTTGGCCTGCGAATTGGCTTGAAGCGGCCGGGGCGATGCGCCAGACTCTTGATTGCCAGGGCCCATGGACTGTGGACTTACGAACCCCGCCAGGGCCGGAAGGCAGCAACGGCAGTCTGCTCCGCAGTTGCCGTGGTCACCCTGGCATGTTTAATTTTAGAATGCGGCGCGCCGTTGGTGGAATGAGGAACCCGGGCGGATGGGTTTTTCTTCCGCGTTCCGGCGCGCCAAACGCCGCGCTTACATGAGTTATCAAGTCATTGCTCGCAAGTATCGCCCGCAGCGGTTCCGGGATGTGGTGGGGCAGGAGCACGTCACGCAGACGCTGGCGCGCGCCCTGGAGCAGAAGCGCATTGCCCATGCCTACCTGTTCTGCGGGCCGCGCGGGACCGGCAAAACGACCATCGCCCGCATTTTCGCCAAGTGCCTTAATTGCGAGGGCGGGCCCCGGGTGGAGTTTGCGGAAGACGACCCGCGCTGCCGGGAAATCGCCGAAGGGCGTTCGCTGGACGTCTTCGAGATTGACGGCGCCAGCAACAACGGCGTCGAGCAGGTTCGCGAGCTGCGCGAGACGTGCAAGTATGCGCCGGCCAGCTCCCGCTTCAAGATTTACATCATAGACGAAGTTCACATGCTGTCCACGGGGGCTTTCAACGCGCTGCTCAAGACCCTCGAAGAACCGCCGGCGCATGTGAAGTTCATGTTCGCCACGACCGACCCGGAGAAGGTGCTGCCCACCATCCTGTCGCGCTGTCAGCGGTTCGACCTGCGGCGGATTCCGACGGCGCTGATTGCCCAGCACCTCGCGCACATCGCCGATCTGGAGAAAGTCCAGGTTGCGCCGGCCGCGCTCCACGCGATTGCGCGCGGGGCTGAGGGCGCGATGCGGGACGCGGAATCGGCGCTCGACCAGTTGATTAGCTTTTGCGGCGGCCGGATCGAGGAGGCGGACGTGCTGTCCATGTTTGGGCTCACGGCGCAGGGCCAACTGCTGGAGCTCACCCGGATGGTGCTCGCCGGGGAAGTCGAAACGGCGTTGCGCCTGCTGAACGATCTGGCCAATCACGGCAAGGATTTGCGGCGGTTATTATCCGACCTGCTGAATCATTTTCGCAACCTGCTGATCTTCCAGGTCTCGCGCGGCGAACTGGATATGCTGGAGGTGTCCGAGGCCGAAGCGGCGGAGCTGAAAGAGCAATCCCCGATGGCCGGCGCGGACGCGCTCACGCGCATTATGGAAGTCTTCGCCGAGGCGGAGCGGCAGTTGCGCGACGCCGCCTCGAAGAAGATCCTGGTCGAGGTGGCCCTGCTCAGAGCGATTGAAGCGCGCGCCGCGGTGCGCGTGGACACGCTGCTGCAGCAGCTTCAGAGTTTGCGCGGCCCGGCGGAAACGCGCCCGGCCCCGGCGGGGGCTGCCCCCCCCAGTCATTTCGCGCCGGAGCCTTCCGCGTCGGCCGGTTCGCCCAAGCCGGCGGCGGGTGGCAAAAGGCGCGCGCCGGACGCGGCTGCGGAGGCCGAACCGGCCGGAACGGCGGCGGCGGCTGAAGAACTGCCGGGCGTCGCTCCGGGGTCTCCAAGGCGGACCGGTGACCTGGGCGGCCTGTGGAGCGGCTTGCTGGAGGCTGTAGGCCGCGCCAGCCAGTTCATCCGCAGCTACTTGCTGGGGGCGCACCCGGTTGCGTTTGCGGAGAACGTCCTGACGATTGGCTACGATCCCGAGTTTGGGGATCACCTTGGCCTGGTGGATACCCCCCGCACCCATGCGCTGCTCCAGACCAAGCTCGCTGAGTTGGGTCATCCCAATGTCCAGATCAAGTTCATCCAGACCGAGGCGCTCGCCAGCCCTGCTTTGCCGCCAGACACGGCCTCCCCTCCGCCGGCGGTGAGCGCCACCGCCCGGCGCACGGCGGTCAAGCCCGCCGCGTCGGCCGCAAACAAGCCGGAGGCGGTGTCGTTCAGCCAGGAAGATTTCAAGAATGACCCGTTGATCCAGAAGGCGCTGGAGATTTTCAAAGGGCGGATCGTGGAGGTTCGTGCCTGACGGGCCATGATTTCCCGCAACCATTAACCATAGAGCATTACCCCAAAACCATGTCGAGCATAGGCAAATTGATGAAACAAGCCGCGCGCATGCAGCAGCAGATGGAGCAAATCCAGGCCGCCCTGGCCGCCCGCACGGTTGAAGCTACCAGCGGCGGCGGCGCGGTAAAGGTGGTGGCGAAGTGCGACGGCACGATCGCCGCGGTGCGGATTGATCCCCAGGCGCTGAACCCGGAAGACGCGCAGGTGCTGGAGGACATGATCCTGACGGCGACCAACCAGGCCCTGGCCCAGGCCCGGGAGATTTCCAACACGGAAATGGGCAAGGCCACCGCCGGGTTCAATCTGCCCGGGTTGACTTCGTAGCGGCGGGTTGGCGCGCAGAATTATGCCCGCTCCGCGCCCCGGATTTCCCCCGCTTTCCCATGGCCGCCCTGCCTGAACCGATCGCGTTGCTGGTGGACGCGCTGAGCCGGCTCCCCGGCATTGGCCCGCGTTCGGCGGAGCGCATTGCCTTGCACCTGGCGCAGGCGGAGACGGACGCGGTCGGAAAACTAGCCGAGGCCATTCTCCAGGCGCGCGCGCGGGTCCGGTTTTGCGAGGTCTGCGGCGCGCTCACCGAGTTGTCGCCCTGCGCGATTTGCGCCGACCCGCGCCGGGACGGTTCGCTGGTTTGCGTTGTCGAGCGGCCGGTGGACATTCTCAGCCTGGAGAAGGCGCGCACTTTCCGCGGACGGTATCACGTGTTGGGCGGGCGCATTTCGCCGTTGAGCGGGGTTGAGCCGGAAGACCTGCGCATCGCCGAGCTGGAAACCCGCCTGGTGCACGGGCAGGTTCAGGAAATTATCCTGGCCCTGGGAACGGATGTGGAGGGGGAGGCGACGGGCTTTTACCTGGCTCAGCGACTCGCCCGTCCCGGGCTTAGAATCACGCGCGTGGCCTACGGTCTGCCTGCGGGCACGGGGCTGGAATTCGCCGATGAATTGACCTTGAGCCACGCCCTGGAGGGGCGCCGGGAAATGCCGGGATAAACCGCCTGCCGCCGC
>JAAYVL010000155.1 GCA_012517205.1 Verrucomicrobiota bacterium
AGTACGACCGTGCGGCCGCTTTGCGGTTAGAAGGCCGGTCCCGGGGAACGGTGCGCCGCCGGGCGCACACGCCGAACGGGGACTGGTAGTAAGTTTCCGCGCCCAGGCTGCCCGTACGCGGAGCAGATAGTATTTTCATAATGTTTGTCCTCTCTAATGCTTGTTCTAATTGTCTGCCTATTACGGCTCGGAGGCGATTCGGCTTCCCGCCACTCCTTGGGCTGGAAGTCCGCCCCGAGGTAATGCGGGAAGGCTGGCGGGCGGAGGGTATTTGCGCAAGGGCAATTTTTTGGGATTGGTGATGGCAGGCCGGTGCGGAGCGCCGCGTGGGGGCACGCGGCCTACAGGGGGCGGGAGGGTGCGCGGGGGCCTGTGGGTTGCCGGGGGCGCGGTGCTGCGAGAGGGCATGGGGGCTGCCGCGGCGTGCTTCCATTTCCTGCAGGCCGCGTGGGGGCAGGCGGCGCTCGGGGGCCGTTTGTCTGGTGGTTGAGAAAAACATTTGCGCGCCCGCCCGGGTTGTCTGAGGGAAAGCCCGCCGGCTTGGGAGGGCAATCTCATCCCCGCTATCCTCAACCGCCCAGGCCCGGGACGCACGGCCAGGCTCCCGCTCCGAAGCGCTTAACAATGGCGGGCCGGCGATAAGCTCGGGTTAATTCCCTTGTTTTAGCTGTTAAAGGCCGGGAAGAATTGGCGCCGGCCGGAGTTGCGGCTGCTGCGGTTGCGGATTCGGCCTGGAAGGTTGGGTTTTCGGAGGGAAGCGGCTTGTGGGGGGAGCGGCAATCGGTCTTGCCGTCTTGGGGGCTGGGCCGCGCCGGGGAAATACTGCGCTCAAAACCTCGACAAGGCGTCAGATTAAGCCATCTTTGGGGAGCGTGGACAAACCGCCGAAAATCAGCGAGGTGCCGGTCAGCGTGGCGCCGGTCGAAGTTTTGCCGCCGCAACCGGCCGTCCGGCCTCTGGCGGCGTCGCTGGAGGGGCCGCCGATTCATGCCCTGTCGGCATTGATTTTAGTGGCGGTGGATATGTTGTGGGGATTGTTTGATTGGATGCCGGCGGACTGGATTGTGGCTATTCCGTCCTGTTTCGCGGCGGTTTTTGTGCCGACGTTCCTGATTCAGCGGCAGCTCAAGCAGGATTCCCGGGGCCGGGCGCTGACGTTTGCCGTGATTTTGGGTGTGCTGGCCGCCATCCCCACGTTTGTCACCGGCACGCCGGTTGGCCTGGCGCTGCTGGCCTGGACGGGGCTGGGCAAACTGCTCGGCAAGCCGCCGCTGCGCTAGCCCGGGGGCGGGCGCGGGGCGGTTAATCGAGGATTTGCAGGGTGTATTTCGGGGAGAGGTAGCTGCCGTTGCCCGGGTTGCCCATCCGGTTGTATTGATAGTTCAGCTTGTAGCGGTATTCGACGCTGTGGACGCCCGGGGGCACGGGAATCAGGCCTTCCCAGCGATTGCTGACGAGCGGGGTGGCCCGCATTTGGTAGGTGCCCTGGTCGGCGATGATTTGCGGCTCGATGCTCTCCCAGCGGAGCGTTTGCTGGCGGGTGTGCAAGGCCACCTCGACGGTGTAAAGATTGTTGGTGCTGCGTTTTTGCTGCAAGGGCGTGAGGTTCGTGAGCTGGGTGACGCATCCGGCCAGCAGCAGCGGTAGGAGCAATACCGGCAGAAATTTCTTTAACATAGGCGCAGCTTGACAAACCGGCGCCCGCCTGTAAAGCCGCTTTTTCCCGCCGTTTCCCGGCGGGCCGGGCGGGGAGGCGGGGCGGGCGTCCGCGCGTGCGCGGGGCGCGGGTTGCGCGGCGCGCTCAGGCTTTGCGCTTAAAGACCTGGCTGGGATCGGCGAGGTTCAGGACCGAGAGGTCCAGCCCGGCGTCGGGCGCGCGTTCCTGGGCGATTTGGAGCTGGAGCGCGATGCGTTTGACGGCCGGGGCGGCGAAGTATTTGACGGCGCCGACGCTGACCTGGGCCTTGAACACCACGAGCAGGAGGCAGTTTTCATCCACGCAGGTGACGAGCATGCTGAATTGCTCGCCTTGCTGATAGATGCTGTTGAAGTTGGTTTCGTGGACCAGCCCGGCGATGGTCTGGTTGGCCATGAAGGCGCCGGAAGCCAGGGCGGCCACGGTGGTGAGGTCGAACTGCTGCGCGTCCCCCTGGCTGGTGATGAGAAAACCGCCTTTGTCAATGATCAACGCGGTCGTTGCGTCGCTGCGTTCGAGCAGCTCGCGCAACTCGGCGTCGAGGCGGGCGATGTCTTCCTCGATGAGTTGGGGGAGGGTAGCCATGTCATGCGTATTGCGGGGTTCCCTGGCTGATGAATTTATGCAGCAACATGCGGGTGATCATGTTGAGCGCTTCGAAGACGCCGTCGCATTTGTGGGCGCTGGCGCTGAAGGCGGGCACCTGGAGTTCGCGGTTGTTGAGCAGGAATTCCAGGTATTCGACCGGGGCCACGTTGGGGAGGTCGCGCTTGTTGTATTGGAGGACGTAGGGGATATCGGCGAGGTTGAGCCGCAGCGTGCGGAGGTTTTCCTCCAGGTTGGCGAAGCTTTCCACGTTCTCGGCCATCTTTTCGTATTGGGAATCGGCGACAAAGACGATGCCGTCCACACCGCGGAGCACGAGCTGGCGGGTGGTGTTGTAGATGACCTGCCCCGGGACGGTATAGAGCTGGAATTTGGTTTTGAAGCCTTTGATGGCCATGGCTTCGATGGGCAGGAAATCGAAGAACAAGGTGCGGTCGGAGCTGGTCGCCAGGGAGACCAGCTTGCCCTTGTTGCCGGCGGCGGTTTGGACGTGGTCGTGCACCTGGACCAGATTGGTCGTCTTGCCGCCCATGGCGGGTCCGTAATAGACGATTTTGACCTGCAGTTCTTTGCTTGCTTGATTGATAATGGCCATAAGATTATTTGGCTTTGTGGTCGAGTTCCGCGGCGAGGGCCGCCAGTTGCGCGGTGGGCAGCGGCTCGCGTGCGCTGCCGAACGCGGCAAAAAAGATGGCGTTCACCCGGAAGATTTTCCACGGGATATTACCGACGGTGAAATTGACGTTGTTTAGTTCGCCCATGCGCAGCTCCCGGGTGCATTGGCTGATCTTGGCGAAGATCTGCGGCAGGAACGCCGCGAGGGTGTCGCCGTTGACTTCGGGCGCCAGCCGGCTGGCCACCATCAGGCCGTCCGGCAGGGCGACGAGCGCCCCGGCCACCCCCTCCAGCGACGCGGCGCGGGAGACGACTTCGTTGGGCGTGGCGTATTTGGCCACGAACTTGGTCCCCGGCGAGGGTCCGCTCTTGCCCTCCTCGCCCTCGGCCCGCACGGTGTCGGAGGTGTCGTCCCAGACATAGTAATTCGTATCGGTGGGTTTGGGCGGCGCGGGGGCGGCCGGGGGCGGGCCGCCGGCGGGCGGCGGGGTGCCGCCAAAGAACAGGTTGGGAATGGCGCTGTCCACCCAAACCTTCTTCTGCCCCGGGCTCGCTTCTTTCTGGCGCGCCAGGAACAGCGGCGCGACAACCTTCAGCGGCAGTTCCAGCACGGTGGCGTCGTGGATGGAGGCCGCGGGCGGCGGCGCCGGGCGCAGCCAGGCGCGCAGGGTTTTCCAGGAGAAAACGATGCGGCCCTGCTTGAGGGCGAGTTCCACGCTCTCGACGGGCAGCGCGACCCGGGCCTCTGCCAGGTTCAGCAACAGAAGCTCCCGGCGGATGGCTTCCGGCCAGGCTTCGGCCAGGGAGGATACGTTGACCAACAGGGAGCCGCTCTCCTCCGGGGCGGCGGCGGCCGGCGCGGGCGCGGGGTCTGGCGCGAGGGGCGACGGCGGTTCCTGCGTCGGGCGGGTGAAGTGTCGCGCGGAAAGAGGAATGGGCGACGGCGCCGCCGGCGGCGCGGGCGTGGGGGCAAAGGTGATATTGGCGCGGGCGGGCGGAATGATCGGCTCCGGCGCCGGTTCGGCAGCGGGACGCGCCGGCGGCAGGACCACCGGCGGTGGCGCGGCGGCCGGCGCGGCGGCAGCGGGCGCGGCGGCGGGCGGCTTGGCCGGGCCGATCACCAGGGTGCGGCTTTGGTTGCGGTCGTCGAAGGGGCTGAGGACGTCTTCCGGCACCTGGACCTGCGACTGCACGCGGCGGCAGGCGATCAGGGCGGGATTGAGCCGGGACAGGATCTCGCCCAGGGGCAGCGGCACCATTACGCGATCCCGGTCGTTCTCCATGGTGAAGAGGCCGGGCGCGGCCTGGCGGAGCTCGCCAAAGGAGATTTGCACCACCCCGCGGGAGAGCTGGGAGAGAATCTTCTCCAGCGGGATCATAATGGTGACGATGCTGACGTCCACGTTGATGACCCGGGCCTGCAGTTCCAGGGGCAGGCCGGCCAAAATAGGCTTTAAGGGCAGCTCAATTCCACGTCCATTTTGATGATGCGCGCCGTTGTGGCGGGGCGAAGCGGGCTCGGAGCGGAACGGGGTGGCGGCCGGGCGGGCGGCGGCCGGGGCCGGGGTGGGAGACGGCTTCGGCGGGGCCGGGGTGGAGTTGTCCACCAGCCTCCGGACCAGGCTCTTCAAAGGACGTATGATATTAAAGTTCATGCAATAGTCAGTGCGCGTGCATCTACGCAGTCATTTCAACCCCGGCGCGGCTCGGCGACCCTTAATGGCGCGCGCCATGACCGGGCGCCGGCCGGAGGCCGGGTCGGGCCAGGCCGCGGGGCACCTTGACGGTTCGTTTGGCGCACGATTCATCGTCTGTGTTGCGGTTGAACTGATTCTGGCGGCGTTGGGTGCAGGATTTGTGCCACGACCGGCCCGGAGCGTGAATAAGGCCGCCGATGTCAACCAAAAGAGGATTGCGGGTCAAAGCCGCGCGCCATTTCGGGGCCAGCGACGGGCGTTCTTGTCTTATCCGTGGACGAAATGTCCTATTGCCGTCCGCCTCCTCCGGCCGGAAAAGGCTCGGGGAACGGGTTGACGGACGGCAAAGCGGGTCAATCCGCCCGCGAATGTCGCGCAATTCGACAAATCTTCACGTGCCGGGCGAAAGGGGAATAGGCCTTGCTATGGTAGCGGAGAGAACGACTGGCTTTCCGGCTTGAGTTTGCGCGGAGAACAAGATAATAGTGAACACAGGTAGCTGATGGAAAGGCGCCCCAGGATTTTATTGGCGGATGACGATCCGGATTTGCTGGAACTGTACCGGGAGATGCTGGCACAGTTGCCCGGGCAGCCGGAGATTCACACCGCGGTCGGCGGGGCGCGCGCGCTGACGATGCTGGAGACCGAGCCGTACCAGGTGCTGATTTGCGACCTGAAGATGCCGAAGCTGGACGGGTTGCAGGTGCTGGCGATTGTGCGGCGCAAATACCCGGACCTGCGCACCGTCGCCCTGACGGCCGAAGTGGATGAGCAATTTCGCTCCCGGGCTTATGCGTTGGGGGTTGATCTCTTCTGGACCAAGCCCGCCACCGAACACGAGACCCGGCTGTTTCTGGAATGCGTCGCGTCGTTGCTGGGCCGCGAAACGGAGGTTGGCTTCCGCGGCGTGCAAACCCGGAGCCTGATGGACATCGTCCAGATGGAATGCCTTTCGCGCAGTTCGGCGGTGCTGCGCATTACCAACGGCGCCCTGGGCGGAAAGATTTGGATTCAGGACGGCGAACTGGTGGACGCCGAGGCCCCCGGCCTGGAGGGGGAGGCCGCCTTTCACCGAATCCTGTCCTGGAAAGCGGGCAACTTTGAAATGCTCCCCGCCGAGCCCAGCCGCCCCCGCCAGATTTACAAGCCCTACAACGCGCTGCTCCTCGAATCCGCGCAGGCCCTGGACGAAGCGCACGCCGGCCTGGCGGCCGCCGATGCGCCGCCGCCCCCGCCCTCGCCGTTGGCGCAGGTGTCCCGGGTGGAGGGCGTCGAGTTTGTGCTGGCCCTGCCCGCCGACGCGCCCGGGGAGCATGCCGCACGCGGCCTGGAGAACCCGGAGCGCATGGCGGCCTGGACGCGGCAGAGCCTGGAGCGGTTCCGCGCGCTGGGCGATCACCTGGGCGCGGGAGCTTTGGATCGGATTGAAGGCTTTGGCCCGCAACGGCACGTTGCCCTGACAACCCAGGGGGCAACGGAGTTTTGCGTTGGCTGGAAGAATACCCTGGCGCCGGACGAAGTCCGGGAGCAGATGCAGAAGGTGTTGGCGTTATGGGCCTCCTGAACCTTTTTGCCAAATCGGCGCCGACGCTGCTCCGGCTGCCCACGGGCAGTTTCACGGTGGATCGCGAGGGCAAGGTGCTCTCGGGCACGCTGCCGTCGAGCTTTCCCGCCCCGGTGGTTCGGGACATCGCCCGGCAGGTGCTCGCCACCTTTAGCGAGGCTGCCGCGGCCCAATTGCCGCTGGCAGAGCTGATTATTCACTACCCGAGCCTGAAAATCACCGCCCGCGAACTGCGCGGCGGCGCCATCGTCTTCCTGGCTCCCAAAGCCCCCGCCTCACCCATGAGCCGCGGCAACTCCCTCCTCCTATGAGCGATCAAAAATTGGACCAACTCGTTGACCAGGTCGAGAACTACATCGAATGCTGGAAGCAGTTCAACAGCTACGTCAACCTGGCGCACAATAAAAAATTCAACCCGGAAGACGAGAACCAGTTTCTGGAGATCAAAAGCGTCCTGATCCAGCAACTGGAGTTGATCCTGTCGGTGGTGGAGGTGTCTTCCCCGACCCGGGAGGAAATCCATGCCTTGATCACCGACGTGCCCTCGCTGCGGTTCCTGAGCGAGCTGAACGAGGGTGCCCGGCGCAATCTCGAAAGCCAGTGGCATCGGATTTACGTCGGCTGGCACGCCCTGCTCGGCCAGCTCAAAGTCCGCCAGCGGAGCGAAACCGGCAAGTCCGGCATCAGCGCGGTCTTCGGCAAGAAGAAGAAATAGCCGGGCGGCGCTGTGGTTCGCGCGCCGGGGGAGGCCGCATTTGGGGCTTGTGTTTGGCGCCCGTTTATCGTCTAACCATCCGATGCCAGACTGGATAGCCGTTGTTTTGCTCGGGATCGTTGAGGGGATTACGGAGTTTCTGCCCATTTCCTCCACCGGCCACCTGCTCATTGCCGAGCACTGGCTGCATATTCGGCAGAGCGATCTCTTCAACATCGTCATCCAATCCGGCGCGGTGCTGGCGGTGATTCCGCTCTTTCACCGCCGCCTGCACCAGTTGTTCTTCCGCTGGCGCGAGCCGGCGGCGCAGGATTATGCCGCCAAACTGGCGCTGGCCTTCGTGCTCACGGGCGGCCTGGGGTTCCTGCTGGATCGGGGAGGGTTCCAGTTGCCGGAGCAGCTTCTCCCGGTCGCCTGGGCGTTGCTGATTGGCGGCGTCGGTTTTGTGGGGGTCGAAACCTGGCTGCGCGGCCGCCCCCTGAATGACCAGGTCACCTGGACCATGGCCGTTGCGGTGGGGCTGGGGCAGGTCCTCGCGGCGATTTTTCCGGGCGCCTCGCGCTCCGGCACGACCATCCTGCTTTGCCTGCTGCTGGGGCTGGCGCGGCCCGCGGCCACGGAGTTTTGCTTTCTTGTCGGCATTCCCACCATGCTGGCGGCCGGCGGCCTGAAGCTCTTTAAGGCGCTGCATCACCCTCCCCCCGGCACACCGCCGGAGCGCTGGGATATGGTGTTGTTGGGCTTCCTGGTTTCCGCGGTCGTCTCTTTTATTGCGGTGAAATGGCTGCTGCGCTATGTGCAGACGCATACGTTCACCGCCTTCGGCTGGTACCGGATGGGCCTCGCCATTCTGATCGCCCTCGGGCTCCTGGCCGGGTGGGGAACGCATCCGTGAACGCGGGGACGCCTGGCGAGCGGTGAGGGCGCGGGGAAACGTGCCCCCGACTGGCGCGGCGAGTTCTCTCCCGCGGGAGCCGCGGCTACGGCGCGGGAATGAATATCTTCTGCCCGACGCGCAAACGCTCCGCCTTTAAGCCCGGGTTGGCGTTCAGAATCTGGCTCACGCTCACTTTGACATTCTTCTCCCGGTATGCCTGTACGATGGCGTCCAGGGTGTCCCCGGACTTGATGACGTATTCAAAACCCCGGTCGGAGGTTCCCGCGCCGGCGGCGGAGGAAGTGTCCTTCGGCGACCGGGTGCCGGGCTCGCGCCGGGGAGGGGGCATCGGTGTTTTCAACAGTTCCCGCAGCCGAAGCAGCTCTGCCTGCGTCTTATCCGCGTCGTTCATCCGCTTCCGGTCCACCTCTTTCACCGCCTCCGCCAGGCGATTCAAGTCTTCCGGCCGGGCATAGCTGGCGCTGGGCCGGGCTACTTGCTCGCGCAAGCTTTGGATCTCCCGGGAGAGGTCGGCGATTTGCGCCCGGAAAGCCTCCTGGGCCGCCGCCAAATCATCCAGCCGGCCGCTCAATTTGTTGAGCCGTTCTTCGGTCGCCGCGTCCTGCGCCCGCAATGCGGAGGGGGCGCCGAGCGCCAGTGCCGCCAACAACAGAAAGGAAATTCGTTTCATGCGCCGACAATAGAAATCCCATCCGCCGAGTTCAAGGCCCAAACCGCACCCGGACGGAGGCCGCCGCCGCGGTTCAGGCGGCCCGCTCGTAGAGCCGGTAAGTCTTATACACCCGCCCGCCGATGGCCTCCAACACGCGGCACATGGCGACGTTATCCTCCAGAATCCACGACGCCTCGGATTCGGTGACGCCTGCGGCCATCCCCACCTTGAGCCCCTCGATCAGCATCGCCGACTCCAATCCCCGGGCCCGGTATTTCTCCTTCACGCCCAGCGTGATTACGCGGGTTCGGGGTGGGCATTTCCAGCCCCACACGTAGGGAAGAAATCCCAGCACCCGCGGTGTGAGCAATCGCCCCCGCAGTGGCTGGAGCGCGAGATTGTAATCCGGCAGGGCCAGCAGAAACCCGACCGGCTCATTGCCCGCCTCGGCCAGCCAAACCAGCCCCTCCATGAGCAGCGGCGAGAGGCGCGCCGCCATGAAATCTATTTCGGCATCCGTCATCGGCACAAACCCCCAGTTATCTTCCCAGGCCGCGTTATAGACCTCCTTTACCTTGGCCAGGTCGGTTGTCAGGGTCTTGCGCCGGACCGGCCGGAAACGCAGTTCCGGGTTGCGCTGCCTGATCTTCTCGGCAATGCGGCTCAGCCGCTCCATGGGGATTTTTGCCAGGTCCATATAGAACGCCAGCAAGTCCTTGGCCTTGCGCCAGCCCGCCTTTTCCATGAGCGCCACATAGTAGCGCGGGTTGTAGGGCATCATGAACACCGGCGGCGAATCAAACCCCTCGACCAACAAACCACACTCGTCGTTGGTGGTGGGGTTCATCGGCCCCAGCAAGCGCGGCAAGCCCGCCTGCCGCGCCCAGTCTGCCACCGCCGCAAACAATCCGTGGCTCACGGCGGGGTCATCCACCGACTCGAAGAAGCCGAAAAAGGCCGCGGGTTCCGCGGCGAGCCGGTTGTGATTGCGATCAATGATGCCGGCAATGCGCCCCACATCCCGCCCTCCCCGCGTCGCCACCCAAAGCTGCATTACGGCATGTTCGAACAGCGGGTTGGCATCCGTGAACACCTTTTTCAGGTCCATCAGCAGCGGCGCGACCCAGTTCGGGTCGCCCTCGTAGATGCCGTAGCTGACCTTCAGAAAACGCAGCACTTCCCGCGGGCGGCGGGACAACGGAACAATCTGGAGGTCGTTGCTCATGCCTGGCTGGATGCGGCTAAGCCGGGACGGCGCCGCTGGCCACGGGAAGAATGAAGGAACTCAATGCTCCGGTCAATCCGGCAACCCCGCGCTTTGGGAGAGTCTATCAAAACCGTCCATGCCCCTGGCTGGCGGCTCCGCGCCATCCGGGAAGAAGGGCTTTTCCCGGTTCCAATCCGCCCGGCTCCGCCGGGAATCCAATCGAGTGCCCCAGCCGCTTCGCGGTTGCTCAAACGTTCTTTGGACGTCCCGCCCCGGGCCGGGGCCGTTCAGTCGCCGGGAGGAGTTTCTGGCGGGAGCGTTAACGGCAGCTCCATTTCCCCCGACCGGAACGGGGCGAAGCTGCGGCGGTGGATTGGGCAGGGGCCAAGGATCTGGATGGCCGCCAGGTGCTGCGGGGTGCCGTAGCCTTTATGCTCGGCAAAGCCGTAGCCGGGATAGCGGCGATCCCACTCCCGCATGAGGCGGTCGCGCGTGACCTTGGCCAGCACGCTGGCGCCGGCGATCGAGTAGCTGCGCGCATCGCCTTTGACCAGCGCGGCGTGCGGCAGGGCCAGGGATTTCACCGGCCGGCCATCCACCAGCGCATATTCAGGCGGCGGTTGCAGTTGCGCGAGCGCCTGGTTCATTGCGCGGTGGGTCGCCTGAAGGATGTTGATGCGGTCAATGACCTCCACAGCCACGCTGGCGATCGCAAAACGGATGTCGGGGTGGGCGGTCAGGAGGGCGTAATACTCCTCTCGCTGCGCTTCGGTCAGTTGCTTGGAATCATTCAGCGCGTGGAGCCGGGGATCCAGCCCCGCTTCGGCCCAGGCACAGGGCAGCACGACCGCCGCGGCGACGACCGGCCCCGCCAGCGGGCCGCGGCCCGCTTCATCCACGCCGGCGACGAACCGGAGGCCCTTCCGCCACAGTTCGCGCTCGCAGGACAGCCGTTCCTGAGCCGGGCGGTTAATGCATTTCGACGCGGCAGGAGCCAAGGCCCTGGCGGTAGTAATTGAACTGCACATTCGGGTGGTCCGCCAGCAGGGACATGGGCACGGCGGCATCCGGAATTCGCTGGGAGATCATGAGGCAGGTCAGCCGCTGGCCGAAGGGATTGTCGTGGGTGCCGGCCTGCCAGATGGACACCTTCTCCGCCAGCCAGGTTTCGACCGGGCCGACCGTGATGGCCTGGGTGGGCACCAGGGAGATGTTGCCCCCGCCGGAGGTGCGCGCGTTCTGGGCAATGGTCAGCGGGTGCAAATCCACCACGCGGGTGGCCAGCTTGCGGTATTCAGCCGGGGAGGGCGGCTGATTCCGGTATTTGCCGGTCCGGCGCGGCGGATCGTTGAAGGCCCAATGTTTCACGTCCCCCTGCCCGCCCTGCATGACGGCGCAGCGGATGCCGGAGTTCCAGGTTTTGCGGAAGGCGGCGATGTTGGCGTTCGGGAAATGCAGGTTCGCGTCCGGCATGACCAGGTCTTTGCGAATGCGGTTGAAGCACAGCTCGCGGTCGGCCTTTTCAAAGGAAAGCGGGTGGGTGGCAGGCAGAGCCTTGCCGTCAATGAACCACTCATCCATGCCCCAGAAATGGGCGGAATAGAGATTCAGGTTCAACTCGTTCACCAGGCGCGCCACCAGGGGCAGTTGCTCGGTGGGGCCGATAGGGCCGCAGACGCCGACCGGGTTGTCGAGGGTGGATTGTTTCCAGGCCGTGATGTATTCGAGCGCCTCGGCCAGGTAAAAGTCCTCCAGCGTGTCATACATCACGACCTTGAAGCCGGGCCGGGACAGTTTGAGCATCTTCTGGGGCGTGAGCGCGGCCGCGTCGCGGACGAGGCCGGCGTCGAGGGTGGTGTAATCCCACCAACTGGGAGCGATGGAGCTGAGTTTGCGTGCCATAAGTCGTATTGGTTTTCGTGTTTAAGGTTAAGTCCAGCGGTTCAATAACCGCGTTGACAGAGTTGCTCGTAAATCCGGTTCACCCGGTAGTTCGCGCCCAGCGCCTCCGCCAGTGGGTCGGCGTCCGTCGCGCTGAACCCGTAATGCAGATGCCGGCGCCAGCCCTCGGCATACTTGAACTTCCGGGACATGCGCCCGACGGCGCGGGACATATCCTCCACCGCCAGCAGAAACGAGTTCAGGCCCTGGCTCACGTCCAGCCATTTCTGCTGGCTTTTATGCTCCGCCAGCGCCTGCATTTGGATTTTATGCACCGGCGCGGTGTTGACAAAGGCTCCCGGGATCAGCCGCCGCCGCAACTGATCGCAAAAACCATGCGGCAGCGCGTGGTAAATCGTCACTTCGTAGTCCGCCGTCGGGCGGGCCGGGACGCTCTTGAAATTGGGCATCCCGCGCGTGAAGGCCGCCGACACCACCAGCCGCGAAGTGTTGGTGTGATCCTCCATGTAGTCCTGCGGCGAGTGGGTCAGGATGATGCCGGGTTTGACCTCGCGGATGACGGCTGCCAGGGCGCGGAGTTGCTCCAGGTTATACAGGATCTCCAGGTCATTCGTAATGCTGGGGTGGAAGTGAGCGCCGAGGACCTGGGCCGCGGCGCGGGCTTCGGCGCGGCGAATGGAGCGCAGGATGGCGTTGGGGTGTTCGGTGCTGCCGCAATCGCCGTTGGCCACCGTCAGGTAATGAATCTGGTAGCCCGCCCGCTTGAGCATCAGCAGGGTCCCGGCCATGGAAAACTCGATGTCGTCCGGGTGCGCCCCGATGGCGATGGCGGTTTTATTTCGCATACTTGCTCAGGTGGGCCATCTTCACCGGGCGCCCCAGTTCCGCCGCGCAATCCGCGGCCAGAACCACCTCGTGGCTGACGACCGCGTCGTCCAGGCTGGTGAGCGGCATCTCCCGGCCCCGCGCCAGCGCGTCAAAGAACGCGGTAAACTGCGCCTGGTAAGGGTGATCCGATACGTCGCCCGAATCCACCGGCTTCATGGCCAGGGTGCTCCAGGCGGCCTTGTTGGTGCCCAGGTCGGTGGAATGGAATTTGTTGTCGAGCAAGCTGCCCTTGCTGCCGACGAGGTGGGTGTGGAAATAGTACGGCTGGAGGCAATCAATCGAGGATGTGCACTTGCCCGCGGCGCCGTTCTTGAACTTGAGAATCGTCACGCTCGTGCTGGGATACTCATAAGGCGCGAACAGCCGGTTGCGGGATTTGGAAGTGTAGCTCATGACCTCGTCCACCTCGCTGCCCATGCACATCAGCAGCGCGTCCAGGGCGTGGCAGCCGGCTTCCAGCAGCGAACTGCCGCCCTCGGCCTTGCTCCGGCACCAGCGGAACTGGGCATACCACGGGCCAATGCCGTGATAGTAATCCACCTCGCCGTAATGCACCTGCCCCAGCAGCCCGTTATCCAGGACGGTTTTGATGACCTGGAACTGGTTGGCATAGCGGCACTCGAAGCAAACGCACGTCTTGACCCGGGCCCGTTTCACGGCCTGGTGCATGGCGCGGAGTTCCTTCAGCGAGAGGCAAAGCGGCTTTTCCAGGATGAGATGTTTGCCCGCCCGCGCGGCGCGCCGGACCTGGTCCAGCCGCTGCGAGGGAAAACCGCAGAGCGACACCACGTGTATCTCCGGATTGGCCAGCATTTCGTCCAGGTCATTATAGACGCGGATAGGCCCGCCGTATTGCGCGCTGAGAGCCGCGCCGTCCAGTTTGCGGGACGAGCAAACCGCGGTCACCTGCCCCAGGGCGGTGGCGTTGATGGCGGGAATGTGCGCGGTGGCCACCCAGCCATAACCGACAATGCCTACATTATACTTCTTCATAGCGATAAAATTCGATTCAGTTGCGACGTAACGTCAACCGGGATGGCACCCCCTTTTGCGCGCTTTGTCAAGCGATTGGTGGAAAAGAAAAGCGGGGGACTTCGCCATTCCCCTGCCGCGCGGGTTCGGCTACCCTGCGCGGCATGAAGATCGAACAACTGCATATCGGCCTGCGCGTCCGGCATCCCCAATACGGGGAAGGCGTGGTGAAGGGCATTTCCGAGGCCACCGCGGAAATCCAGTTCGGCGCCGGGCGGCGCACGGTGGCGCCGGAACCCAGCGGCCTGGAGCCGGCCGAGGCGCAGGCCTGCATCAGCGGCCTGGATCTGCCGCTGGCCCAGGTCGTGCGCCAGACCGTGGAGGCGACGATCCAGCGGCTGGGCCTGGAAAACCCCGAGGCGGTCGTCGCCCAACTGGGCGCCCGCTGGCACCGGGGCAAGGTCGTGCTGCATCCCGCCGATCCCGCGCTGCAAACCAAGGAAGTGCCGCTGGAAACCTTCTTCCACAAAATCGTCATGATCCGCAACAACCTGCGCGTGCTGGAGCAGAAGATCAACGCCCACCCGCAGCTCACCGACGGCGAAAAAGTCGAGCTGCAGCAATACCTCACCCGCTCCTATGGCTCGCTCACCACGTTCAACCTGCTGTTCAAGGATAAGGAAGACGCCTTCTAATCAGGCCGGCGGCGTTGCTTTAAGCTTGTCTTGACGGGGCGCCAACTGGTAACTGGTCATTCAACATGAGCACTACGAATACTTCGCTTTCGGATCGCACCGCGGTCTGCAGTTGGTCGCTGCAACCCGCCAGCCCGCAAGACCTGATCGCCAAGCTGCAAGCCGCCGGTGTGCGGCGCGTGCAACTGGCGCTGGATCCGCTGCGCGAAGCGCCCGGCGTCTGGGGCGAGACCGCCGCCTTATTCCGCCAAAATGGCGTGACCATCGTCTCCGGCATGTTCGGCTGCGTGGGCGAGGATTATACCACGCTGCAAACGATTCGGGACACGGGCGGCATCGCGCCCGATGCGACGTGGGAACAGAACTGGACCAACATCCGCGCCACCGCCGCCCTGGCGCGGGAGCTCGGCCTGAAACTGGTCACCTTCCATGCCGGCTTCCTGCCGCACGACGAACAGGATCCCGGCTTCGCCAAGATGCTGCGGCGGCTGAGCGAGACAGCGGACGCGTTCCAGACGGCGCAGCTCGCGCTGGGGCTGGAAACCGGGCAGGAAACCGCCCCCGCCCTGGCCCGGCTCCTCCAGCAGCTCAAACGCCCCAACGTCGGCGTGAACTTCGACCCCGCCAACATGATCCTCTACGACAAGGGCGATCCCATCGCGGCGCTCCAGACCCTCGGCCCGTGGCTGCGCCAGGTCCATATCAAAGACGCGCGGCGGACCCGGGTGCCGGGCACCTGGGGTGAGGAAGTCGTCGTCGGCACCGGCGAAGTGAATTGGCCCGCTTTCTTCACCACCCTCGAACGGCTCAACTTCAAGGGTGACTTCGTAATCGAACGCGAAGCGGGCAACCAGCGCGTAGCCGATGTCCGCACCGCCCGGGAAGTCATCGCCCGGGCCGGCCGCGCCAGTTAAGCCCGCGGCCGCCAGGCTTCAGCGCCGCCCCCCGAAGGGGGCAGCCATTCCGCCAGCCCGCGCCGGGCGCGCGGGGCGCGCTTCACCGCAGCCCGGAAAGCGCCCGCCCGCGAGCGGCCCGCGAACGGCGGGCGCCCGCCGGGAATGTCCCGGGCCGCGCCCGAATCACTTCGCGTAGCGTTTCTGGAACTCCTGCCGCTCCTGGTCGCGCCGGGCCTTTTCCGCCGGGTCCATGCGGTTCTGGTACCACTGGTGATTGGGATGGTTGAGGGTTTCCTCCAGCAGCTTGCTCAACTTGGCGGCGGCTTCCTTTTTCGCGGCGTCCGTGGAATTGGCATGCTTTTCGACCAGCTCCTGCAGTTCGGGCACGTATTTCGAGTAGAAATGTTTGGCGACCTCGTAGGTGCCGTGCCAGTGGGTGTAATCGGGGCCCATCATCGAGGCGCCGTGGCGGGCGCGGCGGCCTTCATGATGCCAGATTTCATACCACGTGAAGTCCAGCGGATTGCTGAACTGCGCGGGCCGGAGCAGCGGCTGGGCCGCCTGGTAAAGCGCGAGGCCCGGCTTGGCGAACTTCTCATGATACAGCTCGATGATGGCGTCGTATTGCTGGTAGAACGAGTCCACAAAGAGCTGGTTATGGCAGTTGAGGCAGACGTCCACCATGTTGGTGCGGCGGGTTTGCCACGGAATATCCTTGGTGGCCAGGCCGAGCTTGGCGTCGGAGATTTCCGGCCGAATGGAAAGCTCCGGCCGGTTATTCCAGGAAATGCGCAGGCCCACGTCGTGCGTGACGGGCTGGTTGCGGGTGGCGCTCATGTGGCAGGTGGAGCATGTGGGCGCGGACGAGTAATCCTCGCCCACAATCCATTTGGGATTGTCGAGCTTCATCTTGTCCACGTGGGCGCGGTAGGCAATGCCGTGCTTGGACTCGTTGAAGATTTCAATTTGCGGGTGGTCGGGCCCCATGTGGCACTTGCCGCAGGTGTCCGGGGTGCGCGCCTGGGCGGCGGAAAACTCATGCCGCGCATGGCACGCGGCGCAGGAGCCCTCGCTGCCGTCGGGGTTGATGCGGCCAATGCCGGTATTGGGCCACACCGCGGGGTCGGGCTTGCCGTTGGCGTTGATCTTCACCTCGACGCCGTGGCACTGCCAGCAGCCGCTGACGGCGGCGGCCGAAGTGCCGTTCGGGAATCCGGGCGTCTTGAAACCGCGGTTGCCCTCGACGACCTCCGCCAGCACGTTGTCCAGCGAGCCGAGGATGCGCGCGGCCTTGGCGTGATGCGAGGCGTTGAACTCGCCCACCTCCAGCTCATGGCAGCGGCCGCAGTCCTTGGGCGTGACCATCGTCGAGATGGTCTGGCCATAATGCTCGAAGGCATCCAGATCGTTGGTGACCGCCATGTGGCATTCGTAGCAGCCGATGTTGGCGCGGTAGTGCTTGCTCGCGCCCCATTGCGCGTAGATGGCGCTGGTTTCTTTGCGGTGGCATTCCGCGCAGGCCTTGGTTTGCGCCGACATTTCCGGGAGGGTGAAGCCGGCGGGCGCCGGCCACGGGGTGAGCAGCAGCGCCAGCGCGCCGCCGCCGAGCAGGGAGGTGAGGATGCGGGGGATTTGCATAAAAGGTGCGTTCAGGTTTTGGTCGCGGGGTTCAGTTGCGGATGCGCGCGCAGGCTGCCGTTCATGATCGGGATGGCCACGCGCACCATCCAGGAAAAGAGCAACGCCCCCAGGGCCCAGACGCCCAGGCAGATCAGCGTCTCGTTGAGCGTGGGCAGGTATTCCACGATCTGGCCGAGGGGCGAGGGGACAAAGCCGGGCACGATCAGGCCCATGCCTTTTTCGATCCAGACACCGACGAAGCAGGTCACGCAGGCGATGTTCAGCCACCCGATCTTCCGGCTCAGCGGCGTGATGAGCAGCAGCAGGCCGATGGAATCCAGCACAATGGCCGTCCAGATCCAGGGCACCAGGCCCTGATGCCCGTGCAGGCCGAAATACAGATAACGCGCCGCGGCGGCATGCATCGTGGGAGAATAAAACTCGGTAAACAGCTCGCTGCCAAGCAGAAACATATTGATGATCATCGCCACGGTCATGATCATCCGCAGGGTAAAGATGGGCTGGTCGCCGATGTAGTAGCGCGTCACGCGGCGGATGATCTGGAAGGTGAGGATCATCAGGCCCGGCCCCGCCACGAACGCCGACGCCAGAAACCGCGAGGGCACCAGCGGATGATGCCAGTAGCTCCGGCCCGCCAGGCCAACGTAGAGAAACGCCGTGACGGTATGGATGCTCACCGCCCACGCGATGGAGATGAACACGAAGGGAATATAGAACCGCCGGGTCGGCGGGCGCTGCCGGTAGCGGCAGTAGAGCAGGTAGCCCGCAATATGCAGGTTCAGCAGCAGGTAGCCGTTCAGCACAATCACGTCCCACGACAGGATGGAGTCCGGCCAGTTGAAGATGCCAAACGGGGGGAGCATGTGATGGAAACGATCCGGGTGCCCCAGGTCCACCGCGACGAACAGCAGGCACATGACAATCACCGCGATGGCCATCAATTCGCCGAAAATCACCACCTCGTGCATGAACTCCTTTTTGTAGATGTAGGCGGGGATGACCAGCATCACCGCCGCCGCGGCCACGCCGACGAGGAAGGTGAAGTTGGCAATATAAGCGCCCCAGCTCACCGGGTTGGTCAGGCCGGTCGTTTCCAGCCCCAGCACGAATTGCCGCGCCCAGGCGTGCAGCCCCACCAGCACCAGCACCGTCAGCAGCGTCATCCACAGGTAGAACTTCGCGCCCCCCTGGAAGGAGACCCGCCCGGCGCGCCACAGGAATGTCAGGTAGTCCTTCATTTGTCGAAGAAGTAGTAAAAGCGCGGCAGCGTGCCGACCTCTTCCTTGAGGATATAAACCCGCTTGTGGTCCAGCACGTAGCGGATCTCGCTCTGCGGGTCGTTCAGGTTGCCAAAGACGCGGGCCCCGGTCGGGCAGACCTCCAGGCACGCGGGATACTTGCCCGCGCGCGAGCGCTGCAGGCAGAAGGTGCATTTCTCGACCACGCCCTGCCGGCGGAGGCGGTTGCTGAGGTAGTTCTGCCGCGGGTTGATTTCCGCCGGCGGCAGGGTGGGCTTTTTGTAGTTGAACCGCCGCGCGTCGTAGGGGCAGGCGGCCATGCAATAGCGGCACCCGATGCACCAGTTATAGTCCACCACGATCACGCCGTCCGGCTCCGGCCAGGTGGCCCGCACCGGGCAAACCTTGGTGCAGGGCGACTGCCGGCACTGCTGGCATTGCACCGGCATGTAGTACTTGCCCGGCTCCGGCACCGTCGCCGGATGGTAATACAGCGAGGAGGTTTCCAGGTTGATCGCCCCCTTCTCCAGCTCCAGCACGCGGATGTAGGACATCTCGATGTCATCGGCGGACTCGCGGGACTGGTTGTTTTCCTTGAGGCAGGCGTAGGCGCACTTGCGGCAACCGATGCAGCGGGTCAGGTTCAGCGCGTAGCCAAACTCCACCCCGGGCAGCGGTTTCCGATCCAGCAGGGTCGGGCGCACGCCCCGTTCCCGCTCGCATTTGTCCTCCAGCGCCTTGAGGATGCGCTGCAGCTCCTCCGGCGTCAGTTCGAGGTAGCGTTTCTGCAGGAGTTCGTCGAGCGTCAGCTCGCCGCGCTCCAGTTCCAGCAGCGGGCTCAGCGCCGCGCCCAGTCCGACCAGCCCCGCCGCCGCCCCCGCCGCGCCTTTCAGGAAGGAGCGGCGCGTCAACGGCTGGTACACCCGTTCGAGGGTCTGCGGGCTGACTTCGTTTTGCGGATCGGAGTTCATGACACGGTTTCAACGCGCCGGAGGCCGGCGGCGGCCGCGGCGGCGGGCGCCGCCCCGGTTTCCGGCCCGCGCGCTTCCGGCCTGGCGGGCGCCACCCGCGCGTCCGGCTCCGCGGCGCGGTGGACCGGCGGATGGGCTCCGCGCGCCGGGTAGCGCAGCGGCGGCAGCGGTTTCATCGCCTCAAATTTCGGATGGTGCGGGTCGTGGCACTGGATGCAGCGCAGCCGGGTCTTGCCGCCCAAATCCGCCTTCCAAAAGCCGCTCACCCGGCCATGCACGCCCGCCTCCCAGTCGCGGTAGATCGTGCCGTGGCACTTGCCGCAGAGCAGCGCCACGTCCGCCGCGGCAATTTCCCCGCCGTCGTAGTCCACGAAAGCATTGCGGTTGGTCGGGTGATGGCAATTGAGGCAGAAACGGTTATTGCCGTGCTCGAGCCGGATGTCCTGATGCTCGGCCATCGGCCGGTCATAGTGCCATTTCGCCGGAAAGAGCCGGTGACATTCCATGCAATTATACGTCCACCCGTTCCGGATCAAATCCAGCCCCACCATCCGCCGCGGCGGCGTCGTGTCGAGATACGCATCCCCCGCCGCGTCCAGCGCCGGCTGCGGAGCGGGCGGGCGGGCGACCGTGGGCAGGTGGGCCGGCGCGGGGGGCGTCGCGGCAAACGGGTCCGCGCCCCCGGCAAACCAAACCGTGGCGGCGGCGGCGCACAACGCGATCACCACCGCGGCTCGAACGGCCTTTTTCTTTATCGGGCTCATTCCGATTTTCGGCAAAACTCTGCACAAAAGCGGGGCCGCGCGCAATCCTAATTCTGCGCCGGCGGGCGTCCCCGCGCCGGCCCGCTTTGCCCGGCGCCGCCGCCCCCGTTCCCTCCGCCCCCGGCGGCGCGCGCGCCCGGGCGCCAGCCCGGCGTCCGGCCCGGGCGGGTGGCGGACCGCCCGCCCGCTCACCGGAGATGGAAAACTTGTCCGCTCTGGACGTCGAACTCGGGGGAAACGCCCAGCCGCGTCACGCCGTCCTCGGCATAAAGCTCGAACCGGCCGCGGCGGGCCGGAGAGCCCGCAAAGTCCAGGAGCTGCTGCCCGGGGCCGAGCGCCCGGGTTCCCGAAATCCGGGTTCCGTCGCGGGCCACAAAATCCACGCGCTTTTGCAGCCACCGCGCGTAGATGCGGTTCTGGTCCAGCGCCGAGACCGGCCCGGCGCCATACAGGACTCCGAGCAGCCGCCGCCCGGGCGACTCCTGCGCCCCGCGCGTCACCCAGCCCAGCGCCACGATATAGGCGTCGGCCGCATCGAGATGGGCCAGCAACTCGCGGGCCGGCGGAAACGCCAGGCCATTCGTCGAGATCGTCTGCCACAAACGCCGCCGGTTTTCATGCAGCCCCATCAGGTAATAACAATCCGCGCCGACCCGGAACTTCTTCACGTCGTTCACCAACCCCGGCCCGGCCAGCACTTTGGCCTCGAAAGTGTAATTGCGACCGTCCCGGCTCGTGGCCCGGAAAGTGCCGCCCCCGCCCCGGAAATCGCCAAAGTAAAGCCGCCGCGCGCCGTCTTCCCGCAGCAGGACATTCATGCCATTGATGTCCGCGTTGGGGTAGGCGTAGCCGTCCATCGCGATGATATCCCGCGCCCGCACCGTGTAAGGCTCGCCGCGGCCGCCGTTCCAATTCGTGCCGGTGGCATCGCTGCGGAAGAAGCCCGGCTTGTTCCGTTCCCGCACCGGGTACACCGTGGCCAGCAGCTCAAAGCCGCCCCCGTCAAGCCCCAGCGCGTTCACGTTGCACACATGCACGTAGCCGCCCGGCACGATAATCGCCCGCCGGTGGGAAAACTTCTGGAAATTCGCGTCCGTCGTGGCGCTGTAAAGGCAGTCATTGCCGGTCGGCAGGCCGTCCCAGGCGCCATAAAAAAGGCGATACCCGCCGGGCGTTTCCACCGCCGAGGGCGCGTAGATGTTGCGAAACTTCCCGCTCCGCGGTGCCAGCAGCGGCGAGCGCAAATCCGGCACCCAATGGAGCGTGCCCGCCTGCCAGATTGCCGGGTTGAATGCCCCCGCCTCCACCCCGCCGATTTCCACAAAACCCGCCGGCGCGGCTTTCGTCGTCCGCACCACGTCCAGCGCCGCCGCGGCCCGCCCCGGCGCCGGCGCCGCCAGCGCCAGCCAGGCCGCCAATCCCCCGCCCGCCCATTGAATGCGCGGCCGGGTCAGGAATCGCATGGCCGGCGGCTGCTGGCGTCCGCCCCGGGCGGCTTCGCCGTTTGCGTGCGCGCGCCAGGCGCCGGGCGCCCGCTCCCGGCCGTTACACCCGCAGCTTCCATGGCTTGCGCATCGGCTGGTGAATCAGGGCGTTGGCCTGTTGGTCATGGATGAACCGCTGCTTTTTCGGGTCAAAATGCAGCACGCGCCCGGTCTGAACCGCAATCTTGGCCAGGTTGACCAGCGTGCAGGAGCGATGGCCGTTGACTTCGTTCAAGGCGAACTTCTGGCGCGTCTTCACCGCCTGGATGAAATCCGTAAGCTGCGGCTCCGGGTCGGGCAGGGACTGGATTTTGGCGCGCAAGTTCGGGATGTCGGACTCAAAATCCCGGAACAGCTTGCCCTCGGGCCCGGCGATGAAGGCCGCCTCCTTGTCCTTGTTCTCCCCGTCAAAGATGATTTCGCACCCATCGGCATAGCGGATCGAGATCCGCCGCCACGGCTGCACCGCATCCGGATCCTGCGGATCGGTATCCGCCTCGATCCGGACGGGGCTTTCATTGTCCTTGTCGAGCAGGTACTGCACCGGATCAAGGTAATGCTGGCCCATGTCGCCCAGGCCGCCGCCGTCATAATCCCAATAACCGCGGAAGGTGCCATGCACACGGTGGGGGTGATAGGGCTTCTTCGGCGCCGGCCCCAGCCAAAAATCATAATCCAGCTCCGGCGGCACGGGTTGGGGCGTCAAATCCGTGCGCCCGCACCACTCGTTCTGCTTCCAATCAAAACCCGTCGGGCCGCCCAGCGTCACCTTGAGCGGCCAGCCGAACAACCCGTTCTGCACGGCCTTTTTGATCAGGCGCACCGGCACGCCCACGCCATAAAAAGCGCCCTCGAACCGGAACCAGGTATTAAGCCGGAAAATGCGCCGGTACTTCGCCATGGCCGCTTTGACCGCCTCCCCCTCGCCAATCGTGCGCGACAGCGGCTTCTCGCACCAGATATCCTTGCCCGCCTTGGCCGCCGCGATCGAAATCAGCGCGTGCCAGTGCGGCGGCGTGGGGATATGCACAATATCAATATCCTTCCGCGCCAGCACTTCGCGGAAATCCCGGTATCCTTTCACCTCCGGCCCGCACTTGCTCAGGGCGGCTTGCAGGTGCTTCGCGTCCACATCGCAGACGGCCAGCAGCTTGGCGGTGGGGTTAATCGAGCTCAAGTGGGCCCGCCCCATCGAGCCCACCCCGATGACGGCTTTGGTCAATATCTCGCTCGGCGGGGTCACTCCCGGCCCGCCCAAAACATGGCGCGGCACCAGGCTGATGGCGGCGGACGCCACCAGGGAGGTTCGCAGGAAATCCCGACGGGTAAACTGGCACGGTTTATTCATACGCAATCCAAAAGCTAACAGACGGCACCTCGCTAGAAAATCACTTTCTAAACGAAATAAAAAGGGAAAAAGCGCACCCTTCCCCGGACTTCACGCCCCCGCCCGCCCGCAACGCCGCCGAAAACCTCCAAAACAACCTCCTCCCGCCGCCCACCCCCTCCCAGAATCCCGCCGCTTATTCCGCCCGCGCCCGGCGCCAACCTGCTTCGCCCCCGCCAACCCCGCGAAAGCCACCATCCCCCGCCAACCCCCTCCATCCCCCCTGCCAACCCGCCGTGTACAAGGGGTGTACAAGGGATGCTCATCGGGTGAACATCGGAAAATTCGATGAACATCCGGTGAGCATCCCTTGTACACCCCTTGTACACGGCGGGTTGGCAGCCATTAAATAGCGTAAAATCAAGGGGTAAGTGGGCTTTGGCGGCGGGAGTGTCCAAAAAGTGGACACTTTTATGCGGTGCGGGTGCGGAGGGGATTGAAGGTGGGGTGCCGGAGCGATGGGTTTGGCGCGGCTGGGGAGCGCTACTTGAGGCGGAGGGTTGGTTCGTGGCGGAAGCGCAGCAGGTCCGTGTCCGTGGCGGCGTCCGCCTCATCGGGAAACAGGACGACAATCGAGGTGAACCGGTCTGGCTGCCATTGCTTTTCGTGCAGGAGCCATTTTTTTACGAACTCGGCGACGGAATGGCGGCAGGCCTCGCGGACGAGCGCCAGGTGATTGGTATCGCCGGCTCGTTGCTCCAGGGCGGGCGTCAGGCTTCGTTGCAGCGCCTCGAGTTGTTCGTTTTTGTCAAAACGCGCCCAGCCGCTTTCGGCCCGCCGTTCCATTTCATCGGTGTGGATGGCGGGCGGCAGGCTGGGGCGGATGGGGGGAGCCAGGACCACGCAAAGCTGTCCGCGCGCCGCCAGGCGCCAGGGATCGGAAAGCCGCAGATGGTAGCGAAAGGATACCGGCACGCGAATCTCGGCGACGGTGGTTCCCAGGTACACCCACCCCCAGCCTATCCGCCGTTCGTCGGTGCGTTTGAAAGTCTCCTCGGCGCGGAAGACGGCGAGTTCGAGCACGTCGCCGTGGGTGGCGGTGATTTGGGGGATGCTCTCACGGAAGGTCTGGGTGATCCGGCCGGTTTGGAAGTTTCGCGCGACCTCGGCGGCAGTGCGGCCTGCTTGGTCCACCGTTTCCCGCACGCTCCGCATGGTCTTGAGATAGGCGAACAACGCCAGGGCCGCAAGGATGACCACCGTGGCGGCCAGGATGGTTGTGGTCCAGGGAAAGGATTTGAGAATCGGGTTGCTGTCCATACGTCATGCGGCGGCGCCTGCCCTAAATAGACGGCGGCGGCGTCATCTGTCAACCCTGCGCTTGAGGGATGAGGCTCTTCCGGGAGGTCGGGTTTGAAGGAGCACGGACTTATCCGGCCGATCCCGTCCGGGGTTTGCGTGCCCGAGCCGGCTGCGGAGCGAAGTTGGGGGGCAAAAATATCCACGCCTCCGCCGGTCAAAGATTCAGCGAGGGGCGTGAGCCTCACGCAAGATGCGTGAAAATCTCGCGCATTTTGCCGGGTCGGGTTGCGGATTTCTTAGGTTTTTGAAGAAAATAGGGGCTGGCACCGGGGTTGCTAAATAATTGGCGAAACCGGGTTGACAGCGTGGACAATAAGAGTAAAGTTCGCGGTCTGTTTGCCAGAGAACCAATAAAATAATATAGCAAAGTTTATGAAGAACCTACGCAAAAAGATCGGGGCTTTCACTCTTATCGAGTTGTTAGTCGTAATTGCCATCATCGCCATTCTGGCGGCTCTCTTGCTGCCCGCGCTTGCGCGCGCGAAATCGCGGGCGCTCCGCGTCAGTTGCACCAACAACCTCAAGCAGGTTGGCCTGGCCATGCGCACCTTCGCGATTGATAACGACGGCGCCATGCCGATGGGGCTCGCCGGCGCGATGGGCGGCGCTTCGGAAGACGTGGAAACCTTCGCCCGCGTCCTTGGCACCACGCAGCTTGGCAGCCACGGCGCCGCCAAGATATTCCTGGCTTGCTCGAACGAGTTGAGCACGCCGAAAGTGCTCTTCTGCCCGGCGGAGTATGAGACCTCGGTTCGGCAGGCGGCCACCAGCTTTGCGGATTCGACGGGCGTCAGCTCGACCACTGTCAGCCAGATTCCCTACACCAACGACCTGAATATCAGCTATTTTGTGGGTGTGGACGCGACGGAAACCCAGCCGCAAATGTTCCTGACCGGCGACCATAACCTGGGCGGGAATGCCAATCCGCCGACCGTGGCGTACCTGGCAGCTCCGGCGACGGGGACTCCGAAGATTTCCCTCGGCACCAATTTCACCGCGAATATGGGGCCGGCCTGGATGGACAATATGCATTCCAAGCAGGGCAACGTCGGGATGGCGGACGGCAGCGTGCAGGGATTCAACCGCGCGCGTCTGCAGGAAGCGTTGAAGAATTCGAGCGACACCGGCGGCCGGACTTCGACCAAGTTCCCGCTGGCGAATGGCGCGTCTGCAGGATTGAACTGCAACCGCATCATGCTGCCGTAATTCCAACCTGGTAATTTAGCTCCCTGGAGCAAAGCGAAAAGGCATCCGCAAGGATGCCTTTTCTGCTTTGTACCGATCCCCGGCCGGATATTTTTTGGCTGGAGGGGGTCAGAACTCTTTAGAAATGTCCCCTTAAGAACTCGGAGAAAATGTCCCGTGGTGTGGTTGTTTCCGCGTCAGGGGGCGGCGGGGGCGGGCGCAGACCGTGTTCCTCGGAGAAGCAAAGACGCCAGCGCGCAACCGCCCGCCAAAACGGTCAGAGACAAAGACCATCTGGTGCACGCCACCAGCGGCAGGTTTGTGCTGCCTTGCGGGTCAGCGGTTAAATGGATCGTGCAGACCGTTCCAGTTGCCGTTGTCCCGTACGCCATCGCCGTTGGAGTCGTCAATTTTCTGGATCCCCATGCCCTCGGCGTGGGTATCAACAAAGACGAACCCAGGTTTGCCGTTGTTGCGCGGGGCGGGATAGGCGCGCACCTGCCAGTCGTACGGACCGGGGCTGGGGGTTTCGATCATGCCGTCGTCGCCTTCGTAATATCCGGTAAGTTTTGCGCCCAGATTCAAGGAAGGCAGCGGCGGATCGAGCGCGTAAGGCGCCTCGGGCTTGCCGGTATAAACACCGCGGTGCGATTTCGAGCCGGCGGTATCCCCCACGAACACCGTACTGCTCGGATGACGGATGTCGGCGCCCAGCCGGGCGCTATATCCGGGCTTCCCATGCTCGCCGGTGGCATACCCCAGGTAGTGCAGGTTGTAACCGTAACCGCCGTAAATGTACTGCCGATACCCGTCAATGCCGAACGGCCGGGAAAAATCCTCGCTGGCAATTTGCTCGGTAGTCAGAAATGGACTCAGGAACACCTTGGGCTGGGGCGCGTAGCAGACCATTTGGTCGGGCCAGTGAGTTTTGACCGCTTTAGTCAATCCCAAGTTCTTTCCCTCCTGGCGATCAATGATTGCCCCCTGGTAGTAATAGCCTTCGTGATGGGCAAAAAACCCGTTGCTGTCGTCGAGGTACATCTGGTTGGCGATGCCGATTTGCCGCAGATTGTTGAGGTTCGCTATGCCCTTGGCGGTGTTTTTTGCACGGCCCAGCGTGGGCAGCAGCAACGCCGCCAGGATGGCGATAATGGCGATGACCACCAGCAACTCGATCAAAGTAAAGCCCCGCCGCCGCCAGCGGCGACAGTTGATTTGCGCAACGGTTACATCAAGGGACTTCATGCAGATCTCCTATTCAGAGGTTTTCCAACGGTTTCAGGGGATAGCGGCAAGGTGGGGAGGCGGGATTAGCCGGCGACCAGATAGAGCATGATGCACGAATATTCGAAGCCGCGGAAGTGCGCGCTCGGCGTGAAAGCTGTCGCCGCAACCACGCGGGTGAGGATGGAAGTCCGTTTCATAAGTTTTTCATCAATAGCTCATGGGTGCGCGGCGGAAGCGTCGTTGGTATCGGCTGGGCCCCCCGGCGTCCAAGTGGCGTCTGTGGGCTTGGATTTTGGTTCTCGGCCGCGTGGTCAACCGTTCTTCCCTTCGACCCAAGGGCAGGCTGCCTCACCCCATTCCACCTGTCAACCGCATTCTCGACGCCTGTTGTGGTTAGGCCGGGAGATCGTGAACACTTTTTTAGGCTTCTCAAAGGGGGTCAAAACTCTTTAGCAATGTCCCCTTAAGAGCTCAGGAGAAAATGTCCCGTGGTGTTGTTGTTTCCGCGTCGGGTCCAATAAGGGACATTTTCAAAGAGTCGAGATATTTTTGGCTGGAGGGTTGACGCCGGGAGGCGGCAAAGGCAAACTGCCCGCCTATGCTAGCTTCCTGTGTAGTGCGATGGTGGTTGGCCCTGACGGTGGCATTTTCAGCCGTCACGGTCCTGGCTGGGCCAAATGAACTTTATGATCCCCCGGCCTTGTTTCTGACCTGGAAACGCGATCCGGCCCGGACCATGATCATCCACTGGCAAACGGTGGGCGAAGCCCGGGCCGAAGCCTATTACCGCGCCAGCGGAGCCGGGGACTGGATCAAGGTGCAAGGGGAGAGCCATCCTTTTCCCAAGTCCAAGCGCACGATTCACACCGTGGAACTCACGGGCCTGACGCCCCGGTCGGATTACGAGTTTTGCTTTTTGCCCGGGGAAAAGACCTTCCGGTTCCGCACGCTGCCGGCCACGCTGGTTTCCCCGGTTCGCTTTGTCAACGGGGGCGACGCTTACCACGAGCGCAACTGGATGGATACGATGAACCGGCTGGCGGGCAAGTTCGATCCAGCCTTTGTGGTTATTGGCGGAGACCTGGCCTACTCCTGCGGTGGCAAGTCCCCGGAGCGGATGGAGCGATGGGATGATTATTTTGATTCCTGGAAGACGAATGCGCGCGCTTCGGACGGGCGGCTGGTTCCCCTGCTGGTCACCATTGGGAACCACGAGGTGGTCGGGTCCTGGGACCAAAGCCCCACCAACGCGCAAGGCTTTTACGCCCTTTTTCCCTTGCCGGGAGAACGCGGGTATGCGTGCCTGGATTTTGGCAATTACCTGAGCCTGTTCCTGCTGGACTCGAGCATCACCCATCCCATCGAAGGCGCCCAGACCGACTGGCTGCGGCATGAGCTGGCCAAGCGCCGCACGATGCCGCATATTATTCCCGTTTACCATATCCCGGCCTATCCTTCCATCCGGTCCGATGCCACCGGCCAGAGCTCCGAACACACCCAGATGATCCGCCGCTCCTGGTGCCCGCTGTTCGAAGAGGCGGGCGTCACCGTGGCTTTCGAGCATCATGATCATTCCAACAAGCGCACCTACCCGATTCGGGATGGGAAGATTGA